>JBOGUG010000484.1:0-3345 GCA_050696115.1 Promineifilaceae bacterium (SeqCode) | reverse complement strand
TGGGTGGGCAGGCTAAAGCCCTCCTCGTACGGCCGCGGCCCGTGGCAGCCGGACTGCCAGCAGTTTTGCTCTTCGGGCGGGTATTGGGCGCGCCATTCGTCGGTCAGCCCCTGGCCCTGGTCGCCGTGACACGGCTGGCAGTGCAGCCAGTAAAGCTGGGCGCCGCTGTCGCTCTGCGCATGGCCGGCCGGGGTGGGCGACGCCAGCCGATCGAGCGCCCCCTGGCCCTCGGCCGGCGTCGGCGGGCCGGCCGGCGCCTGGGCCAAAGCCACGCCCGCCAGCGCCAGCCAGGCCATCAGGCAAAGGCCGGCCACCGCCCTGTCGGGGCGCCGCCTGCCCCGCCCTAGTATCCGTCGCCAAATTCGTCGCTTCCCCGCTAGCGGGACATGGCGGTGGGCCCGGAGGGAGGGGGGGCATAGCCCTCTCTCCCTCCCTTGGCCCCTCCCCGGCGTTGCGGGGGAGGGGTTGGGGAGGGGGTTCAAATCAATTGGGACTTGCCGAAAGCGTGACCTAATTGCCCCGGCCGCGCAGTTTAGGATCCATGATGTCGCGCAACGCGTCGCCGATCAGGTTCCAGCCCAGGCCGTAGAGCAACAGGGCCACGCCCGGAAAGACGATGATGTACCAGTACTGATCCAGGCTGAAGATCCAGTCGCGCGCAAAGGCGACGATCTGGCCCCAGTCCGCGTAGCCTACCTCGGTGCCCACCCCCAGAAAGCTGAGCGCTGCAAAGCTCAGCACGATCGCGCCCATATCCAGCGACAGCAGCACGATGGTGGGGAAGATCGCGTTGGGCAGGATGTGCTTCAGGATGATGCGCGCGTCCTTGGCCCCGCTCGCCCTGGCCGCCAGCACGTAATCCCGCTCCTTGGTAGACAGGATGTCGCCGCGCAGCAGGCGCGCGTAGCCGGTCCAGCCGAAGACGACCAGGGCGATCACGGCCGGCAGCAGGCTGCGCCCCAGCTTCGGCACCAGGATAGCCGCCAGCACAAAGGCGGCCACCAGGAAGGGAAACGCCTGAAAAATCTCCACAATGCGCATCAGGAGCCAGTCAACCCAGCGGCCGTAAAAGCCCGCCAGCGCGCCGACCAGGATGCCAACGGTGGCCGAGGCGAAGACCACAATCGAGCCAACGATGAAGGCCGTGCGCGCCCCCCAGACGATGCCGTACCAGATGTCATATTGGCCGCTGCTGGTGCCCAGCAAATGCGTCCACTCGTCTTTGCCGGTAATCACGCGGCGCCAGGCTGACACCTCATCGGGCAGGTCTGGGTCGGTCCAGGGCGTGCCCGGCGGTTTCGGCTCCGAGCTGAAGCCGTCGCGCGGGATGCCGTATGGGTCGCTGCTCAGCGGCGGGGCCAACACTGGCGCAAACAGCGCCATCAGCGCCAGCAGGCTGATGATGATCATGCCCGCCACCGACAGCGGGTTGGTGAAAACCCCTCGGATGAGGCGGGCCCATTCCGGCCCCAATAGGCGCTCCAGGCGGCGTTGTTCACTCAGCGCGACGTCGTCGTCCAGGGTAACCGGGCTGGCGGCTAACGAATCGCTAGTTGCCATGGCGCTCTCCTCTAGGAAAGGCGGACGCGCGGGTCAATCACCCCGTACATCACGTCCACCAACAGGTTGATCAGCACAAACAGCAGCGCGTTAAAGAGGGCAAAGCCCAAGATCGTCACCACGTCCAGGGTGACGGCCGCGTCGGCCGCCGCCTTACCCAGGCCGGGGTAAGTGAAGATCGACTCGGTGATCACCACCCCGTTGAGCAAGCTGGCCACCGTCGCCCCGCTGATGGTCGCTACCGGGATCAAGGCGTTCTTCAGCACGTGGCGGTTGATGACCACCCGCTCGCCCAGCCCCTTGGCGCGGGCGGTCACGACGAAATCCTGGCGCAGCGCCTCCAACATCGAGGAGCGCGTCACCTTGAGCAGCAGCGCCCAGGATAGGTAGGACAGCGTGATGACCGGCAGCACCATATGGCGCAGCGCGTCCAGGAAGATGTCGAAGCGCAGGTTCAGCAGCGAGTCAACCGTGATCAGATAGGTGTAGCGGTTAAAGTTGTCCGACAGGACGACCTGGTTGAGGGTGGGGTCCAACCGGCCAGGCGGGAACCACTCCAGCTTGGCGTAAAAGATCAACAGCATTAAGAGGCCGAAGACAAACGTCGGAAACGAGAAGCCCAAGATGGCGAAGACACGCGCAGCCTGGTCAATCGGCTTGTTGTGGTGCAGCGCCGCCTGGATGCCCAGCCAGATGCCGATGCCCACGATGGGAATCACGCTCAACAGCGCCAGCTCCAGCGTGGCCGGGAAGCGGCGCAGCAGCAGATCGATCACCGGCTCGCGGCCGGTGCGCGAGAAGCCCAGGTCGCCGCGCAGCACGCCGCCGACCGTCTCGCCCGTGACCGGGTCTGGCGTGCCGGTCAGCCAGCGCCAATACTGAACCGGGATCGGCTCGTCCAGCCCATAGCGCCGGATGATGCCCGCCAAGACGGCCTCATTGCGCGGCACCTCGGCCACATATAGCGCCGAGCGCTCGATCGGGCTCATCACTTGCAGCATGGCAAAGATCAGCATGGTGACGCCGAGCAAGATGAGGGGCAGAACCAACAGGCGCCGGATGATGAAGGTGGTCATCTTGAACTCTCCTTGCGATGCCCGGTTGGGGGCGCTTCAAGCGCGCCCCGATGTCGAGCCGCGGGTGGGGGCCGAGCTTTCCCCGCCCCCACCGCGCCGATCTTCCACCAAGGGCAGGGCGAACCCCGCCCCTGGCGAAAGAACTACGAGTAACGACTACCTAGTCAAGCGTCATGTTCTCGAGCGGCGGCTCGGTCTCGATCGGGTTGTAGTACCAACCCTGGACCCAACGCTGCTCGTAACGCACGCCTGTGACCTGGGCCAACGTGACCTGCGGCGCTAGGTCGTGATGCAGTTGCTGCAAGTCGAAGTAGACAGCCTCACGCTCGGCGTTGTCGGTCGTGGCGACGCCGGCGTTCACCAACTCCACGAACTGCTGCCGCATGTCCTCGGGCATGTTCTGCCGGCCGGCGTAGGTGCCGACGGTGAACGGCTGCACCCAGTTGTGCGGGTCGTGGATGTCCTCGATCCAGCCGCTGACGATCACGGGCAGTGAGCCGCCGCGGAAGGCGCGCAGGAACGTCGGCCAGGGCAGGCCGATGACCTCAACCTGGTTCAGCTCGTTGATCTGCGACAGGCTGTCTTGCAGGATCTCGGCCACGGCTTGCCGCGTCACGTTGCCGGAGTTGTAGGCGACCTGGAAGCGGAAGCCCGTCTCGGGCAGCACGCCGCCCCAGGCCTGCTCCAGCTCGGCCGCGCAGGCGTCCAG
>JBOGUG010000483.1:0-2606 GCA_050696115.1 Promineifilaceae bacterium (SeqCode) | reverse complement strand
GGGCCGCACCGCTTTCCGCGCCCCGACCCGGCCGGGGCGGCCGACCTGCCGGCGGCCGGCGAGCCGCACTTCGAACTGTGCTGCGGCTCGGACGCCGGCCCCATCGTCGAGCGCTACACCCGCATCGTCCAGCGCCAGCCGCGGGGCGCCGAAAAGGACGTCAGCCTCTTCGGCCGCTATTTGTTCGACAGCCTGATCGGCCCGGCCATCTGGGCCGACATTTTGGCCCTGGCGGCCGGCCAGGCGGCCGACGTGCTCGAGCTGGCCCTGGCCTGGCCCTTCGACGAAAACGACCTGCACCGCCTCAACTGGGAGCTGCTGCACGACGGCCGCGGCTTTTTGGCCGCCCGCCGGCCGGACGCCCCGCGCGAGGTGGCCGTGACGCGCCTGGTCAGCGGCTCGGCCGGCGTGCCGGAGGTGATGGCGCCGGTGCCGCGCTGCCTGTTCGCCATCGGCGCCGACCTGACCGACAGCCGCATCCGGCCGGGCGCCGAATACCTCGGCCTGCTGCGCCAGATCGAGCGCGACGGCCGCACCGTCCACACCCGCCTGCTGCGCCGGGCGACGCCCACGGCCATCGAGCGCCTGGTGGCCTCTTTCCAGCCCCATCTGGTGCACTTCATCTGCCACGGCGAATTCGACGGCCGGGGTGGGGCCAAGCTGGAATTGGCCCCGGACGAGAACGACGCCGGCGGCGAGCGCCTGCGCGACGTCGAAGCGCTGTTCACCTATCTGAGCGCCGGCCCCCGGCTGCCCTCGCTGGTGGTTCTGAGCGCCTGCAACACGGGCCAGGCCTCGCAGGCGGTCGAAATGGCCGGCGGCCATGTGACCGCGCCGCTGGCGGCCGCCCTGGTGAACAAAGGCATCCCGGTCGTGGTCGGCATGGCCGGCCGGGTGGCCGATAGCGCCTGCCGCCACTTCACCCGCCGCTTCGGTGAGGCGATCGTGCGCGGCGAGCCGCTGGTGGCCGCGGCCGCCCAGGGCCGGCGCGCCGCCTTCGCCTACGACCAGTCGCCCGAAGAGTCGGTGGACTGGGCCTTCCCGGCCCTCTTTCTGGCCGAGAGCGTGCCGGCCGGCTACACCCCCTCGCTGGCCCGGCAAGACCCCGGCGCGCCGCCGGTCGAGACCTGGGTCAACAACTTCAACATCAAGCGGCCGCCGGCCTTTTACGGCCGGATCGAGTTCTACGAGGCCTACTACCGGCTCTTCGAGCCCAACCAGCCCTCGGTCATCGCCGCCTTTGTCGAGAGAAACCAGCCCGGCCACGGCAAGAGCCGCCTGCTGCAGGAGCTGATCGCCCAGGCGGTGCGCGACGGCCATCTGCCCGTGGCCCTCATCCACCCCGACAACCCCAACCTGCCCTACCCCGAAAATCTCGAGGGGCTGCGCAAGGCGCTGATTGACGCCCTCAACCAGACGGCCGCCATTTACGGCCTGGGCGGCCAGGTCTGGCAGCTTTACCATCTGGCGGCCGGCCCGGCCGGGGCGGTGGAGGGCGCCAACCCCGAGCTGAGCCCCGAAGTGCGGCTGGAATTGCTCAACAACCAGGGCCGGCTGAGCGGCCGGGCGCTGGCGCTCGCCCTGCGGGCCGATCTCGGCCGGCTGCTGGCCCAGGCCCGCGCCGCCCACCCCTTCATCGCCGCCAGCGCCGGCCGGGCGCTGCTCTTCCTCGACGACGTCCACCTGTTCGGCCCCGAATTTCTGCAGGACTGGTTCGGCGGCAGGGCGCTGGGCAGCTACGGCCTGGGCCAGGACGAGGCGGGCCTGACCCCGGCCGTTATGAGCCTGTCGCTGACCGGGCCGGCCGCCCAGATCGTGCAGCCGACGCGCGAATTTGCCATCGCCACCCCCTGGCTGGCGCTGCTGCCGCTGCGGCCGTTCCCGCGCGAGGACGACCAGGACCTGATGGCCTGCGAGCGTGTGCTGCTCAACCCCTTCGACGCCCAGGGCCGGCTCAAGCCGGGCGTGTCTAATTTGCCCTTCGCCCTGAATTACGGCCTCAAGCGGGACGACGAAGCCAGTTGGAACAACTGGAGCGAGGGCTTTCGCGACGTGCTGGGCGGCATGCCGATCAACTTCGTCAGCCAGGCCTTTTACGGCCTGGTCAAGCTGGCCCTGGCCGGCCGCTTCGTGCTGCCGGCCGACGACGAGATCCGGCTGCAAAAGTACATGCAGGCTGACAATGGCGGCCCCTAGCCAGAGCTTCACCCAGGAATTGCGCCGCCAACTGGCCCAGGAGGAGCGCCAGCGCCTGGACCACTTCGACCCGCGCGCCCTGGCCTGGCTGGCCCTGGCCCCCGGCTGGACCGACCGGCTGGCGGCCGCCTGCGACTTCCCCGCGCCGGATGGCCTGGAGGCTTTCATCGCCGCCGCCCAGGCGGCCGGCCTGGCCGAGACTGAAGCGCAGGCCGGCTGGCTCGACTTCTGGATGCCGGCCGCGGCCAGGGCCGAGACGCTGGCCCAACTCCGCCAACAGCCGGGGCTGGATTTCCTGGCCAAGGAGGCCGCCGCCGCCGGCCGGGCGCTGCTGGCCCGCCGCGAGCTGGCCCCCCAGCGCAGCGCCCGCTGGAGCGAGCTCGCCGGCCGGCTGCTGGGCGGCCCCGACG
>JBOGUG010000482.1:0-13724 GCA_050696115.1 Promineifilaceae bacterium (SeqCode) | reverse complement strand
GTTTTCCAACTGCTCGCGGTTGGATTGGGCCTGCTGGCGCAGGCGCGCCAGCCGGACGGCGGCGTGGTCGCGAAGTTCACCGGCTGCGTTGTCAATCTCGGCGCGCAACTGCTCGATCTCGGCGCTGAGGCTGGCCTGCTGGCTGGCGCGGTTTTCCTTCAGCTCTTCTTGCTTGCTGGTCAGCCGCTCAGAGGTGGTCTCCTGAACTAGGACAATGTGCTCGCGGCCGATGGTGTCGCCCTTCTTGGCAATCTGGGTGTCGCCGAGCATGATCTTTGCGTCGGCCTTCTTGCCCATCGCATTATCCAGGCGCTTTTCGACCGCCTGCGCTTCGCGCACAACCTCGTCGGTCGCTGCCGTCAATTGCTCGTCAAATGAGCTTTCCAAACTGGCGAGCTGGGCCTGTAATTCCTCAAGCCGGCCGCGGGCCTCCACCGTCGCCTCATCAGCCTTGGACTGGACTTCGTCCTGGATGCGAAGCTCGGCCTCGGCAAGCTCCTCTTCCAAGCGTTTCACAGCCCGTTTGCGGGCCTCTTCGTCTACGAAGGTGATGACGTATTGGGCGAAATAGAGCACCCTGTCCAGGTTGCGGCGCGAGATATTCAGCAGCAGGCCAAGATAGCTGGGCACGCGGCGCGTGTACCAGACGTGGGCCACGGGCGCGGCCAACTCAATGTGTCCCAAGCGCTCGCGGCGAACGGCTGCTCGGGTGATCTCCACCCCACACTTGTCGCAAACAATGCCCTTGTAACGAACGTTCTTGTACTTGCCGCAGTAGCACTGCCAATCCCGCGTAGGCCCAAAGATGGCCTCACAGAACAAGCCGTCCTTCTCCGGCCGCAGGCGCCGGTAGTTGATCGTTTCCGGCTTGGTCACTTCGCCATAGGACCAGGATCGGATCTGCTCAGGGGATGCAAGGCTAATGCGCAGGGTGCGGAACTCGTTTGCTAGCACCAGGTAAGACCTCCCAGTCTAAAACAAAGAATCGCCCTTCAGGCGGTTGGAGCGCAACTTATCAGATCGCCAAACATGACAAAAGAGCGTACGGCCGCAGCCAACGCTCTCGTCGCAGAGTCTCTCTTGTTTTGCTCAATCAGTCGCTCGCCACCGCTAGCCTACAATTCTATCGGTGACCGTCAATATGTCAAGAGCAAAAGCTTTGTAGTGAATTAGAAAATCTAGCACATGTCCGGCAAAATAGCAAGTCCTAATTTTCCGGCTCGCCGATCTGCTGGCGCAAGTAGGCCTCCATGAAGGGCTCCAGCTGGCCGTCAAGCACAGCCGTGGTGTTGCCGGTCTCGTGACCGGTGCGGTGGTCCTTGACCATTTTGTAGGGGTGCAATACGTAAGAGCGGATCTGGTTGCCCCAACCGGCGTCCACGTCCTCGCCCTTCAGCTCCGCCATTTCGGCCTCCTGCCGGCGGCGCTCCAGGTCAAAAAGCTGTGACTTGAGGATTTTCAGGGCCGTTTCCATATTCTGGGTCAGCGAGCGCTGGTTCTGGCACGACACGACCAAGCCGGTGGGCAGATGGGTGATGCGGACGGCCGTCTCGTTCTTTTGCACGTGCTGGCCACCGGCGCCGCTGGCCCGGAAGCGGTCAACCCGCAGAGCCTTTTCGTCTAGCTCGATCTCGATTTCTTCAGCCACGTCTGGCCAGACCTCGACCTTGGCAAAGGACGTGTGGCGCCTGCTAGAGGAATCGAATGGGGAAATGCGCACCAGGCGATGGACGCCGCGTTCCGACTTTAGCCGGCCGTAGGCGTAATCGCCTCCGAACGAAAGCAGGGTGCTCTTTAGACCGGCCTCATCGCCAGGGCTTTCGTCCAGGATTTCGACCTGATAGCTATGAGCCTCTGCCCAGCGCACGAACATGCGCCGCAGAATTTGGGCCCAATCCTGGGCTTCGGTGCCGCCTGCGCCGGCATGAATGGCCAGGATGGCGGATTCGTCGTCGTAGTCACCGCCAAAGAGGGCCTGAAACTCCAGCTCGTTGACGGTGCTGGCCAACTGGCTGACCTCGCGTGCGAGCTCGTTGTACAGCGACTCGTCGCCGAGTTCAACCAGTTCCTGGGTATCGGCCAGGCGCTGGCTGACCTGCTCCCATCGGCCGACCTCATGCCGCAGCCGGGTCAGCTCGCGCATGATCCCCTGGGCGCGCCTGGTCTCCTGCCAAAAGTCCGGCCGCAGTGTCTCTTTCTCTAGCTCGGCCGCCCGCTCACTCTTGGCGGCTACGTCAAAGCCGCCCCCGTAAATGCTCGATGGTGCTGATCAGCTCTGATACCTGGGATAAAAGTTCTTCCATCTCGCTGTCCTTTGCTTGCTAAGCGAATCACCTCTCCGGCCGCAGCCGGCCTTGATTACGCCTCTTCAAATAGCGCGTTCACGAAAGCGTCGGGGTCAAAGGGGGCCAGGTCGCCAAGGCCCTCTCCGGTTCCGACAAAGCGGACTGGCAGCCCCAACTGGTGGTGGATAGCAAACACCATGCCGCCTTTGGCTGTGCTGTCCAACTTGGTGAGCAGAACGCCGGTCACGGCCACCGTATCCTTGAACTTGCCAGCCTGGACCAGCGCGTTCTGGCCCGTGGGCGCATCCAGCACCAACAGCACCTCATGCGGGGCTGCGTGAACGCTTTTGCGACAGACCGCCGCAACCTTCTCCAGCTCCTGCATCAGATTGAACTTGGTGTGCAGGCGCCCGGCCGTGTCTATGAACAGCAGGTCAAAGCCACGCGCCCGGCTGGCGCGGATGCCATCATAGGCTGTGGCGGCCGGGTCGCCGCCTGGTTGGCCGGCGATGACAGGCGCGCCAACCCGCTCACCCCAAATGCGCAGCTGGTCAATCGCGGCCGCGCGGAAGGTATCTCCGGCGGCCAAGATCACCTTGCGGCCCTGGCCCTGATAGTAATGGGCCAACTTGGCGATGCTGGTCGTCTTGCCGGAACCGTTGGCGCCGACGATCAAGGCTACGGTCAAGAGTCGCTTCTGCTCAAGCTGGAAGGGGCCCGGCGCTGCCAGCAGTGCGCGCATCTCTTCTTTCATTGCGTTGAGCAATTGATCGGCCGTATGCAGCCCCTCGCGGCTCACCCGGTCCTTGACTGCCTGGACCAGTTCCAACGTCGTCTCGACGCCGACGTCGGCCTGAATCAGGAGCGCCTCGATTTCGTCCCAGCTTTCGGCCGTGATTTCGCCTATGCCCAGGACGTTGACAATCTGGCCAAAGACGGATTGGCGCGTCCGGGCCAACGAATCAGCCAGGCGTTTGAACAATAATCTCTCCCTCGTCGGTCAACATCTCAACCCGCAGGACGGCCGCGTCAAGCAGCCGGTTGCAGTGCTGCAACAGCTTTTGGCCGCGCTCGTACAAGTCGAGCGCCTCTTCGAGCGAAAGCTCGGCCGCCTCCAAGCGGCCGACCGTCTCCTCTAGGGCCTGCAAGGCGGTCTCGAAGGGCAGACTCTCCACGTCACTCTCAGGTTCACTCATTCGACAGTTACTCCAAAGTGGCCGTCGCCCAGCGTGACATCGAGCGCCATGCCCGGGGTCACCTGCCCGACTGAACGCACCAGCTGGCCGTCGCGCGCCCGCACGATGGCGTAGCCGCGGGCCAGGGTCGCCTGGGGGCTGACAGCTTGCAGGCCGGCCTGGGCCAGCAGCAGTCGGCCGCGGACGCGCTCCAGCCGCAGCAGCCCGGCCGCATCCAGCCGGCCAGCGAGCCAATCAAGGCGCTGCCGGCCACTGTCGAGCCGCGAGCGCGGGCTCAGGTGGCCTAGTTCGCGGTCGAGGCCCTGGAGCTGCTCGCGCCAACGCGCGAGCAGCGCGCCGATGCCGGCCGTCAGGGCCTCTTTCAATCCGGCCAGCGCCGCCAGGGCATCACCCCGGTCGGGCGTGGCCATCTCGGCCGCGGCCGAGGGCGTCGGCGCCCGCAGATCGGCAACGAGATCAGCAATGGTCAGGTCGGTCTCGTGGCCCACGCCGCTGATGACCGGGCGCCGGCAGGCAAAGATGGCCCGCGCCACTCGTTCATCGTTAAAGGCCCACAGGTCTTCCAATGAGCCGCCGCCGCGCGCCAAGATGATCAGATCTACGTCATCTCGGCCGTCCAGCCAAGCCAGGGCGCGCACGATCTGGGCGGGCGCCTCTAGCCCTTGAACGAGCGTGGGCGCGACCAGCACCGAGACAAGCGGCCAGCGCCGGCCGAGAACGTTCAGCAGGTCGCGCAAGGCGGCGCCGTCGGCCGACGTGACCACGCCAATCCGGCCAGGCACAGTCGGCAAGGGGCGCTTATGGGCTAGATCGAAAAGACCCTCGGCCGCCAGCCTGGCCCTGAGTTCCTCCAGCGCGGCCGCCAGGTCGCCCCGGCCGGCCGGCTGGAGCCAATCGGCGTAAAGTTGGTAGGCGCCGCCAGCTTCGTAGACGCCAATGCGGCCGCGAACCAGGACCGCGTCCCCTTCCTGGCAACTGTAACGCAGGCGGTCGGCAAAGCTGCGCCACATGACGCACTTCAGCTGGGCGTGCGCATCCTTTAAAGTGAAGTAGAGATGGCCCGAGCGGGCGCGGGTGAAGTTGGAGATCTCGCCGCGCACCATAACCGCCTGCAGGCCGATGTCGCTCTCGAATAACTCACGTATGTAGGCTGTCAGGCCGCTGACGTCCCAGACCGGTTCTTCACCGTAACGGGCTTCCAGCCAGGCACCCATGCTGTTCAATTTAACTCCCGGCCGCTCAAGGCTCAAAGCGGCGATTCTAACCGAGACCTGGGGCTTGGGTCAAAGCGGCTGCCCCGACTGCTAGTTTTGCGGAGGGCTGGCACAAGGAGCTGCCCAACCATCACCGGCCGCCTGCCAAAGAACGTGGCTTTGGCGCCCGGCCGACGCGGATGCTAGAATCCAACCCACTCACTAGATTTCACTAGATCACGGAGGTGATTTCTGGAAGGACTTGAGCTTGCTCAATTGATAATTGATACGATTGTGGACAAGAAAGGCAACAACATCGTCCTGATTGACATCCGCGACCAGGCGGTGTTTACAGACTACTTCCTGATTTGCGAGGGAGACAATCCGCGCCAACTTCAGACCATTAGCGACAGCGTGGCCGAGGAGGCGAAACGAAACGGGGGCGGCCAACCTTGGGGCATCGAGGGGGATGCCGATTCCGGCTGGATCTTGTTGGACTACGGCGACGTGGTGGTTCACGTCTTTAGCTCCGAAGTCCGCAACTATTATCGGCTGGAAGAGCTATGGAGCAGCGGTCACGTCGTGCTGCGCATGCAGTAGGGGCTACTCACTGATCCAGCGTTCAGCATCCCGCCGCCATTCGACCAGTTCCCCGGCAGAAAAAAACAGGCTCACCTCGCGCAGGGCGCTGCCCGCGTTGGCCGAACCGTGCACCAGGTTCCGGCCGACCTCCAGCCCAAAGTCGCCGCGTATGGAGCCGGGCGGTGAATCTACCGGCCGGGTGGCGCCCATGGACTGGCGGACCGCGGCGATGGCGTCCCCGCCCTGCCAGACCATGGCCACAACCGGGCCAGAGGTAATGAAGGCAATCAGCTGCGGATAGAAATCCTTGCCTTGGTGCTCGGCGTAATGGGCGCCGGCCAACTCCGCCGACATCTGCATTAGCTTGAGGCCGACGAGTTTTAGGCCTCGCTGCTCAAGGCGCGCGATAATCGGCCCGATGAGGCCGCGCTGCACCCCATCGGGCTTGACCAGTACAAGCGTTTGTTCCATTCGCCTTGCGTTAGAGTGCGTCTAAGGCGCGGCGATAAACTTCCAGGGCTTTTTCCAATTGGCCATTGCGCACATAGGCGTCGCCTAGGGCGCGCAGGAGATGGGGCTGGCCTTCGTGCTCGCTGGCGGCCGACTCCAGCTCGGCAATGACGGCTTGCAGGGGCCGGCCTTGCTCCACCGCCCGGCCGAATTGGGACGCAGCCTCCTCAAAGTCACCCGCCGCCAGCGCAAGCTGGGCCCCCTCCTGTTCCGGCCGGGCATCAGGCTCGACGGCCTCTTCCGGCTCGGCCATCATCTCGGCCGGCAGAGGTTCCTCTTCTAAGGCAGTAGCGACCTCTTCGAGTGGCTCGTCGGGCGGCATAAGCCATTCCTCTGCGCCGGCCTCGTCCTCCATTTCAAGCCAGCTTACGTCCTCCAGACCTGTGGCGCCGGCTCCGGCGCGTTCGTCGTCGGCGGTCACCCACGCTTCCACGTCGGCCGCGGCCCCCTCGATCATCGCCTCTACGCCTGTGGGCTCCTCGGCCATTTCCTCCATGACCATCTCGTCCATGCCAGGCTCTTCGGCGGCCGGGATCTCGTCGGTCGGCGTCTCCGGCTCGACAAGTTCGATCTCTTCGACCTCGGTCACCAGGGTCATCTCGTTGAAATCAGCTCCCTGGCGGCCCGCCAGCCTTTCCAGCCAGGCCATGCTGTCATCGGAGTCATCTTCCATCAGCGCGGCCATGGCGTCATCCGGCTCGGCCTCGGCCGGCCCTTCAACCACCTCAAAGAGCTCCACATCCAGAATGGTCAGCTCGTCGTAAGTGGGCTCGATATCGCCTTCGCTTATGCCGGCAAGTTCGTTGAACCAGGCCAGCGCCTCGTCGGCGTCGCGCGGCATTTCGACGTCGCTCAAATCCGGCTCGAAATCTTCCGCGGCGGCCGGTTCCGCCTGAGAGCGGCCACCTGCGGGCCAGACATCGGCTTCGACGCCTTCCAGCTCCGGCTCCTCAAATTCAGGGGGCGCCTCTTCGTCGGCCTGCGCGGCCGGCGGCTCCGCCTCCATCGTCAACCACCTCTCCTCTTCGGCCGGCACGCCCTCGGCCTCCATCTCAGTCATTTCTGTCCCGGCTGGCTCGGCCGCGCTCATGGCCGGCTCGGCCGCCATTTCCTGAGCGGCCGGCGTCATCGTGGTCATCTCTTCGGCGGCTGCCCCTTGTTGGGCGGCCAGTCGTTCCAACCAGGCCATCGCCTCGTCGGGATCCTCAGGCACTTCCTCGGCCAGATTGGCCGGCAGTTCGGCCTCGGCCGCGCCCGCCTCGGCGAGCAGAGAATTGAAGGCTGAATCGGCCTCCTGCTGGACTGTTTCGGCCTCGTCGTCAGCCTCAATCATACCCGCCAGCCAGTCGAGGTCTTCTTGGTCGGCCGTGGCGCCGGCCGGCTGCCGCGGCCGACCCTGGTCGCTCCAATCCATGCCTGGCGTTTCTTCCATAGCAGCCTGCTCTTCGGCGACGATTTCGTCGAGCCAGCTTAGGTCGTCGAGATCGTCGTCTGCTACCGTATCCACCGGGGCGGCCGTCGCCTCGCTGCCTTCCCAAGGATAAACGCCGTCGCCCGGCTCGGGGCTGGCCTGTTCGGCCGGCATGGGTGCGTCAGCCGGCTCGGCCTCCGCGACGCTCCTGTCCCTGGCCAACTCGGCCCGCAACCAGTCCGGCATACTGGCTTCGTCGGGCACCGCTTTCTGCAATTCGGCCTCGAGCCAATCGGGGATTCCGCTCTGGCCTTCGGACGCGGCTGGCGCATGCCAGCTCGCGCCGTTGTCGTCTGACGTCTGGCCCTGGTCGCCAGCGTTCATCTCTTCTGGGTCACCCATTGTGATACCTCCGGTTTGGCCTGAAACAGGCTTGTACAACTACTCAAAGGCCCGCGGCCGATGGTTGTCAGACGACCATACTATGCGGCCATGCGGCAATATGCGCAATACAACTACCGTTTATCCGCATCATCTTGGCTGCGGGAACCTTTGGCCAGTTCACGCAGCCAGGAAGGTAGCTCTTCCTCCATGTCAGGTTGCTCCCACACGTCTGGCTCCGCTTCAGGGGCGGCCGGCTCGGATTCAAGCTCGGCCCCAGCTTCCAAATCGTTCGGCTCGACGTCGTCGGCCGCGTCTAGCTCTGGCTCGGCCGCTGTTGGGGCTGTGGGCGCAACCTGCTCCTCAAGCGCCGCCGGAACGGGGGCCTCCGCGGCGACATGCAGCTCTGCGTCCTCCAGCTTGCCCAAGGCCATTTCCTCAAGCCAGGCCAATGGCCCGTTGCCGACGGCCGGCAATTCGGCGTCATCCTCTTCGGCGTCGGCCTCGAAGTAGGGGTCAGGCGGCGGCCGTTCCATTTCACCGACAGCGCCGCCCTCAAAGGTCTCCTCGGCCACGTCGGCCGCCTCTTCCGGTTGCGGCTCCCTTGGCTCTGGCTCTTCGGCCGGGCTTTCAGGCTCGATGGCCAGCCATTCCGGCAGAACGGCGGCCGGCTGCGCCTCCTCGCCCCGGCCACCACCCAGGCTCGCCAGCCAGTCTGGCATCTCAAACTCTTCCGGAAGGTCAAAACCACCTTCTAGCTCGGGCGTGGCACGACCGAACGGCTCTTCGAGGGTGAGATCCGCCAACCAATCCACTTCCCCGGATGCCTCCGCCTCGGGCTGAGCTTCTTTGCCGAGGGCGCCGCCCTCCTGGAGCCAGCCCAGAAAGTCCTCATGGCTGCCGGACAGGCCGGCGTCTGGCAGGGCTTTACCGGCCGAGGGCTGCGCGTTCTTGACCTCGGCCGACTCTGTGAGCGCGGCCAAGAAGTCCGTAGCCGACTCGGCCGAAAGGGCATCGGCCGTCTGCACCATGCCGGTTTCTGGCGGCGCTGCATCTGGGACGGCAGCGTCTTCCGGAACCTCGGCGGCGACATCGGCTGGCGCGTCGGGCACTGTAGCGACATCTCCGGCGACTTCAGAGACGAACAAGGTCTGGGTCTCGGCGGACTCCAGGGTGACTTCGTCGGCCGCCGCTGCCCCAGCCTGTTCGAGCGCCTCAAGACTGGGCCAGCGGTCGTCGGCCGGCTCGAACGCGTCCTTGTCAGGAGCGGGCTGGCGCAGACCGAGTTCGGCCAGCCAATCTACCGGCTCGGGCGGCAATCCCCTGTTTAGGGTGGGGCCGTCGAAATATTCGAGCGCCACCCTGGTCGGCAGGGCAAAGCCGTCACCCGGCCTGAAGGCCAGCCGCGCCACAGACTCTTCTTCGCCCTGGCTGCTGTCCAACAACGTCAGTTCCCACAGGTGCTGAATGTGCTCCTCGGCCAAGTCTACCTGGCCACTGTCAAGCCAGATAGCGGCCAAAATGGCGTGGGCTTTGAGGGCGCTGGGGAATTGCTCCAACACCTGGCTGCATAGGCGACTGGCGTCGGCTCGCTGCTCCCCAAAGTAAAGCGCCTCGGCCAACACCAATGACATGTCAGACCGGCCGGGATCGCGCTCCAGAACTTTTTGGGCCTCGGCGAGCGCCTCCGGGTAGCGGCCGGCTCGCAAACACAAGTGCGCGAGGGCAGCGCCATTTAGCTGGAACCGCTGTGGCGCAGCGGACCCCTGACGCTCGTAGATGGCGCGCAACTCTTGCTGGACAACTCGGTTGTAGGGCTCAAGCTCGCTGGCCCTTTCCAAATGCCAGGTAGCGGCGACCAAATCGCCTGATTCCATCCAGGCCTGGGCGAGCCCGGCATGGGCCATCAGGTCGTCGGGGTCGGCGCTCAAAACGCGCTGCAGGAGGTCAATGGCGGCCGGATGGTCTCCCTCTTCCAGCAAGGCGCGCGCATACAAGCGGTAGGTGGCCAAATGGCGCGGAAAGCGGGACAGGATGTGTCGGCAGTGGGCGCTGGTTTCCGCCAGTCTATTTTCAGCCAGGAGCGCTTCGATCTTGTTCAGATAGTCGTGGAGTTCAATTCGACCCACGAACTGGTTTCCCCTTATTACACTCGACTGGGTTACATAAAGATTATGCCTGGATTCAATTATGGGAGCAAATGGAGCCGTTGGACATAGGAGAGTATGGCCCCCATGTCAGCTGCAGGCTCGGCCGAGGGGCCAAGCGGATCCACTATCTCATCCCGGCCAAGGAGGGCATAGGCCAGGTTCAGGACGCCAAAAGCCAAAGCCTCTAATTGGTAGCCGCCTTCCAACACGAACAGCGCCCGGCCGGCGCATAGCTCTTCGGCCAGGGATATGACGGCATGCACCAGCTCCGCGTAACCACGCAAGCTCATTGCAGCCATGGCCAAGGGGTCGGACCAATGGGCATCGAAGCCGGCCGATATCAGGATCATTTCAGGGCGCAAACGGCGCGCGGCCGGGGCGATCACTCGCTCAAAGGCGGCTGCGTAGGCCAGGTCGCCCGCCCCGGGCCCAAAGGGGATATTTATTGTTGCACCCTTGCCTGCGCCGATCCCACTTTCCTCGGCCGCGCCGGAGCCGGGGTAGAAGAAAGGGTAATACAAGTGTAGCGAGACGAACAGGACGGCCGGATCGGCATAAAAGAGCTCTTGAGTGCCGTTGCCGTGATGGACGTCGAAGTCGAGGATCAGGAGCCGCTCCAGGCCGGCCGCCCGCGCCTGGGCCGTGGCGACGGCGACGTTGTTGAACAGGCAGAAGCCGCCGGCGCGGTCGCGTTCGGCATGATGGCCCGGTGGCCGGATGAGGGCAAGGCCGTTGCTGGCAGCGCCGCTCAGGATGGCATCCACGGCGGCCGCGGCCGCGCCGGCCGCCAGGCACGCGGCGTCATAGGAATAGGCGGTGTAATAGGTGTCAGCATCCAACCGGCCGGTACCGCCGGCGCTGGCCGAACGCACGGTCGCGATGAGATGCTGGCTGTGCACGCGCTGGAGCTGTTCCTCGGTGGCGGCGGCCGCCTCCAGGGGCATCAGGTCGGGCAGCACACCCTTAGACTCCAGCAGGCGGCCGATGGCCTCCACCCGGCCGGGGTGTTCAGGATGGTTGGGAAGGCGGTGGCCGGCCGCGGGCAAGAAGGCCAGGAGGGTGCTCATGAGCGGTTTCTTATCTGTGGCCCATTATAGCCCAGGTCAAGGCGGCCGAAATTCCGGCCATGAGATTCAAATTCCTACACAAAACGTACTATAGTACTATAATGGAGTGACAATCTAATGGGAAGGCGCAATGCGCCTTTACACGAGCCAAAAGGAGAGTGAGCCAATGTCCCCAATCTTCATTCGTAGCCGGAGCCGTATCTTAGTTTTGATGAGTGCACTGCTGGTTCTCTTGTTGGCGACCGGTGTTGCGGCCGCCGACAATGGTGGCCGCCCGCTGAACGCCAGCCTGACCGGAGCGGCCGAGGTGCCTGGACCCGGCGACCCCGACGGCTCGGGTACAGCCGCGATCAGCCTTAACCAGGGCCAGGGCGAGGTATGCTTCACGATCCAGGTCGCCGACATTACGTTGCCGGCAGCGGCCGCCCACATTCACGTCGGCCCAGCGGGTGTGGCTGGGCCGGTGGTTGTCACGCTCAGCCCGCCCGACGCCGACGGGTTCTCGAGCGGCTGTGTTTCGGACGTTGACGCGGAGTTGATCAAGGCAATTCGGCAAAACCCCGAGCAGTACTACGTTAATGTGCACACCAGCGACTTCCCGGCCGGCGCCGTGCGCGGCCAACTGGGCAAGTAGGCGTGATAACGCCTGCCTAACGATCTAGAACTGCTGAGAAATCCCCCTGGCGGCCGAGCGGCTGCCAGGGGTTTTTTTATCAGTCGGCAGCGACTCAACCAGCCCAAGATGCGGCCGGCTCGGCTGTTGCCTCGATTTGTGAAGCCATGTACAATTCGCGCCCCAGTCTAGAGGTGAGGAGAATAACTTCGGAATGTCTGTGCAGCGCCCGGCCGACGGGCGCTTTCTGTGCAAAACACGACCTTGTCAGCTTAGGAGGCTGCGACCAACATGACCTTAGGAACTGAACTGTCGTGGATCATGCCGGTATCGATCGTGGTGGCGATCCTTTTCGCCTACAGTCTGGTTCGCTATGTGCTGAGCCTCGACACCGGCACGGCCGAGATGCAGGCCGTGAGCGACACGATCTACGTCGGCGCCCTGGCCTTTCTGCGCCGCCAATACACCACCATTGCCTTCCTGGCGGTGGTCACGGCGGTGCTGTTGGGCGGCCTGATCACCGCCTTTGACCGTTTCATCGAGGTGCCTGGCGCGACGCCGCTGGAGTTTGGCATCCAGACGGCGGTTGCTTTTCTGATCGGGGCCGTCCTTTCGAGCGTGTCCGGCATCATTGCCATGTGGATCGCGGTCAAATCGAATGTGCGCGTGGCGGCGGCCGCCCGCAACGGGGTGGACAAGGCCCTCACGGTCGCCCTGCGTGGCGGGGCGGTGACGGGCTTCCTGGTGGTCGCGCTGAGCCTGCTGGGCGTGTGGGGTCTATTCGAGATTTACGGCCGGATTAACGGCAGCCTGGAATCGGCCCCCTTCGCCATTATTGGCCTGGGTTTTGGGGCCAGTTTCGTGGCCCTGTTTGCCCAGTTGGGCGGCGGCATCTTCACCAAAGCGGCCGACGTGGGAGCGGACCTGGTCGGCAAAGTGGAGCAGGGGATTCCAGAGGACGACCCGCGCAACCCGGCTGTGGTGGCCGACCTGGTGGGTGACAATGTGGGTGACTGCGCCGGCCGGGGCGCGGACCTGTTCGAGTCCACCGTGGCTGAGAACATCGGCGCGATGATCCTGGGGGTCGCCATCTTCCGGGTCACGGGCAACTCTGGCTGGATTTTCTTCCCACTTGTGCTGCGCGCGCTGGGTATCTTCGCCAGCCTGGTGGGCGTGCTGGTCGTCAGAATGCGCGGGCAACAGGAAGACCCAATGAACGCCTTGAATCGAGGCTTTTACGCCTCGGCCGGCTTGGCCGTGCCGCTGTTGGCGCTGGCCACCTTTCTCATGATGGGCGACTCGTGGCTCTATTTCTTCGGCGCCGGCCTGGTGGGGCTGGCCAACGCCTTCGTCTTCTTGCTCATCACCCAGTTCTACACCGAGAAGAAGTACCGGCCGGTAAAAGAGATCGCCCAGGCGAGTGTCACCGGGCCGGCCACCAACATCATTGCGGGCCTGTCGGTTGGCTTTGAGACCACCGCCCTGCCGGTAGTCGCTATCGCCGTGGCGCTCCTGGCCAGCTTCGGGCTGGGCGCGGCGGCCGCCGACCAGCTTGGCGTCAGCAGGGCCATTGCCGGCATTTACGGCACGGCCGTGGCCACCATGGGCATGCTCATGACGGCGGCCTACATCTTGGCGATGGACACCTTTGGCCCCATTGCCGACAACGCCGGCGGCATCGTCGAGATGTCACATGCGCCCGACGAGGTGCGGGCCGGCACCGACGCGCTGGATTCGGCCGGAAACACGACCAAGGCGCTGACCAAGGGCTACGCCATCGGTTCGGCCGCACTGGCCGCCTTCTTGCTCTTCTCGGCCTATCTGGACAAGCTTGAACTGATTGTGCGCACCAAGGCCGCGCAGGAGGGCGTGACCGGCGAGGCCGTGACCGAATTGGTGGAAGCGGCGCGGTCGGTAAACCTGGCCGAAGTACCGGTTTTTATCGGCGCCTTGGCCGGCGCCATGCTCGTCTTCCTGTTTGCCTCGTTGGCGATGCGAGCCGTGGGCCGGGCGGCCGGGGGCATGATCACCGAGGTGCGGCGACAGTTCCGCGAGGACCCTGGCATCATGGCCGGCACCAGCCGGCCGGATTACGCCCGGGCGGTGGACATCTCTACCCGGGCCGCATTACGCGAGATGATCGTTCCTGGCCTTCTGGTCGTCGGGCTGCCAATTGTGGTCGGCATTTTGTTGGGCGCCGAAGCGGCGGCCGGCCTGCTCATGGTGGGCACCATTGCCGGCATCCTGGTGGCCTTGCTGATGAACAACGGCGGCGGGGCTTGGGACAACGCCAAGAAGCTGATTGAGGCGGGCGCCTTCGGCGGTAAAGGCTCGCC
>JBOGUG010000481.1:0-2372 GCA_050696115.1 Promineifilaceae bacterium (SeqCode) | reverse complement strand
CCTTTAAGGAGTCGGGTGGCGCAGCGGCCGCCGTGCCTGTCCCGGCGCAAGCAGAAACCCCCGCGCCGGCCGCGACGCCCGCCGCGCCCGCGCCGGCAGCGGCCCGGCCGGGGGCCAGCGTGCCTGAGCCTGACTATATTGAGATCACCGGCGCCATGAGCCCCGACCAGGTGCGTAAGGCCCGCATCCAGAACTCTAAGCTGCGCTCGGCCTACGCCAAGGCGCTAAAAGCGGCGGGGCTCGATCCGGCCGCCGCGCTGGAATAATCTCGGCAGGGCCAGGCGCGTTGACGTTGCCTGGGCAGCCTGCAGCCCGCTCTCCTCAGGCGCAGAGGGCGGCTCGCCTGGCAGGTCAGCCGGGCCGCCTACCTCTAAATCGCAGCCCTCTCCTGGCTATGCTACAATCCGATCCTAATGTTGGTGGACTACCGCGTCCGGCAGCGCGAGTACCTGCTGGCAATCAGCCGAGCCCTTACCTCCGAATTAGATCTGGCCGACGTCCTGCGCATTATTGTGCAGGCCTCGGTCGAGTTTATCTCCGGCCGGGCTGGGGCCATCGTGCTGGCCGATCCCCTCGAGGCCGTCTTTCGGGTGGCAGCCATCTACGGCCTACCCCGCGAGCTGTTTGAACAGGCCACTTCGCTTCGGTCGGGCCTGCCGTATGAGCCGGGCCTGGAGCAGGAGGCGCTGCCAGAGCTCACCCACCGCATTCAGGCCGTCGCCCAGTTGGCCGACATCGGGGTCGCCCAAATGCTGCGTCTGCCGATGATGAGCGGCGAGGCCCTCATCGGCATGATCTTCGTCTTTCAGTCGGCCAATTACCGCATCAGCGGCGACGCGGCCGGGCTGCTGGAGAGCTTCGCCGACCAGGCCGCGATCGCGGTCAAGAACGCCCGCCTCTACCAGCAGGTGATAGACGAGAAGACGCGCTCAGACGCCATCCTGGAGCAGTCGGCCGACGGCATCATGATCCTAGATCGCCGCCTGATTGTGACCCGCTTCAACCCGGCCGTGAGCCAGATGTTCGGCCGGCGCCAGACCGACGCCATCGGCCGGCGCCACGAAGAGCTCGTGCGCTGGCACAGCCTGCGCACCGACGTTACCCTTGAAGCGGCTCTGGCCAACGGTTGGCCGCTGCCAGGCGCGTCCCCGCTCTATGTTGAAGGCCAACTGACGCGCCGCCAGGGCGGGCCTATTAGCCTGGGCATCACCTACGCCCCCCTCATGAACAGCCGCGAGACAATGACCAACATCATCGCCAATGTGCGCGACCTCACCCGCTACCGGGAGGAGGAGGCGCTCCAAAAGACCTTCATCTCGGTCGTCAGCCACGAGCTGAAGACCCCCGTATCGATCATTAAGGGGTACGCCGGCACCCTGCGCCGGCCGGACGCCGAATGGTCGCCCGAGCTGCTCGAGGAGTATGGCCAGGTCATTGAGGAAGAGGCCGACCGCCTGACGGAGCTGATTGACAACCTGCTCGAGGCGTCGCGCCTACAGTCCGGCTCATTCAAACTGGAGATGAGCGACGAGGTGGATCTGTCAGAGGTGGCCGCCGACCTGGTGCGCCGCTTTGCGGCTCAGGTGACGCGCCACTACTTTCAGTTGGATTTTTCCGCTGATTTCCCGGCCGTGCCCGGCGACGAGCGCCGCCTCAGCCAGGTGCTGAGCAACCTGATCAGCAACGCCATTAAGTATTCGCCGGAGGGGGGCAAGATTGACGTCATTGGCCGGGTCTTGCCCGACTATGTCACAGTTGGCGTACGCGATCAGGGCATTGGCATACCCGAACACCAGCAGCACCGCATCTTCGAAAAGTTCAGCCGGCTGGACAATGCGCTCAGCCGCAAGACCGAAGGCGCCGGCCTGGGCCTCTTCTTGACCAAGGCAATTGTCGAGGCCCACGGCGGCAGCATCTGGTTCAGCGCCAACCGAACCGCCGGCGACCGGCCGGCAAGCGGCACGACCTTTACGTTTTCGCTGCCGCGTGAGAGGCGCAACCGAACCCGGCCGGCGGCCTAACCATAGGAGACAGCATGCAAACCCAGATCACTTGCCCGCGCTGCGGCACGACCTACCAGGGCGAGGTCTTTCAAATCATTGATGTGGGCCTACAGCCGCCGCTTAAGCAGGCCCTCCTCGGTGGCTACTTGAACATCGCTCAATGCCCCAACTGCCGGGCAGTAACTCAGGTGGCGGCGCCGCTGCTGTACCACGACCCGGAGCACGAGCTATTCCTGGTCTATTTGCCGATGGAGTTGAGCATGAGCAAGAACGACCAGGAGCGCCTGATTGGGCAACTGGTGCAGCGGGCCATGGATCAGCTGCCGGCCGAGCAGCGCCGGGGCTACATGTTGCAGCCCAAGACCGTCC
>JBOGUG010000480.1:0-2055 GCA_050696115.1 Promineifilaceae bacterium (SeqCode) | reverse complement strand
CGGAGCTGGCCGGCCGGATCGAGTTCCGGGAGGTGACCTTCAGCTACACGGACAAGGAGCTGGTGCTTGACGATTTCTCGCTGGACATCCGGCCGGGGGAGACAGTGGCGCTGGTGGGTCACACGGGGGCGGGCAAGAGCAGCATCGCCAAGCTGGTGGCCCGCTATTACGAGTTCCAGGGGGGCGAGATCTTGGTGGACGGCCGGGATATTCGGCGTCTGGATTTAGGCGAATACCGGCAGCAGGTGGGGCTGGTGCCGCAGGAGCCGTTCCTGTTCTCGGGCTCGGTGCGGGACAACATCCGCTACAGCCAGCCGGAGATAAGCGACGAGGAGGTGGTGCAGGCGGCGCGCAACATCGGCCGGGGGGATTGGCTGGCTGGGCTGCCGCAGGGGCTGGACACGGATGTGGGCGAGCGGGGCAGCAACCTTTCGATGGGCCAGCGGCAACTGGTGGCGCTGGCGCGGGTGCTGCTGAAGGACCCGGCGATCTTTGTGCTGGACGAGGCGACGGCGAGCGTGGACCCGTTCACGGAGGCGCAGATCCAGGAGGGGTTGGAGACGATCATGGCGGAGCGGACGGCGATCGTCATCGCCCACCGGCTGTCTACGGTGCGCCACGCAGACCGGATTATCGTGATTGAGGCCGGCCGGATTATTGAGGAGGGCACGCACGAGGCGCTGCTGGGGCGGGGCGGCCATTACGCCGAGCTGTACAACACGTATTTCCGGCATCAGAGCCTGGCGTATATTGACGAGGTGGCGAAGTTGGCGGAGGTGGGGGAGTAGGGCGGGGTTGGGGGCGCGGAGGGCAGGCACGGGGGCGCGGAGGGCAAGCACGGGGGCCTGCCCCTACAGGTTCGGCCGGCGGCCGGGGATGGTTGACGATGGGCTTTATCCTTGAGGGACTTGACTCGGAAGATTACGACCGCCAGTACAGTGACCGGGCGCTACTGAGCCGGATTGCCGGCTACTTCCGGCCGCACCGGCGCAAGATGGGGCTGGTGGCGCTGATGATCGCGCTTAATTCGGCGGCGGCGACGGGCGGGCCGATCCTGATCGCGCGGGCGCTGGACCTGGTGGCCGAGCGGCCGGAGGAGCGCCGCTTCCTGCTGCTGCTGACGGCCGGGATTTTCCTGCTGGGCGCGGCCGCGTGGCTGTTCAATTACATCCGCCAGTATTTTTCGGCCGAGGTGACGGGCAACGTGGTGCTGCAATTGCGCCAGGATGTCTTTCGGGCGAGCGTGGCCCACGACCTGTCGTTCTTTGACGAGCATCCCAGCGGCAAGGTCGTCAGCCGCATCACCTCCGACACCCAGGACTTCTCGGAGACGGTCAACTTGGTGCTGAACTTGATGAGTATGCTGCTGCTGGTCGTCATCTTGACGGTCTGGCTGGCCGTGATCGATTGGGGCCTGACCCTGATTTTGCTGGCCTTCACGCCGGTGGCCATTGGGCTGGCGTTGAGCTTCCGCAAGGTGGCGCGGCGGGTGACGCAGCAGGCGCGGCGGGTGACGGCCACGATTAACGCCCAGATCCAGGAGTCGATCAGCGGCATCGCGATTGCCAAGAGCTTTCGCCAGGAGCGGGCGATCTACAATACCTTCGATGCCAACAATAAGCTGGGCTACCGGGCCGGCCTGCGGCGGGGGATGACGTTGATAAGCATCTTCCCCTTGATGGGCCTGGCTTCGGGCCTGGGCACGGCCACGCTGCTGATCGCCGGCGGCCTGGCGACGCGCGGCCCAGATGGCATCTCGCCGGGCAACTGGTATCTGTTTATGCAGGCGGTGGGCTTTTACTGGTTCCCGCTGATGAGCATTGCGTCGTTCTGGAGCCAGTTTCAGGACGGGCTGTCGGCGGCCGAGCGGGTGTTTGCCCTGATTGACCGCGAGCCACGGGTGAGGCAGCGGGCGGCCGAGCCGGTGGCGGAGCTGGCCGGCCGGATCGAGTTCCGGGAGGTGACCTTCAGCTACACGGACAAGGAGCTGGTGCTTGACGATTTCTCGCTGGACATCCGGCCGGGGGAGACAGTGGCGCTGGTGGGTCACACGGG
>JBOGUG010000479.1:0-6045 GCA_050696115.1 Promineifilaceae bacterium (SeqCode) | reverse complement strand
GCCCTACACTGGCCGGGTCAGCCCAGTCGTCGGCCGGATCGCCGGCGAACATGGGGTGGACCTGGGCCAGGTGAGCGGCACCGGCCGCGAGGGGCGCATTACCAAGAAGGACATCCTGGCTTACATCGAGGGGCGCGACGCGGCCGCGCCGGAGGCTGCGCCGGCCGCCACCCCTGGCCCGGCTCCCGCCCGTCCGCCCACTCAGGCAGCGCCGGCGGCCGGCGACCTGTTGCCCCTGACCGGCATTCGGCGCGCCATTGCCGAGCACATGGTGCGCAGCAAGCACACCAGCCCGCATGTGACAACGGTCTTTGAGGTGGACTTCAGCGCCGTGGGCGCCCACCGCCAGGCCCACAAACAGGCGTTCGGCCGCGATGGGGCCAATCTGACTTTCAGCGCCTATTTGGTGGCCGCCCTGGTGCAGGCCCTCAAGGCCCACCCGCTGGTGAACAGCAGTTGGAGCGAGGACGGCATCCAGCTCAAGCGCGACATCAACATCGGCCTGGCGACGGCCATCCCCAGCGGCCTGATCGTGCCGGTCATTAAACAGGCCGACGGCCTGAGCCTGCTCGGCCTGGCGCGGGCGGTCAACGACTTGTCTGAGCGGGCGAGGGCGGGCCGGCTCCGGCCGGACGAGGTGCAGGGCGGCACCTTCACCCTGACCAACCACGGCGTTTCGGGCAGCCTGTTCGCCACGCCGATCATCAACCAGCCGCAGTGCGCCATCCTGGGCGTGGGCATCATCGAGAAGCGGGTCAAGGTGATTGACGACGCCATCGCGATCCGGCCGCTGGCTTACGCCAGCCTGACCTTCGACCACCGCATTTTGGACGGGGCCACGGCCGACGCCTTCATGACCAGCTTTAAGGATCGGTTGGAGGGATGGGCCTAGAGGCTGACCGTCCGGGATTCGCGCCGGAGGCCAGGATCAGGGGATTGATGGCTAAACCTCCCCGCGGTCGTGAGCCTCCGCTGGGTTTCTGAGCTGGTAGAACATTAACCCGGCCGCCACGGCCAGGTTGAGCGACGTGGCCGCGCCCAGCATGGGGATGGCCACAGCCAGGTGCGCCGACGTCAGAACCTCCGGCGCCAGCCCCTCCCCTTCGCTGCCAAACAGCAGCACGGCCGGCATCCGGTAAGCCGCCTGCCGGTAGTCCGTCTCGGCGTGGGCCGAGGTGGCCACGGTCTGCAGGCCGGCCGGCTGCGCCCAACCAAGCAACGCCTCGGCCGACGCCACCCGCGCCAGCGGCAGCCGGAACAGAGCGCCCATGCTCGCTTTGACGGCCGTCGGGTGGAAGGGGTCGGCTGTCGCCCCGACCAGAACAAGGCCCGCGCCAGCGACAGCGTCCAGGCTGCGCAGGATCGCGCCCAGGTTGCCGGGGTCGGCCACGTCGAACAAGGCCGCAAAGAGCCCGTCTGGCGCAAGCGGCAGCTCATCCAGCTCAACCCATGCCTGGCGGAGGATGGCGCCCAGGCCGGCCGGCCCGTCCCGGCCGGAGACGGCGGCGAACAACTCGGCTGACAGCTCGACGGCCGGCACGCCGGCCGCCTGGGCCCGCTCGAGCGCCTGCCAGGCCGGCCGACTATGCAGCAATTCGGGGCTATAGACCAGTCTCTCGATGGGCGCGCCGGCCTCCAGGGCCGCCAACACCACCCGCAGCCCTTCGGCGAAGTAGGCGGCCTCGGCCTGGCGATGCTTCTTGTGTTTGAGGCGCTTCAGGCGCTTGACGAGCGGGTTGCTGGAGCTGGTGATCATTGCCGGGCGGGCATCTGGTGTAGGGGCGGCCCTTGTGGCCGCCAGGTTCCCCGGCCGTGGGCCGCGCTCCTGTGCCCGCCTAGGCAAGGCGGGCAGGCTCAAGGCCTGCCCCTACCGAGCCGTTCAATCAGAGAATCCCCTAATCCTGGCCGCTGCCGGGAAAGCGCTGGCGCAAATAGTCCACGACCAGGCGATCAATCACGTCGCCCTGGCCGTTCCAGCGCTCCTCCAGGTTTTCGCGGCCGACCAGGCGCCACAACGCGGCCCGCGTCGCCTCGTCGAAGCGGTCGCCGGCCGGCCCGCTGTAATCGCCGCTGCGGCGCAGGATCGCCTGCAGCTCGGCCGCCACCGATTGTAGGGGGATCAGTTCGGCCTTATCCGTCTGGCCGAAGAATAGATGGTGCATCTCGACCAGCCGGCCGAGCTTCTCGATCGGTTCCGGGTCATCGTCCACCCGCAGGTCGAGATATCGGTCGTTGTTGCCGCCGTAACCGCCGCTTTCGCGCACCACCAACACCCCGGCCGCCTGCCGGCCGCGGCTGTCGCCACCGGCCGCCTGGCCGGCCGCCAGGGTGGCCACCAGCCAGTCGGCCAGTTCGCCCTGCCCCTGGCGCGCCCCTTCGTAGGCTGAGGCCATGGCTTCAACCGTACCCGGAATCAGAATGTTGCCCTGGCAGGCGAAGCCCTGGCCCACGATGTGGCCGGCCCAGGCGTGGCAGCCTTCGCCGGTATAGGCGGCGGCCCGGCCGGCTTGGTCAACTAGGCCCAATTGGCGCTGGTCGCGCCCCTCGTCGGCCGCCGTCAGCGCCGCCACGACCTCGCGGGCGCTCAGCCCCCGGCCGAGCATTTCCAGCCCCTCCAGCCCGTAGGCCAGGTTGGCGTAGCTCTGGGTGGCGACGGCCCCACTGCCCGCCCGGGCCCAGGAGACGATGGCCGCGGCCGCCAGAAACTTCGATTGCACGGCCACGCCCCACTCCTTGCGGCCGGGATCGTAGGCCACAATGGAAAAGGTCGCGATCACGTCTGACCCACTGATGCCTGGCCCGCTGGCGGCCAATTGGCCGCGGCCCTAGGCGGGTGGCACGGCGGCCGCCGGCCGGCTAGCCGGCTTGGCCCGCCTGCGCGGCTTGGGCGGCGCTTCGCCCCGCAGCGCCACAGCCAGCACCTCATCCATTCGCTCAACCAGCAGGATTTCCACGTCCTGGCGCAGCTTCTTGGGGATGTCCTGCAGGTCGGCCTCGTTCTTCTTGGGCAAAATAACGCTCTTAATACCGGCCCGGCGGGCCGCCAGCGCCTTCTCGCGCACGCCGCCGACGGCCAAGATCCGGCCGCGCAGCGTGATCTCGCCCGTCATGCCGACATCATGGCGGATGGGGCGGCCGGTAAAGGCCGAGATGAGCGCCGTTGCCAGGGCCGCCCCGGCCGAAGGGCCATCTTTGGGCACGGCCCCTTCAGGGATGTGGATGTGGATGTCTGTGTTTTCGAACAGCTTGTCGGCGATGGCCAGCCGGCCGGCCTGGCTGCGGGTGTAACTGAGGGCCGCCTGGGCGCTCTCCTGCATCACCTCACCCAACTGGCCGGTCAGGGTCAGGGCGCCCTTGCCCGGCATGAGCGTCACCTCGATGAACATGATGTCGCCGCCAGCGGCCGTCCAGGCCACGCCGGTGGCCACGCCCACTTCATCCTCGTCGCGCTGCCCCTCCTGGATCAGGCGGGGCGGGCCGAGCCATTCGGCCAGGTGGCGGCCGTTGAGCCGCTTGGGATAGCGTCGCTTTTCGGCCACCCGGCGGGCCACCTTGCGGCACATGTTGGCGATCTCGCGCTCCAGGTTGCGCACGCCAGCCTCGTAGGTGTATTGGCGAATGAGGATCTTGACCAGCTCGTCATCGAAGCGCAGCCCGGCGTCTGCCAGACCGTGCTGTTTGAGCTGGCGCGGGATGAGGAACTGGTGGCTGATAGCCAGCTTTTCCTCCTCGATGTAGCCGGGGAACTCGATCACCTCCATCCGGTCTTGCAGCGCGGGTGGGATCGTCTCCAGGATATTGGCAGTGGTCACGAACAGGACTTTGGACAGGTCGTAGTCCAGATCCAGGTAGTGATCCATATAGGCTTTGTTTTGCTCCGGGTCGAGCACCTCGAGCAGGGCCGCGGCCGGATCGCCGCGAAAATCCTGGCCCAGCTTGTCCACCTCGTCGAGCATGAAGAGCGGGTTGACCGTGCCGGCGCGGCGCATGGCCTGGATGATGCGGCCGGGCAGGGCGCCGATGTAGGTGCGGCGGTGGCCGCGAATCTCGGCTTCGTCGCGCACGCCGCCCAGGCTGATGCGCAGGAACTCGCGGTTGAGGGCGCGGGCGATGGACTGGCCCAGGGAGGTCTTGCCGGTGCCGGGCGGGCCGACAAAGCACAGGATGGGCGTGCGGGATTGATCGGCCGCGATGCTGCGCACGGCGATGTACTCCAGGATGCGATCCTTGACCTTTTCCAGGCCGTAATGGTCGGCGTCCAGCACCTCGGCCGCGTGGCCCACGTCCAGGTTGTCCTCCGACTTCTCCAGCCAGGGCAGCTCAAGGATCCAGTCCAGGTAGGTGCGAATGACCCCGATCTCCGGCGCCATCGGCGGCATAGCCGCCAGCCGGGAAAGCTCCTTCTCGGCTTTGGAGCGCACGTCGTCGGGCAGGGCCTTTTTTTCCAAGGTTTCGCGCAGCTCGCCCAGCTCCTGGGCGAAGGCGTCACCCTCGCCCAATTCGCTTTGGATGACGCGCATCTGCTCGCGCAGGAAGTGCTCGCGCTGCATCTTGTCCACTTCCTGCTGCACCTGGGAGTGGATCTGATCTTCCATTTCCAGGACGTCTAGCTCGCGGGCCAGAAAGACGCTCACCCTTTGGAGACGGGCGGTGGGGTCGTAGGTCTCCAGCACTTCTTGCTTGGTCTCGACCGGCAAATCGAGGCTGGAGGCGACAAAATCGGCCAGCCAGCCGGGGTCGTCAATGTTCAGGGCGTAGGTGTAGACCTCCTCCGGCAGGCGCCGGTTGAGGTCAACCACCTTCTCAAACAGGGCCAGCGAGGCCCGCATCAGGGCCTCGGTGGTGGTCTGCCATTCGTCGGGCTCCTCGGCTGGCCGCACCTTTACCCGGATGTAGGGCTCCCACTGGGTGAACTCCAGGATCTCCAGCCGGCGCCGGCCCTGCACCAGCACGCTAGTGGTCTGGTCGGGCATACGCAGCGCCCGGCCGATGACCACTTCGGCCCCGACGCGGTAGATGTCCATCTCTTC
This sequence comes from Promineifilaceae bacterium (SeqCode), assembly GCA_050696115.1. GTDB lineage: Bacteria > Chloroflexota > Anaerolineae > Promineifilales > Promineifilaceae > UBA11865. The sequence continues at coordinate 1,015 of JBOGUG010000479.1, read as the reverse complement.
GGGCTCGCTGATCTCGCCGTCTTCTTGGGCCGCAACCACCAGGGTTTCATCGTTGGCCAGCGCCGCGTGGATGGCCGCCAGCGAGCGCTCGCGGCCGACGAACAGGGGGATGACCATGTTGGGAAAGAGGACCAGGTCGCGCAGGGGCAGGAAGGGGCGCTCAAAGACGCCCTCTTCCAGCTCGTAGTCGTCGTCCTCGAACAGATCTTCGGCAAAGGGCAGGGCCATGCCCATCAAGTCGGACAAGTGGCCAAAATCGTAACGTTCTTGATGTTTCATTATTTCGTCCTGCGGCCGGCGGCCGCAGCTGGAATTTGCCGGCCGCTAAGGCTGGGCAGCGACGGGCAGATGGGATTGTAGAGTCTCCCACTGTTTAAGCAAGTCACCCACAACGGCGGTCGAGCCGGCCACGCAGATGAGGTCATCCGGCCCGGCGGCCGCCCAGGCGCGCTCGAAGGCCTGCCCGACGCCAGGCACGACGGCGGCCGGGTAGCCGGAGGCAGCCGCCGCGCGGCCCAGCGCCTCGGCCGGCAGGGCGCGCGGGTGGCTAGAGGCGGTCAGGCAGGTGCCGGCCGCCAGCGGCAGCTGGGCGTCCAGGATGCCGGCGAGGTCCTTGTCGGCCATGACGCCCAGGACCAGCCACAGGCGGCGGTAGGCGTAATCCTGGCGCAGGCTGGCGGCCAGCTTCTCGGCCGAATCGCGATTGTGGGCCACGTCCAGGAGCACGGCCGGGCCGTTCGCCCGCGGCCGCAGCCATTGCAGCCGGCCGGGCCAGGCGACCGTGGCCAGTCCAGCCTGGGCGGAGGCCAAGTCAACGGCGGGCAAGGCGCGGCCGGCCACGTCCAGCGCCGCCAGGGCCGCGACGGCGTTCTCCTGCTGGTAGCGGCCGGCCAGGGCCAGGTCGAAGCGGGCTCCGGCCGGGAAGCAGGCCCCGGCCGGCACAGCCGTCAACTGAATCGCCTGGGCGCCGGGACCAGCGGCTGGCAGCGCCCGCCAGCGCCAGTCGCGGCCGACC
>JBOGUG010000478.1:0-1736 GCA_050696115.1 Promineifilaceae bacterium (SeqCode) | reverse complement strand
ACACCTCGGTTTCGTCGGCAGCGACTGGAACTGGCACGGCCGGCGTTGGTATGGGCGCCTCTTCCGGCCGCTCTTTCGCCAAGCCAGCCTGATCACGGCCACGGGCGAGGCCATGCGGCGCGAAATGATCCAAGCCGGCTTGCCTGCAGAGCGCATCTTGATCCTGCCGCATGGCGTTGACCTGAGCCGCTTCCGGCCGAGCCTGGAGCAGGAGGCGGAGTTCGACTGTATCTTCGTCGGCCGGCTGGTGGCGCTCAAGCGGGTGGATGTGATCTTGACCGCCTTCGCGCAGGTGGTGGCGGCACGGCCGGGTTCGCGCCTTTGCATTGTCGGGGACGGGCCGCTGCGGCCGGAGCTTGAAGCCCTGGCGAGCCGCTTAGGGTTCGCCGGCCAGGTTGAATTCGTCGGCTCGGTCCGCGACGTGGAGTGCTATCTGAGCCGGGCGCGCATCTTGCTCATCGCCTCGGAGCGCGAGGGCCTGCCCTTTGCGCTCATCGAAGGCCTGGCGGCCGGCCTGGCGCCGATAGTGACGCCGGTTGGCTCGCTGGGCGAATTCGTCAGCCATGAGACCAACGGGTTGCACGTGCCGGTGGGGGACGCAGCCGCCCTGGCTGGAGCCATAATACGGCTACTGGCCGACGAGGACTTATATCGTCGCCTGCGCCAGAACGTGGCGGCGCTGCGGCCGCGGCTCGGCTATGCTGCCGCGCAAGAGGTTTGGGAGACCTGGCTGCGGCGGGTCGCGGCCAGCGATGAGCGGGCAAGCGAGCCCGGGGCCTGCCTCGAACGGGCTGAGCAGTAAGGCGATGGGCGCCCACTTGGCCGCGATGGGTGCGGCCGCCTGCGGGAGTCACGGCCGGCGCTGGCTGGCGCTCTCCTTACTCGGGTCGCTGCTGTTGACGTTCGTTGCCCAGGGCGATCGGCTGGCGGATCCCTTTGCTATCAACGAAGACTTCCGCCGCTTCCACTGGTATCAGCGCATCTACGATCCCGAACTGTTCCCCGACGATGGACTGATCTATTCCAAAATACAGACGTACCAATTAGGATCCCAGACGCTGGTGGTCGATCACACCAGCCCGCTATACAGCATCTTCATCTGGCTGGGCAGCTTCTTTGCCAACCCGACCTTTGTGGCCAAATGGCTGGCGTTCCCGTTGACGGCCGCATTGGCCGGCTCCGTGTTTGGCGTACTGCGATCCACGTATGGCCCACGGAGCGGCGCACTCGTGGCCCTGGCAACGACGGTATTTGTGCTGGGTTCCACCAGCTCAACGTCTACGCTGACCGGGCTGCAACGCGCCTTCATGTGGCCGCTCATCCTGGGCGAGGTGGCCATGCTGACCAGCCGGCGCTTCGGCGCGGCGGCGCTTGTGGTGCTGCTTAGCGGCCTGATTTATCCGCCGGCGTTCGTGCTTGGGGCAGCTACCTACGGCCTATCACTAGCCAGCCACTTTTTCCGGGACCGACGGCCGTGGCCCGAAGTCTGGCGGCCGGCGTTTTATCTGCTCGCCGCGGTGCTGCTGGTGGCTCTGGCCCAATTGCCCACCTTGCGCGGCCAGGTGCGCGTTGCCCAGAACAACGCGGAAGTGGTGCAAACGGAAGAGGTTGGCTTCGTGGAGCGAGAGCACTTTCAGGACGGCGGCCGCTACGATCTGTTCGAACTTTTTCCGCTCAGCGGCCGCGGTGGCTTGGTGACGGATGCCTTTCAATTTCTCCAGTTGCTTGTCCTGTGC
>JBOGUG010000477.1:0-10761 GCA_050696115.1 Promineifilaceae bacterium (SeqCode) | reverse complement strand
GTTCTGGCCAGGGGCGCAAGCGCGGCCGGGCCGGCCAACGTGGGCGCCGCGGCGGCCGGCGCGAGCGTGGCCTGGGCTGTCGCCGTTAGCTCGGCCTGGACGGGCTTGCGGCGCGCCACCTGGGAGGCGGGGGGCGCCCCCTCGATCGGCGCTGAGTCAATCCTGGCCGCCCTGGGTCGCGCCTCTTCTTCCATAAGTATATGAGGCGCGGCAGCCTGCTTCGCCGGCCGGGGCCGAGGCGCGGCGTCTGGCGGCCTGTCTAGCCCAGCCAGTTCGCTGGCCGCCGGGCGGGAGGGCGCCTGCGCAGCGCGCGCCTCCAGCCGCTGGCTGACCGGCCCCCGATTCGGGGGCAGCGCCTGGTTTTCGGCCGGCAGCCCCTCATCCAGCGGCGCCGGCGGGCCGGCCGGGAGGGGCGGCCGAGGCCGGGGGCGCAGCCCGCCACGAGCCTCGGCCAGCGGCTGTGCCCGGGCCAACAGGCTGTTCCAATAGGTGCTCATCGCTCGGCTAATTCCAGGTAATAGCCCCGCCGCCAGGCGGGCAGCGCCAGGCACTCGGCCTCGCTCCAGCCGTAAGCGGCCGCCAGACGGCCGACTGTCCACAGAGTTTCGCGCGCCCAGCCCTCCAATTCGGCGAATAGGTAGGCGGCCGCGTCCAGCGCGGCGTGCCAGCCCGCGCCACAGGCCGGGCAGTTCAGGCCGATCTCGATCAACGCCAGCGGGTCGGCCGCCTGCAGGGCATCCTCCAGTTCGGCGACGGCTTCGGCCGGCAGCGCCTCGACTGGCGCCGGCCGGCCGGCGTGCTCCAGGCGGGTCAGGCACAAGGCCCATAGCGGCCGGCCCTCGGCTACGGCGCGGCGCAGGTCGGCCGCGGCCGGCGGCATCGCCTCTAGCGTGTATTGGCCCAGGCTCAGGTTGATGAGGAGCGCCTCCGGCTCGGCGGACGGGTTGCCGGCCGCGGGCGGCAGCTCGAAGTCGAACTCGACGGTAGTCCCACAGGCTGGGCAGGCTGCCAGGCCCTCCAGCCGGGGGCCAAAGAGGCGCCGGCGCAGGCCGAGCAGCAGGCCCTCGCGCCGGCCGAGCGCCATGCCCTCCAGTGCCTCCCAGCTCAGCTCTGGCCAGGCCAGCCAGAGTAGCAGCGCGCCCTGGTCGAGGCTGGGGCGCAGCCGGCCGCGCTCCCAGACGTCAAGCAGCTCCGCGGCGCTCAGGTTACGCATCATCGGGATGGGTCAGGCCCTGCTTGCTGGCCTAGGCCGGCTCGCTGAACGATGGCTCGGCCGGCTCGACGACGTCGTAATCCCGTTCCCAGCCCTCGTTTTCCAGTTTGAGCGTCTGAATGGCGACGCCATTGGCCGTGGCGTCCAGTTCCGGCACGGCCTGATATTCAGACACCCAGCAGCGGAACAGCCGGTAGGCCAGCGCCAGCTGGCCGGCCTCGTTGTAAATCTCCAGGATAATGTCTTTGCGGAAATCTTTGAGCGAGGTCTCGGCGCCGGGGCCGCTGCCGAAATTCCAGACTTTATTGCTCCACTTTTCGAATTCGGTGTCGTGGGTCACGCCGCGTTCCAGGGTGACGGCCTCGAACTTGGTCTGGCCCGGAGATTTGCGCTCGGAGCTGGGGTCGCCGCCTTCGCGGTGGGTGACCACCTCGGTGGTGCGCTTCAGGGCGCTGACCTTGCTGACGCCGGCCACGTACCGGCCGTCCCACTTGACCCGGAACTTGTAATTCTTATACGGGTCAAAGCGGTTTGCGTTGACCGTGAATTGAGCCATAGGGTACTCTCCTCGTTTGGCGTGTCACGCCCTTAGGCCTGGCTCTGCCCGGCCAGCTGCTGGATCTGGATGATGACGAACTCGGCCGGCTTGAGGGGCGCAAAGCCCACCAGGATGTTGACGACGCCGCTGTCAATGTCGGTTTGGGTGGTTGTTTCGCTGTCGCACTTGACGAAGTACGCCTGGCGCGGGCTGCTTCCCTGGAAAGCCCCTTTGCGGAACAGGTCCTGCATGAAGGCGCCTACGTTCAGCCGGATCTGAGCCCAGAGCGACTCGTCATTCGGCTCAAAAACCACCCACTGCAGGCCGCGGTAGAGGGTCTCTTCGATGAACAGCGCCGTGCGCCGCACCGGCAGGTACTTCCACTGGTTCGCGAGCCGGTCGTCGCCGGCCAGGCTGCGCGCGCCCCAGACGACGTGGCCGTAGACGGGAAAGGTGCGCAGGCAATTGAGGCCCAGCGGATTGAGCCGGCCATTCTCGCCGTCGGTCAGGCGATAACTGAGCTCGTCGACGCCGCTCAGGCTAGCCTCGATACCGGCCGGGGCCTTCCACACCCCACGCTGGGCGTCCGTGCGGGCAATGAGGCCGGCCACCGCCCCGCAGGGCGCGAACTCGCGCGGCCGGTTTTCCTGCAACGGGTCGGGCATCAGGAGGCGCGGGAAGTAGACGGCGGCGTTAATGGCGGCCGCCGTGCCGCCGATGTCGGCCCGCAGTTCGCCGACACCATCCACCCCGCCTGTGCCCTCGGCGTCGGCCGTGTCGTCCCAGCTGGCCGGCGGGTCCACAATCAGGATGGCGCGCCGATCCTGGCAATAGTCCAGAGCGTCGGTCCAGACGGCATTCGAGATGTCATCGCCGTCGTCAAAGGTGGGCGGAGGCAGGCAGAGCAGGTTGAACAGGTCGGCGTCTTCGAGCCGGAAGATGCCCGTCTTCAGGTTTGGGTCGCCCTGGTATTCGCCGTCACCCAGGTCAGCGCCGTCGTCCCCGTCGGAGTTAAACATTGTCGAAGACTGGGTGGGGATCTCGGTGAACGTGGTCGACAGCGGCCCGGCCACCCGTGCCAGGCTGGACTCCCCAGCCAGCACGGCTGTCAGGAAGCGGGCGCCGGCCGGGTCAATGCGCAGGTTGCGGTGCACCTCGCGCGCCACCACCTGGTTGGCGGCGTCAAGCTCCTCGATGGTCAGGTTGAAAAGGGTGTTGTCGGTTGGGTCGGCCGTCTGGTAATCCACGACGGCGCGCAGCCGCTCGCCCCATTCCCCCTCGTTGGCCGCGGCCAGGTCCACCGTGCCTCCGCCCACGCGCGGGATGCTGACCGTCGCGGCGGCGGCCGTGCCCTCGACCAGGCGCACGATGAGGGCGTCGGTGCCGCCGTTCTGAAAGAAGTGGCGCACCGCGTAGCTCATGGTGCTCTCGGCCCACAGGCCGCCAAAGGTGCGGCTGTAATCGGCGAAGCTCTGGATGCGCACCGGCCGGTCGGTCGGGCCGCGCCGGGCCTTGCCGACCAAGGCCGTAATGGAGGTGGCGACGCCGATGATGGTGCGCACACCGCTGGGCAGCTCTTCAACGTAAACGCCGGGATAAGTGGGAAAGACGGGCATACCTAAACCTCCTTTGGCGGGACTTGTGGGCTGAAACGGTCAGTCGGCCGGTTCCTCGACCCCCAACTGTCGCAGATAGGGGGTGATGAATGCCCCGATTTCATCCAGGCGGGAGAGAAGGGCGCGCTCGTTGCTGGGCACGTGGATAATGTGGCCGCGCCAGATCGCATGGCGGCCGTGGCCTTCGCGCTCTTCCAGCCAAATGCGGATGATGAAGGCGTGAGCCGTCTCTTCGGGGTTGTCCATCGCCTGCCGGGCCAGAGCGCCTTGGCGCCGCGGCTATGTGCAGGCTAGCAGAGGGGCGTTCCGGCCGCGTACCTCGCGCCGTAGGCAGGATGGATCTGGCCGGCTTTGGAACTGGAAACGCGGAAAGCGGCTTTGGCCGCTTGTTGTCAGGGCCGAATTGCGCCTCAGGCCAGCAGCGAGCGCAGCTGGCGCACCTCGGCCTGGGCCTGGTCGAGGGCCGTTTCGAGGGTCGTCAGGCGGCTATGGAGCTCAGCGGCGCCGGCCGGGGCCGCAAGCGCGGCCGGGGGGCCGCTGGCCGGGAGCGGGCTGCCGGCTCGGATGTGTTGGTAGAGCGCAACCGTCTTGGGCCCCGGCTCGACGCCCAACTCCAGGCGCAAGGTGGCGGCGCAGCGCTCATATTGCTGCAAGGCGGCCGCCGGCCGGCCGGCCATCAGGTGAAAGCGCATCAACAGGCGGTGGGTTCTCTCGTGGGCGTGGTCCAGGCGCAGCACGCGCAAGCCGTAATCCAGCCCGGCCTCATGATCCTGGTGGGCCTCGCTGTAGGCCATCAGCTTTTCCAGCATGATGATGTAGTCCAACCGCAGCCGCTCGCGCTCAAAGAGCAGCCAATCCTGATACCTGTTCTCCAACAGGTCGCCGCGGTAAAGATCAACGGCCTGGCGTAGGCTGTGGGCCATTTCGGCCGTCAGTCCTTGGCCTGGCAGAGTGTGTGCCCCCTGGAAAGCAGCCTCAAACCGGCTGACGTCCAGCTCAAAGCCAGCGGCCGTGTTTACCTCGACCCATTCCGGCTCGACGGTGAAGGGGGCCAGGCCAGCCGGGGCAAAGGCGTGCTGCAACTGCCACAGCGCCTTGCGCAGGTAGCGCCGGCCGACGTTGGCGGCCGCCTGGGGCCAGAGCAGCTCGGCCAGGCTTTCGCGCCATCTGGGCCGGCCGCGGTTGAGAAGGAGGTGGCAGAAAAGCTCCTCCACTTTGCGGCTTTCAAAAGCGGGCAAGGGTTGCCCATCCACCTGGACATCCAGCCGGCCGAAGAGGGAGACGCTCAGGACGCTCATGCGCGCACCTCGTGTGGCGGCGGCGAGCCAGGCCGACCGGCGTTGCGAGCCAGGAACGCAGCGCAAGGCTAGCAGTGGCTAAAAGGCCGGCCGGCGAAAGGGCAAGAGGCGGATCAGGTGGTCGCTGTTGGCCGGCGCGCGGGCGGGCATACGGGCAGGGGTGGCGCGGCGCCGATCACCGCTTACTGTACCCCAATTCGCGGCCGCGACCAAGAGGCCGGTACCGGGTCACCGGTACCAATTACCCACTACCAGCTGGCCGGTAAAGCCTTGCCCCGGCGAGGAAGCTGAGCTATCGATTGAGGCGCAGTTGCGCATCTGGCAGAACATGAGCTGGGAGGAGCAAGCGGCCGTTCTGGAAGCGGCCGCGGAGGATGCCCGTTATCAAAGGGGGTACGGCACCGCTTTCAAAGGTCTACACGATAGCGATTTCAAACGCTCGACGGAGAACACCAACTGGCGTAGCCGCGCAAGCCTGGCGGGCCGGGTGGCTTTGCTGCTATCGGCCGATGGCCCTTACACCTTCGTCTCCTGGTCCAATTATCGCTGGCCCGTTGCCTTGCTCACCCATTGCGAAGACTATTACATGGCGGCTTTTGAGATGGGATCCCGTTGCAGATCGGGCGCGCCGCCTGAGCAAAAAGGCGGTCGCGGTGGCGCTGACCCGGCTCTTGAAACGGCTGCGGGCAGGCTGCCAGAAACTGGGGGAGATAAACGATTGGTACGACCTTGCCTACCATACGGACGAGGCAGTCGGCGCCTATCAAGACTTGATCGCGCCGGAGCGGCAGCGTGCCATTCAATGGGCGATTGAACTGCCTCAGGCCACGCTGGCCGGGGGCCAACCAAGCGTGCCGCGTCTTGCAGCTGGAAATTGAAAAGACGCTGGCCGCCTTTCCCCCGGTTGCGGCCAAGCCGGCCTTGGGGACAGTCCTGGTTGGCGGCCTGCTCGGCGTCGGCCGGGCGCGAGTTGCTGACGGTGACGCCGGCCGCCGGTCAGGGCAGCGGCCCGATGACTGTGGCCCTGAATGGCGCGGCCAACAGCTCCACCAGAGGTGCGTAGACGCCGGTGGCCGCAGCCTCCTGCAAATGTGCTGCCCGCAGCTCGGCCGACTCCCAATCGGCAATTTCAACCAGCATGTCGGGGTTATCGAGCACCGCGTAGCGCGTGCTGCCCAGGAAACCGCGCTGGCCCGGTCCCTGCTTCGCCACAATGCTCTCGACCAGACTCTTGAGCTCAGCCCGCTTGCCCGGTTTGGCCTGTAGCTCGACGATCACCTTGATTGCCACTTCATCCTCTCCTTTCGACTGTAAGTCAGCTATGATGCCTCAATCGCTCCTGGCTGCCTAACGCCCGCTGCAACGGGCTGAGGCGAGCCGCCCCACGGCCGGCCGGTACGTCGCCCATCAGGGAGGCAAGCCGATTCCGCTGGACAGCTATGCGATCACTCTGCGGCTCGAGTCGACCTCCCGACCGGGGCCGGACGACCCGTTACGCCTCGGCCCTGAGCCAGGCGAGCAGCCGCGGCCGGGCTGGCTGGCCTGAGGCGGCCGGGCAGTAGCGGCGGACTGGCCAAGGCTCGATCTGTCAATTGGATCCTTGAGCGTGACCGGCCGGCCCCCGTTGCGGGTCTGAGCCTTTGAGCTGGTCGTGAGATCCGCTTTCCGCGGCCCAGAATCCGCAGCTGCCAGCGCCTCGGTAGGCACAAGCAGATCCGGCGCCGGCCGACCGACCGACTGCTGGTGGACATTGCCGCTTCTATTTCACGGAAGAGGGCGGGAGCAGCATGGTCGTGGCGCTGCGATCGGCTTCGGTGGTGATCCAGATTCGCGCAGCCCGGCCGTAGGCGGCCTCTCACCTCGGCCTAAAATGCCGTCGCAAACCACTTTACAACCCGGCTGATCTTGCTATAATTCCTGCCGCACAAGAAACGCTACAGTCTGTTTGTAACGTCTGGAACACCGCTGTGACCAGCGGTTTTTTCCATTATACAAGGGTCCGCATGACAACGATCAAGCCCCAATTATTGACGCGTGAGGGCGTCGCGAAACTAAGCGAGGAATTGAAGTACTTGCGCACGGTCGGCCGCCAAGCGGTCGCCGACCGGCTCCACAGCGCTTTCCAAGATGGGCAGGACGACGACTTCGTCGAGAACGCCGAGTTGGAGGCGGCCCGCAACGAGCTGTCATTTTTAGAAGGCCGTATTCAGGAGCTTGAGGACATTCTGAACAACTACCAGTTAATCGGCGAATCGAACGGCCCGCACGACGCGGTGCAGGTCGGCGATTGGATCAAGCTGGTGGAAGATGGCAGCGACGAAGAGGAGCGCTATCACCTAGTTGGCCCGGCCGAGGCCGATCCGGCCGCCGGCCGCATCTCTTACGAGAGCCCGCTAGGCAAAGCTTTGCTTGATTCCAAGCCGGGCGAGGTAGTCCAGGTTAGCGCGCCCAGCGGCGTCATCAAGTTTCGCGTCATTTCCATCGGCTAAGACGGTCCTGCAGATCAGCCCATGAGCCCGTGCCCGTCACGGGCTTTTTTGTATCGGGCGATTATGGGGTAAGTTGGTGCGGGCACATGGACATGGAATGGCAACCGTCCTCGCTTGAGGAGCAGCGCCTGGAGAAGCTGGCCGAGTTGCGGCGCCAGGGCGTCGAGCCTTACCCGACGGCCGCCGGCCGCAGCCACACCAACGCCGCCGCGACGGCCGCCTTTGTGGAAGCCGAGGCGGAGGGGAACGACGGGCCGGCCGTTGTCGTTGCCGGCCGCCTGGTCAGCCTGCGCGACATGGGCAAAACGGTTTTTGCCGATTTGGAAGACGAGAGCGGCCGCCTTCAGCTCTTCTTGCGACGCGGCGAGGTAGACGAAGCGGCCCATCAGCGTTTCCGCAAGCTGATTGACCTGGGCGACATCATTCAAGCCAATGGGCTGCTTTTCCGAACTCGCTTGGGCGAGATCAGCGTTCGGGTGCAGAGCTGGTCGTTGTTGAGCAAGGCGATCTCGCCTCTGCCGGTAGCCAAGGAGCAGGACGTTGACGGCGAGCTGCGCCGCTTCAGCGCCTTTGCCGACGTCGAGGAGCGTTATCGCCAGCGCTACGCCGACCTGGCCGTCAACCCGGAGGTGCGCGAGGTCTTTCGCATCCGCGCCAGGCTTGTAGCTGCCCTGCGCCACTTTCTCGACCAGCACGGCTTTTTAGAGGTCGAGACGCCGGTCATGCAGCCGCTGTACGGCGGCGCGGCCGCCCGGCCGTTCGTCACGTATCACAACCAGCTCAAACAGGAGCTCTACCTGCGCATCTCGTTCGAGCTGTATCTAAAGCGGCTCCTGGTCGGAGGGCTGGAGCGGGTTTACGAGATCGGCCGCGACTTTCGCAACGAAGGCGTGGACGCAACGCATAACCCGGAGTTCACCCAGCTGGAATTCTACGCCGCTTATTGGGATTACACCGACGTCATGGCCTTCACCGAGCAGATGGTGGCGGCCGCGGCCCAAGAGGTGTTGGGCTCGACCCAACTTACCTTTCAGGGGCAGACGAGTGAGCTGGCCCCTCCCTGGCCCCGGCTGAAGCTGCGCGACGCGATCCGCCAGTTCACTGAAATTGATTACATGGAGCACCCAACGGCCGAGGCCTTAGCGGCCGCCATCCGCGACATCGGCGGCCACACGCCGGCCGGGGCCTCCTGGGGCAAGCTCATAGACGGTCTATTAGGCGATTTCGTCGAAGAGCGCCTGCTGCAACCCACCTTCATCCTGGACTATCCGCGGGACATTTCGCCGCTGGCCAAGCTCCTGCCGGACGATCCCAGCCACGTTCAGCGTTTCGAGTTCTTCATCGGCGGCATGGAAATGGGCAATGCCTTCACCGAATTGAACGACCCCCAGGAGCAGCGGGCCCGCCTCGAGGAGATGCAGCGCCTGCACGCGGCCGACTCCGAGGAAGCCCATCCCATTGACGAAGATTATCTGCGCGCCATGCGCTACGGGATGCCGCCCAACGGCGGTTTTGGCATGGGCGTAGATCGGCTGGCGATGTTGCTGGCCGACCGGCCGACGATCCGCGACGTGCTGCTCTTCCCCCACCTGCGGGAGCGTGAGTAGATCCACTAGGGCAATAAACCATGCTGGACATCAACCTGATACGCGAGCGGCCGGAATGGGTCAAGGAGCAGATCGCCAGCCTGAACGAAAGCGCCCCGATCGACGCCATCCTGCGCGCCGACGCGCGCCGGCGGGAGATCATCCAGCGAGTGGAGGAGCTGCGCCGGCAGCGCAACGCTGCCTCCAAGCAAATCGGCCGGCAACTGGGCCGCCTGAAGGCAGCCCAGGGTGGCGACGCGGCCGAGCTTGAGCGCCCGCTGGCAGCCGAGAAAGAGGCGGTGCGCCACATGGGCGAGGAGATCGGCCAGCTGGAAGAGGCGTTGCGTCAGGTGGAAGCTGAGCTGCTCCGCGAAATGTTATGGGTGCCGAACCTGCCTCACCCCAGCGTGCCGGCCGGCCCGGACGACAGCCACAACATCGCCTATCCGCCCCAGGGCGCGCCGGCGCCCAAGTTTGACTTCGAGCCGCGGCCGCATTGGGAGTTGGGGCCGGCCCTGGGCATTCTCGACTTTGAGCAGGGCGTCAAATTAAGTGGCTCACGCTTTTACGTCCTCAAGGGAGCGGGCGCGCGGCTCCAGCGGGCGCTCATTCAGTTCATGCTCGACTTCCACGTCAGCCGGCACGGTTACACTGAGGTCTACCCGCCCTTCATGCTGCGCGCAGAAATGTTCGTCGGCGCCGCCCAACTGCCCAAGTTTGCCGACAATATTTACCGCGACGCCGAGGACGATTTCATGTGGGTCGGCACGGCCGAGACGGCCTTGACCAACCTTCATCGCGACGAAATTCTGAGCGAGGAGCAGTTGCCGCTCAATTATGTGGCCTATACGGCCTGTTTCCGGCGCGAAAAGATGAGCGCCGGCCGGGACGTGCGCGGCATCAAGCGCGGCCACCAGTTTGATAAGGTCGAGCTGTACAAGTTCACGACCCCAGAAACCAGCTATCGGGAGCTCGACACGCTTCTAGTTCAAGTAGCGGCCGTCGCCGAGGCACTGGAGCTGCCCTATCGTAAGGTCGAGATGGTAACCGGCGACCTGGGCTTTGCGGCCGCCAAGAAGTACGACCTGGAGGTGTGGGCGGCCGGCTGCCAGGAGTGGCTGGAGGTCAGCTCGATCAGCAACTGCGAGGCGTTTCAGGCGCGACGGGCCAACGTGCGCTACCGGCCAGCCGAGGGCGACCGACTGCGCTTCGTCCACACGCTCAACGGCAGCGGCCTGGCCCTGCCTAGGGTGTTGATCGCGGTGCTGGAAAATAACCAGCAGGCCGACGGCTCCATCCGGCTGCCGCAGGGGCTGCGGCCGTATATGGGCGGGGTGGAAGCCATCGGCGGCTAGGGCCAGAATTCAGACAACTTCGGCATAAACCTCAAGCATGCGCTGCACAATGTGGGGCCAACCGTATTGCTGGGCCGACTGGCGCGCCTGCCGGCCGAGCTGCTCGCGGCAGTCCTTGTCCTGGAGCAGGGTGAAGATGCGCTCGGCGAGGGCCTCTGGGTCGCGCGACGGCACGTGGAAGCCGTTGACGCCATCGCGGACCAAGAAAGCCAGCCCACCAACCTCAGAGGCGATCACCGGCGTCCCCATTGCCATGGCTTCCAGCGCGACCAAGCCAAAGCTCTCGTAGTGAGACGGCATGACCACCATCTCGGCCGCGGCGTAGTAATTGGGCAGTACGTCCTGGTCTTTGGCCCCCAGGAAGGTGACGAAATCAGACACGCCCAACTGATGACGCAACTCCTGCAGCCGCATCATCTCTTCGTCCTGATCGTCGCTCCAGGGATCGCCCCCAATGATCGCCACGCAAATGTCCTCAGCCACCTCCGGGCTGTGGCGCTGGATGAGGGCCACTGCCAGCAGCAGGGTGTCAACCCCTTTCAGCGGCTCGATCCGGCCGGCGAACAGGATGTTCTTGTGGTGCGCCGGGATGCTAACCCTTGCCTTAGCCTCAGACTTGGAGATAGGCTTAAATCGATCCAGATCTACGCCGGGCGGAATAACGCG
>JBOGUG010000476.1:0-16945 GCA_050696115.1 Promineifilaceae bacterium (SeqCode) | reverse complement strand
GCCGCCGCCCCAGCCGCGGCCGCTCCCGCCCCGCCCAGCGCGGCTGTGCCGGCTGAGGTGGCCACCAGCCGCCTGCGCCAGGCCATCGGCCGGCGCATGACCGAAAGCAAGACGACCATCCCCCACTTTTACGTAACGACAGAGGTGGATATGGGGCCGGCGCTGGCGCTGCGCAAGCAGATCAACGCTGCCCTGCCCGAAGAGGCGGCCGTCAGCGTCAACGATATGATCGTCAAGGCGGCCGCGCTGGCGCTGCGCAACTTTCCCAATCTGAATGCCAGCTTCGGCGGGCCGGGCAAGTTGATTCAATACAAGCAAATCAACATTGGCTCGGCCGTCGCCATTGAAGGCGGCTTGCTAACGGTGGTGCACAAGAACACGGACAACACGCTCCTGAGCCAAATTGGGGTGGAGAACAAGGCCATGATCGGCCGGGCGCGGGCTGGCAAGAGCCGGCCGGATGATTTCGAGGGCGGCACCTTCACCGTCAGCAATTTGGGCGGCTACGACGTGGATCATTTCATCGCCATCATCAATCCGCCCGACGCGGCCATCTTGGCGGTCGGCACAGCCAAGGAGACGGCCGTGGTCGTGGACGGCCAGTTGGCGGTTGGCTGGCGCATGCTGGCGACGCTGTCGGCCGATCATCGCATCAGCGACGGCGCCGAGGCGGCCCGCTACCTGCAAGCTTTCAAGGCGATCATGGAGCAGCCGCTGAAGCTGCTCTTGTAGTCGGCGATTGCGTCAACGCCGGCCGGGCTGGGCTGATCGGTTCTGTTACCATTGGCCCCTTCGTTCGCGGCCGCGCGTCGGTGTATAATGGTGTCGGCCGCCCTTACCAGTCAGGGCGGTCGGATGCGTAGCAGCGATTGATGTAGTTCTGACAATCGAGTCAGCTTGTTTCCAGCAAGGTAGTAGCAGGTTGCAGACTATTCTGGTTATTGACGACGACGAGCTGGTCGCCCGCACGGTGCAGCGCATGCTCAAGCTATCCGAGTACCAGGTCGTCGTGGCGCACAGTGGGGCCGAAGGTTTGCAGATGGCGCGCCGCCACCTGCCGGGCATGGTTGTCCTGGACATCGTGATGCCGGGAGCCGACGGCTTTCAGGTTTGCCGCCAGCTGCGGGGCGATCCCTTGCTCAAGGATGTGCCCATCCTGTTCCTGTCCGCTCTGGGCGGCGACAACGACAGGATCGAGGGATTCCGCGCCGGTGGCGACGATTACCTGACCAAGCCTTTCAATCTGATGGAGCTGCAGCTGCGCGTCCAGGCAATCTTGCGCCGGCTAGACAACCACCGGCCGGCGCCGGAAACATCCGGCCTGATTCAGGTGGGCGACGTCAGACTGGACACCCGCAACTTCAGCGTTACCACGCCGGCCGGAACATCCCTGCTCACCAACGTCCAATTCGATCTGCTATACCACCTGATGAGCAACGCCGGCCGGGTGTTCACCAGCCAGCAATTGCTCCAGGACGTCTGGGATTACCCGCGCGACACGGGCAGCCCCGAGCTGGTGCGGGCCCACGTCAAGAACCTGCGCGATAAGCTCGAGCCAGAACCGAGCCGGCCGGTATACATCCGGACGGTGCAAGGACATGGCTATACCTTCAGCGCAGCCTGACCCCCTTGGGCAGCCAGCCCACATCCTGATCGTAGACGACGAACCGAATATCGTCCAGGTGCTGTCTGAGCTGCTCGGCCGGGCGGCCGGATACCGTATCAGCACGGCCGAGGACGGCCTGGAAGCCCAGCGATTTCTAGAACAATCGGCCCGCAACCCGCACGACGCCGTTGATCTGGTTCTCCTCGACGTCCGCATGCCTTTCATGTCGGGGCCGGAGCTTCTGGCCTGGCTGCGCAGCCATCCCAGCTTGAGGTATACGCGCGTGATTGTCCTCACGGCCGGGCCCAGCCAGGGCGACAAGATCGTGGCCCTCCAGGCGGGCGCCGACGATTACATCGCCAAGCCCGCTATTGATACAGAGCTGTTGGCCCGCGTAGGCACTATCTTGCGCACCCAGCAGCTTGAAAAACAACTCCAGCGCCAGGGCCATCAATTGGCCGCCCTCAACCGCTACAACCAGACCGTTACCGCCTCGCTGACCACAGCCGACGTGCTGGCAGCCGCCGTCGAAGGGACGGTCGCCTTCCTGGATGCAGAGGCGACGGCCGTCTTCATGCTCGGCAGCAGCGGCCGAGCGCTACGCTGCCAGGCGGTCTATCCGATAGCCGCCCCAGAGCCGAAACGCTGGCCGCCCGTTCCAACCGGACGCGGATTGATCGGGGCTGCCTTCGGCCGCGGGCCCGCGCTGTGCCTGGCCGACGTGGGCCAGGATGAGCGATTCGACCCGGCCGTTGACGTCCCAACCGGGTTGGCGCCACGCTCCTTCCTCGCCGCTCCCCTGCTGGTGCGCAACAGGCCCGTCGGCTTGCTGGCGGCCTTCAGCCGCCGGGAGGGGGCATTTGGCGAAGTGGACTGTGACCTTTTCTCCTCCTGGAGCAACTCGGTTAGCCGGGCGCTGGAAATCGCCTGGCTGGTGGGCAGCCTGCGCACCCGCCAGCAAGAACTGTTGGACAGCCGCAACGAGCTTCAGGCGGTGATGGACGGCATCCTGACGCCGATCTACACCGTTGACCGCGATTACAGGTTGGTCGCCATTAACGCGAATCAGCGCCAACAATATGGCGGTCCGGCCGCCGCGCTCGTGGGCCGGCTGTGCTACCAAGCGCTCTTCAGCCGCGAGGGGCCCTGCGAGCATTGTCAGGTGGCGGCCACCCTGGCCGGCCGCCAGGCGCGACGCTGGACGGCCGAATTGCCTGGTCCGGCCTACCTCCCGGCCGAATGGGACGTCAGCGCCTATCCCCTGCCGGGTTCCAAGGCCGGCGCCGGCCGGGCTGTTGTCGTCTGGCAGGATCGGACCGAGGAGCGCCGCCTGGAGCGCTCCCTGCTTCAGGCTAACAAATTGGCGGCCATTGGCCAATTGGCGGCCGGCGTGGCCCACGAGATCAACAACCCGCTGACCGTTATTAACGCCAACGCCCAGATGCTGCAGATGGCGCTGTCCCCGGAAGACGAGAATTACGAGCCGGCCGACCTGATCGTTCAGGCCGGCGAGCGGGCGGCCCGGGTCGTCCTCAACCTGCTGGACCTGGCCCGCGAAAGCCAATACACCTTTGAGAGTGTGGCCGTCAACGACTCGATCCAGCGGGCGCTCAACCTTGTGGGTTATCAATTTGCCATCGCGCACATTGAAGTGGAGGCCGACCTGGATGCCAGCCTGCCGCCGATCCAGGGAAGTTGGCAGCACTTGCAGGTGGTCTGGCTCAACCTGCTGATAAATGCTCGCGACGCGCTCCGGGATCGAAATGGCGCCGGCCGGGTGCAAATCGTGAGCCGGGCCGAACCGGATGGCCAGTGGATCAGCGTGACCGTCAGCGACAACGGGCACGGCCTTGGCCCGGCCGAGTTGGCCCACATCTTCGAGCCATTCTTCACCACCAAGTCGCCCGGCGCAGGCACCGGGTTGGGCCTGGCTACCAGCCATCGGATTGTCGAGGGCCACGGGGGCCAGATCGTCGTCAGCAGCCAGCCCGGCCAGGGCGCCACGTTCCTGGTCCGCCTGCCCGTTCTGCGGCCCTAGGCCGGCTTGGCTGGGCGCTTCCACCCGCCAGGTTGACCGGCCGGCTATAATCGGCGCATGGCATTCAGCGTCTCGCCCCGGATCCAGGAGATCCTCGCAAACTTGCCCTCCCGGCCGGGCGTCTATCTTCACAAGGACGCCGAGGGTCGGGTCCTCTACGTCGGCAAGGCGATCAATCTCCGCGGCCGCGTGCGCTCTTACTTCCAGCAAAACGTAGATTCGTACAAGACCCACCGGCTGCGGCAGCATATCGCCGACATCGAGATCATCACCACCGACAGCGACCTGGAAGCGTTGCTGTTAGAGATGACGCTGATTAAGAAGCACCGGCCGCAGTTCAACGTCCGCCTTAAGGACGACAAGCGATACCCGTATATCAAAGTGCACTGGGGCGATCCATTTCCCAAGGTGACCGTAACCCGGCGCATGGAGCGCGACGGCTCACGCTATTTCGGCCCGTACACCTCGGTCTGGGCCGTCCATCAGACGCTGGACTTGCTGCGCAAAATCTTCCCTTATCTGACCTGTGACCGGCTCATCACCGGCATGGACGAGCGGGCCTGCCTGTATTTCGACATCAAGCTGTGCAACGCGCCTTGCATCGGCAATGTCAACCTGGCCGAATACCGCCAGATGATCCAGAACTTGATGGACTTTCTGGACGGCCGTTCGCACACGATCAGCCGCGATTTGGAGCGCAAAATGGAGGGCGCGGCCGAGGCGCTGAACTTCGAACGGGCGGCCGCCTACCGCGACCAGCTCAAAGCGATCGAGCGGGTGGTGGCCAAGCAAAAGGTCATCAGCGCCGCCAACACGGACCAGGACGTAGTTGCCTTTGCCCGCGAACAGGGTGACGCCTGCGTGCAGGTGTTTTTCATCCGCCACGGCAAGCTTATCGGCCGCGAATATTTCCTGCTGGACGGCACCGAAGGGGAGACGAACGAAGCGGTGTTGCAGGACTTCTTGACCCAATTTTATGACGAGGCCGCTCACGTCCCGCGCGAGGTGTTGCTGCCTAACGAGGTCGAAGAAGCGGCCGTCATTGAGCAGTGGCTGAAGGAGAAGCGCAGCACGAAGGTGACCATTAGCGTGCCGCGCCGCGGCCGCAAGCGCGAATTGGTCGCCCTGGCGGCCCAAAACGCGGCCGACACGCTGGCGACGCTGCGCCAGCAATGGGCGGCCGATCGCTCGCGGCATGTAGTGGCCATCACTGAGCTGCAACAGGCATTGGGGCTGGAGCAGCCGCCGGCGCGCATCGAGTGCTACGACATCAGCCACACCCAGGGGGCGCAGACGGTCGGCTCAATGGTCGTATTTGTCCAGGGCGCGCCGCGCAAGAGCGACTACCGCCGCTTCAACGTCCAGACGGCCACGAACGACGACTACCAGGCCATGCAAGAGGTTTTGACGCGCCGCTTCCAGCGCTACACAGATAGTTCGGCCGGCGAGCTCCACGACCCGAGCCAGATCGGCCGGCTGCGCAGGGACACCGCTTGGAGCATTTTGCCTGACTTGCTGATCGTTGACGGCGGCAAAGGGCAACTGGGCATGGCGCTGGCTGTCCTGGATCGCTTCGAGCTGCTGGACGAGGTGCCCGTGGCGGCGCTGGCCAAGCAAGAAGAGGAATTGTTCCGGCCGGGCCGGCCGCTGCCCGTCCGCTTGCCCGCCCGCTCTGAAGCGCTGTACCTGGTGCAGCGGGTGCGCGACGAGGCCCACCGCTTCGCCAACGAGGGGCACCGCAAGCAGCGCGCCAAGGTTGGCGTGGCCTCCATCTTGGACAACATCCCCGGCGTTGGTCCCAAACGCCGCCGGGCGCTCATGGATCAATTTGGCAGCCTGGAAGGGCTGCGCCACGCCAGCCTGGAAGAGGTGGCGGCCGTGCCCGGCATCCCGTTCCAGGTCGCCCAGGCCATCAAGGCCTACTTGGCCTGATCCTCCGGCCCGCCACCGGTTCAGCGAGTCGAATAAGGAGGCAGCGGGATGACTTTCCGAGTCATAGCGGCGCCAACCGGGCGATGTGCGCCCGCTCACAGGTGGCGACCTCGGCTCCTTCCCCGGCCGCGCTCATCAAGCCCTCGACCTGCGTGGCCAGTTCCTCCCACTGGGCTACAACTTGCTCGTCTAGGGAGTCCGCGTGGAAGGCTGACGCTTCGGCCAGATAGTCACGCAGCTGGCTGACTGACGAGGCGTAAACCCGAAAATCGAACTCGCTGGCTTGTTCGACAGCAAACAGGCCGCGTTGGACCACCCGGGCCAGGGCGCTGTCTGCCTGTTGAATCTCATCCAGCCCATTAGTCGGCACAGGTGTGGAGAAGAGGATGGCCTGGCCCTGATGAATCTCGCCCAGCGACGCTTCGGCGAAGGGGTGAATGTCGATCAGGTGGCCGGCGGGCTTGAGCAAGCGGTGAATGTCCTCCAGGGCATGAACCATGCCCTCAGGCTCAATTCAACAAAGCGACCAGGAGAGCAACACGGTATCAAACCGGGCGGGCCCGCTGGCAGCGGCGAAGTCGGCAAAGGAAATGGCCTGAAATTCGACCCGGCCGCGTAGCTCAGCGGGCAGATTTTCCTGCGCCCGGGCGATGCTGTCAGCAAAGGGGTCAATGGCGGTCACGTGGGCGGCCTGGCCAGCGTAGCGCCACGTCAAGCGGCCGTCGCCGCAGCCGACTTCTAGCACCCGTTGGCCGGTAAAATCCGCCAGAGCGAACAGGGCCTGGGTCTCGTAGTTTTCAGGGTCTATGCGAATGGCCATCTGTTCCCCTCGCGGCCCTACCGGGTCGCATAAGTTACCTGCTTCTTATGACTATTTTGCCTGACGTTGGCCCGCTCGGCAATCCGGTCGGCGATGTAGGCGGCATCCCGGCCGACGCCGCCGACGAGCGCCGAGGCGGCTGCCCTCAGGCAGATCAGCCCTAGGAAGTAAAGGGCTGGCGCGGTTGCGACGACGCCACGATGGTGCCGCGGATAGCCATCTTCTCCGAAGATCGGCAGATGGATCCAGCCGAAGTCCGGCCGAAATCCGCTGCACCAGATTACATTGGTCACTTCGAGGGTGCGGCCGTCATCGAGCCGAGGCAGGCCGTTGCTCACTCCCACGGTTCTGGCCGGGATGCGCTCCACGCCCACGGCCAGCAGATCGGCCGGCTTGACCCGCGCCAGCGGCACGCCATGGGCCCGAAGATGGGTGCAGAATTTGCGCCCGATGGGCGTGTTGACTGTAATCAGCTGGGAGAAAACAAACCAGATCACGGGCGTCGCCAGCCGGTCTGCCTTGCTGCCGGGCCGGACGGGTTCGCTGCCTGGGTGCCGGCCCGACAGCCAAGTATGGTGGCTTCGGGACAGTTCAAGGGCGATCTCGGCCCCGGAGTTGCCCGCGCCGACGACGAGGACGCCGCCCGGCTGCAATTGCGCCGGATTGCGGTACTGGCTGGAGTGGAACTGCCTGATCGCCGGATCAAGTTCGGCGGCAAAGGCAGGAAGGCAGCGGCGATGGTAAGCGCCGGTGGCTACCACCGCGTTAACGGCCTCAAAGCGCAAGTCGCTGGCGGCCACGACGAAGCGGTCCCCTGGCCGCGAGAGCCGATCCACCCGGACGCCTGTTCTCACCGGCAGCTCGAAGTGGGCGGTGTAGGCCTCGAGATAGTCGGCCATCTCGTCCTTCGTCGGGAGGGTGTACCTGGGAGCGGGGAAGCGCATCCCCGGCAACCCGTTGTAGCGCGCCGGCGTGAACAGCCGGAGCGAGTCCCAGCGCTTGCGCCAGGCACCGCCAATGTGCTCGTGGGCGTCGAGGATGACAAAGTCGCGTCCCTGCTGCTTCAGGTAGTAGCCGATCGAGAGGCCGGCCTGCCCGCCGCCGATGACTACGGTGTCGATATGTTCCACGCTATTAATCTCCCTGGTGATCAAGCTGTACGTTGTGGCCGTTCCCCAGGCTACTCGCCAATCGGCCCAGGCGTAGGGATGGCGCCAATCTGCTGCAGCATGCCCAGGTCGTCCACGTTCGTCCAACCTTCCACAATTTTGCCATTGGCGACGCGATAGATGGTGGTTCCCGTCACTTCTCCTCGTTTGCCGGTGGGGGGAATCCCCTGGAACTGGCCCTTGTGTGTAGCCCGGGCTGTCCAACGGGTCACCACCTTGTCTCCTTCGGCTATCTGGTCGTCAACCGTAAAGTGGATGTCGGGGAAGCCGGCGCGCAGCATGACGAAGAACTGTTTGTAGCCCTCCCGCCCGTTGGCCTCATTGCGCGGCTGGTGGCCGACGTAGTCGCTGGCTACAAGCTGGTCAACGAGGACATAATTTCCCCTATTCCACACCTCTTGGACGTCACGACGCACCAACATTTTGTTCTGCTCTGACATTGGATATCTCCTCTCGGTTTGTGATTCACTTCTCGCGCTTAATTACGCCGTAAGCGCTTTCAGAGTAAATCAATGGAAGGATGCTGTCGTTCCCCAAATGGGGTATTTCAAAGGGGTAATGCTCTTGGATGGGGTTGGCCCTTTCTACGTGGCCGTCCCTCGTAGCGAAGGTACCAGGCCAGCATCAGGCCGCTGGATACCTGGTAGAAGGCGTGCAGCCGCCAGATGGGGCAGGCCGGCAGGTGGAAGAGGTAAAGAAAGGAGGGCGACCCGCATCGCCGTCGTCCCTTTACTAGTGGGCAGGAACGCGGGTAGCGCCGGATCGATGAGGCAGTCCGCCATCGAAGGTGCGCCATGAGCCGCGGAACCTTTCAGAAGCAGCCCAGAGACGCCTGCGGTGGCTCCTTGCTCAACGCAGGGAAGCTTTACCTAGTTGAGAAGTTACGCAGACTTGAGAACTGCTCCCGGGTCTGCTATTGGCCGCTGAAGTCTATTTGCTGGCGGCCGATGGCGACAGAACGAGGCCAAGCTGCTGCATCATGCCCAGGATATCCGCACGCGTCCAGGATTCGGCGAGCCTGCCATTGGCGATGCGGTGAATGGTGATCTCGGTCATCGTCATTTGCCTGCCGGTGGGCGGCACGCCCTGGAACTGGCCCTGGTGGGTGCCGCGGGCCGTCCAACGGGTGACTACTTTGTCCCCTTCGGCAATCTGGTCTTCGACTGTAACCTGGTAGTTGGGAAACGCTTCCCGGAGCACAGACACGCTCTGTTTTAAGGCCTCAGGCCCGTGGATAATATCATCATTGAGCGTTGTATGGCCGATGAAATCGGCAGTGACAAGCTCGTCGGTGAGCGCAACATTCCCTCGGCTCAGGACCTCCTCAAAGGCTCGGCGCGCGATCATCTTATTCTGTTCTGACATTTTATTTCTCCTTTTGATTTGTGAATCACTCGATCCACTTCCAGTATAATGGGATCGACGGGCAGTGTCATGCCCAAAATGGGGTATTGCCAGAGGGTATTGTTCGGCCAACAGCCGCGTCTAAAGCCCCGGCCGCTAGGTTGCTGCCTCGCCCGTCCACTTCGGGCCAGACGGCACCCGGATTCAGGAGCGGCCGTGCCTCGGCGCTGTTGAGCAGGATCAGGTGGGTTGTGCCGTAGCCAGGAGCGCCTGTCAGCGTAAGCAACCGCGCTGAGCCGAGTAGCCGCTTGATTTCGGCCAGCTCATCCTTCCGGCCGATAAAGCTGGTCATCACGGCCGGGAGGCCAGCGCGTACAGCGCTCCCGGTATTGATCTCGCCATGGGCTCGCTTCATGGCCGGTCACTGCCTCTCAGCTGGCAGCATTCAATGCGCCTAGCCAAGATCATAGCCCATAGGCTTAAGCTCGCCCACAGGTATCGGCGCCGAAAAAGGGAAATGCCGGCCGCCGCTTTCTCGGAAAGCACTCCGAAAAGAACCCTAGGTTAAATCGGCCGAAGATGGCTTGGCGATAGGCCGCCTGGCAGCCAGCCTACACCCCGCCTGTTGCAGGGTACGCAATTCCTATCTTGACAGTTTAGAACGGGTGTGCTATTCTATCATTCAGAACGCATGTTCTGCACCCTCCCAATACGGAGCTGGCGAGCGCGACTCTTGTCAGCTCCGTCCTCCCTTCTGGAGGGCTGATCAGAACAGCTGCAGGCCACTCTTTCGCGGACGGAACGAAAAATAGATGGGGCCCCTGGTCCCGCCCAGTGCCCACCACATAGGAGGACAATGCGATGACGAATAGCACGCTTCCATGGCAGGACTTGAACAGCGGCACTTTCGATTTGGGTCGGCTGGCCGAAAAAGGCACCAACCTGCCGCGCCAACTAGTGATCGGCCTGATCCTGATCCTGGCCCTGGTCGCCTTTGAGCTGTTCAACTTCGACACCACCCGTTACGCCTTGCGGAGTTTGCTGGGCGAAGTTCGTTTCGCCGGCTTTACCTGGGCGGGCATCCTGGCCCTGGCGTTCTGCGCCATTGATTTTGCCGGCCTGGCCCGGCTGTTCACGCCGGAGCGCGGCCGCCAGGTCTCCAAGGAGGTTTGGTATCTGACCGGCGCCTGGCTGTTGGGCGCCACCATGAACGCGGTCATGACCTGGTGGGCGGTCTCGCTCACATTGCTGAGCCATGATCTGGGCAACGAAGTCTTGACGCGAGCCCAGTTGCTCAAAGTCGTGCCGGTGTTTATCGCGATCTTAGTCTGGCTTACCCGGATCTTGTTTATTGGCGCGGTCACAGTCGCCGGCGAGCGCTTGTTGCACGCCAGTGGCCTGCGCGAGCGCCGGCCGGAGATGGCCGCCAAGCCAATTCAGCCGCGCCCGGCCGTCCAGCCAGTTGAGGTCCGCGGCCACGCCACCCGGCCGGCGCAGCCGGCGCCTAAGCCCGACGCGCCAAGTCTAGCGCCCAAGACGCAGCCCAACGCGCGCGTGCGCCAGCGGCCGCCGCGACCCGGCGTGCAGGCAGCGCAGGCGAACGGCCCTGCTTCAAGCCGTTACAACGGGGCTCAAATTCGACGTCCCGGCCGAAGCGGGTAAACTGGAGGAGCAGGAATGGCATTCTACGACGAGCCAATGCAATTGGTTCCGGTGGCGACGCCGTTCACGCGGGTAGCGCGGCTGCCTGCAGGCCAGTTTCGAGGACAAATAGACCCAATGCACAAGCGGATGGCGCTAGCCCTCACTTTTGCGCTGGCGGTTGGATTCGCGTTGCTGTCTTTCAACCCGGCCTCTCAGCCGGCTTCGGCCGGCAGCGAGTCCCGGCCGCAGACGCTGGGGGCTTCGGCCGGCTCGGCGGCCGTGGGCTCGGGGCTGGCGCCCATCTTCACGCCTGAGGTTCTGTTCTGGACGCCGAAGATCTTGCAGTGGGCCGCCGCTCACGGCCTCGATCCCAATTTGGTGGCGATCATCATACAGGTGGAGTCGTGCGGCGACCCCCAGGCGGTTTCGTCGGCCGGCGCCCAGGGCCTGTTTCAGGTCATGCCCTTCCACTTTGAGGCGGGCGAGCAGACGCTCGACCCGGACACGAATGCCCACCGGGGGCTGAGCTATTTTGTGGATCGACTGGCCCAGACAAGCGGCGACATCGGCCGTTCCTTCGCCGGTTACAATGGCGGCCACGTGGCGGCCGGCGGCCAGTGGGACAGTTGGGCGGCCGAAACCCAGCGCTATTTCACCTGGACGACGGGCCTGTATCAGGACATCCAGGCCGGCACAGGCTCAAGCCCGACGTTGGAGGCCTGGCTCCAGGCCGGTGGCGCCAGCCTGTGCCGCCAGGCGGCCGCCCGCCTGGGCCTCCGCTAATACTTCTCAGGCAGCTTGCTGGTTGCCAAAAGGGCCTGGCCGGATAATCCGGCCGGGCCCTTTTCTCATGGTTTGATCCCTCCGCTCCGGGGTGATATCCTGGCGTTCTTACTGCCTCTGGGAGCATGTCGATGGAGGCTCAACAACATGACAACGAAGATCACCTGGCACGGCCACGCGACGCTGAGCTTAGAAGTCAACGACTTCAAGCTGGTTGTGGATCCCTTCTTTGACGACTGCCCCACGGCCGACAGGAAGGCGGCCGATGTCACGGCCGACTTTATCCTGATCACACACGGCCATGGCGATCACGTTGGCGATTCAATGGAGATTGCCAGGCGTAGCAACGCGCTCATCATCGCCAACAACGAGATTTGCACCTGGTTCAGGGCCAAGGGTTACCCGAAAGTTCACGGCCAACACATCGGCGGCGGCTTCCAGCACCCGTTTGGCTATCTAAAGATGACCCAGGCCTTCCACGGGTCGGCCTTGCCCGACGGCAGCAACGGGGGAATGCCGGCCGGCTTCTTGCTGGACGCGGACGGCAAGCGCATCTACATCGCTGGCGACACGGCGCTGTTTTCAGACATGCAGCTTTATGGCAGCCAGGGTCTAGACTTGGCGATTCTGCCCATTGGCGACAATTTCACCATGGGGCCGGCCGATGCGCTCCAGGCGGTCAAGTTCCTTCAGCCGATGGTCGTCATCCCCTACCATTTCGACACGTGGCCGGCTATCGCGCAAGACGCGCGCGCCTGGACCGAAGCAGTCAACTCTGAGACCGAAAGCCAGGCCGTCCTCCTTGAAATTGGGGAAAGCTACACGCTCCACTGAAGGTGGCGCGGGGGAATGGCGCCGCGAATTGAGGGTTTAGCTGGGGCCGATTATGACTTCAGGCGAAAAGTTGCTGATGCGGCCGTTAATATCCAGCGCGGCCATGCTGACGGCGTAATTGACGTTGGGATCCAGGCCGGTGAAGGCGATGTTGCCGGCCTCGGAGGTGGCCACGAAGCGGAAGGGGGGGAATTCGGGAGAGCCAACCGGCCGGAACGAGATGGCATAGCCGGCGGCGGCTGAATCAGGCTGCCAGGTCAAAATATAGCCGCCCGGATCGGCCATGGGAGCGACAATGGGCACGGCCGGGGGTATTGGCGCGCCGGCTAAATTGGCCAGCACGGCCAGGTCAAGCTGGGCCACCTGGCGCAGATAGTCAAAGCCTAGCTTGTCAGACGTGTCGCCCATATTGTGCTGGCTGCTGAAGTCTTCTTCATACTCCGTAAATCGGGCGGCCGCGATGCCGACGTTGTGGAATTCACGCTGGTCGCCGTAGCGTCCGGCCCGGTCGGCTGCGTCCACCCTGTCCACCCGGAAGGCTGGTAGGTACAGGCCGCCTACCAGGTCAACGTAGCGCACGAAGGCGCGCGACGGCGACGTGTCCGGGCCCGGCGCGAAGGCGCGGATAGCCAGCGGCACTCCCGCCCGGCCGCCGACAATGTCGTTATTGATAGCGGCGGCGAAGGCCCGGCCGCTCAGCAGCATATTTTGGACATAATGGCGACTGCCAAAGGTGCCTTGTTCTTCGGCCGCGAAGGCGGCGAAGACCACCGTCTGGTTCCAGGAGCGGGAGCTCATCAGGCGCGCCAGCTCCAGCAAGATGGCAACCCCGGTGGCGTTGTCGTTGGCGCCCGGCGCCCGGCCGGTGCCGTCGTCAGGGTCCTCATTGCGGGAATCATAGTGGGCCATCAGCACGTACATGCCCGGATAGCCGCTGATGCCAGGCAACTCAGCAATCACGTTGCGTTGGCCGGACTCGAAGCCGGCCACGTTGACGGCAAAGTCGTCGAAGGAGACCTGAAGCGCGCCGCTGTTGACCCGCAGAAACTCGTCGTAAATCCACTGCCGGGCGGCCCCAATGCCGGTGGTAGGGCTCTGGATCTCGCTCAAGGTATGCCGGGTGCCGAAGGCTTCTAACGTCCGCACGTAGGCGGTCAGTTGTTGCTGGGACACCGCGCCCAGCAGCGCTTCGATCTCGGGGTCCACGGCCGGCGTCAGGGTGGGGCTGCTGGGGTTCACGACCAGCACCAGGTCACTGAAGTCAACGGCTTCGACCACGGGCGGTGCCGTAGGGATGATTGGGCCCTGGGGCGGCTCCAGGAGTGAACAGCCGGCCAGGAACAGCGCCGCCGCGGCCGGCAGCCAGGCGGCCGGGCCAAACCGCGCCAACCGGCCGGTTGGGCGCAACTGCATCAGGCTCCCGCGTCGCGCTCCCGCTCGGCCAGAAACACATTGAACAGCTCAACCGGCACGGGGAAAACAACGGTGGTGTTGTGCTCTACGCCGATCTCGACCAGCGTTTGCAGGTAGCGCAGCGTCATGCTGCCCGGCTCAACGGCCAACTGGCGAGCGGCCTCAGCCAGTTGGGAGGCGGCCTGCAATTCGCCCTCGGCATGGATGACCTTGGCGCGCCGTTCGCGCTCGGCTTCCGCCTGGCGCGCCATGGCTCGTACCATGCTGGTGTTCAGCTCGACATCCTTGATTTCAACGATGCTGACTTTTACGCCCCAGGGCTCGGTGGCCTCGTCAATAATCACCTGCAGGCGCTCGTTTAGCCGTTCCCGCTCTTTCAGGATCTCGTCAATCTCCGACTGGCCGATGACGTTCCGGAGGCTTGTTTGGGCGATCTGCCAGGTCGCGCGCCGAAAATCCTCGATCTGCACCACGGCCGAGACGGGATCGACGACGCGGAAATAGGCGACGGCGTTGACCTTAACGGTGACGTTGTCGGCGCTGATCGCTTCCTGAGCGGGCACGTCCAGGGTGACCGTGCGCAGGTCTACCCGCATCATGCGATCAATGATGGGGATGATGAAGAACAGGCCCGGGCCCTTGGCGCCCTGCACCCGGCCGAGACGGAAGATGACGCCGCGCTCGTACTCCTGGACAATGCGGATGGACGCGCTCAGGATAACGAACAGGCCGACGCCTACAACGCATACCAGCGGAAAGAGGGAGTCAAATAGTTGGGCCATTCCAAACTTCTCCTTTGATCATACTCAAGACCAGACGATGGCCGCTTGCGCCCCTAGCCCTCCCAGACAGGCGGAAAGGCGGCCGCGACCGGAGGCTATTATAGCCCAAAGTCGGCCGGGGCCAGGGCCTTAGGCGGCTGGCTGGCCGCCGGCCGGGCTATGACTCTTGTACCAGTTGACGACGAATCTGGCGGATATGCTCCGGGCCGGTGCGGCAACAGCCGCCGATAATGGCGGCCCCGGCGGCGCGCCACTTCCGGCTGGCGGCGGCGAAATCGGCGGCCGTCGCCGCGCCGCGCCAGGCGCGCTCGGCGGCTCGATAGCGCTCGCCGGAGTTCGGGTAGACCAGGATCGGCTTGGCGCTGGCCCGGCGGGCCTCAGCGATGAGGGCCGGGATGAAGGCAGGCGAGGTGCAGTTGACACCCACGGCCGCCACGCCCGGAAGGTCGTCCAGGGGCGCCAGGGCCTCGCGCAGCGGCGTGCCGTCGCTGATGTGGCACTCGTCACGGCAGCTGAAGCTGAACCAGGCGTAAACGCCCGGCGAATCGGCCAAGAGGCGGCCCAGGGCGCGGGCCTCGGCCGCGGAGGGGATGGTTTCGCAGGCCAGAATGTCGGCGCCGGCGGCCGCCAGCACCGCCCAGCGCGGGGCATGGAAGGCCAGCAAGCCGGCCTCGTCCAGCCGGTAGCCGCCGGTGTATTCGGAACCATCGGCCAGATAAGCGCCGTAGGGGCCAACGCGGGCGGCCACGATCGGCCGGCGCCGGCCGGCCAGCCGTGCCGGCCGGCGCCAGAACTGGTCGCGGGCTTCGAGCGTCAGGCGAACGGACAGGCGCAGGGCGGCTTCGGCCTGTTCCAGGCTGAGGCCGCGGGCGAGGAAGGCGGGCAGGCTGGCCTGGTAGCTGGCGCTAATGATGCAGTCCGCGCCGGCCTCCAGATAGTCGACATGGAGCTGGCGGATGGCTTCCGGAGCGTCGAGCAGGAGGCGGGCCGACCAAAGCGCATCGCTGAGATCGTGGCCGCGACGCTCCAACTCGGTCGCCAAGCCACCGTCCAGGATCAGTAGGCCGTCCTTCTCCAGAAAAGGGAGGAGCGGGTTCATCGGCGCAAGGGCGCTAAAGTTCTGCGATCGTCAACTGGGTTATCCGGTCGCCCTGGCGAATGGCGTCCACCACGTCCTGGCCGCCGGTGACTTTACCGAAGACGGTGTGTCGGCCGTCGAGGTGGGGCTGGGGCGAATGGGTGATGAAGAACTGGCTGCCGTTGGTGTCTGGGCCGGCGTTGGCCATGGAGAGCGAGCCGGTCTCGTGGCGCAGCGGGTTGCTGCGCGTCTCGTCGGCGAAACGGTAGCCGGGCCCGCCCCGGCCGCTGGCGGTCGGGTCGCCGCCCTGGATGACGAAGTTGGGCACGACGCGGTGGAAGGCCACGCCATCGTAAAAGCCTTGGCGGGCCAGGAAGACAAAGTTGTTGACCGTCTGAGGCGCGTGCTGAGGGAAAAGCTCCAGCTCGATGGCGCCGCGGTCGGTTTCCATCGTGGCCGCGTACGCCTTTTTGGCGTCAATTTCCATCTCAGGCGGCCTATCCCATTGCAATTCTGGCATACATTCTCCTTATGTCTATTACTTATGTCTAGTTTAACTCATATCCGCCCTGGCTCAGGCGCTCAAGCTCGCCGGCCGGCAGCGCGGCCCGCAGGCGGTCAGCGCGGGCGATCAGGCGCAGCAGCCAGGCTTCGGCCGGCGAGCGCCCGGCAAGCAGGTCGCGCGCCTCGCTTGCGGTCAGCCAGCGGGCCTCGCTGTGTTCGGCGCTCAGGCGCAATTCGCTCGGGCCGTCAATCGTCGCGAGATAAATAACGCCGACCAACTCGAACTCAGGCCGGCTAGGGCCGCGATAAAAGTGCATGCTGGCGACAATGGCCAACAGGTTGGCCGCCAGGCCACACTCCTCGCGCAGCTCGCGCCTGGCTGCCTGTTCAAAGCCCTCGCCCTGCTCCAGCCGGCCGGTGACGCACTCCCAGTGACCGGCCTCAAAGTCTCGCTCGGCCGCCCGCCGCAGCAGCAAGTAGCGCGCGGCCGCGGGATCCCAGAGCAGGACGCCCACCCCGACCAGGAAGCGGCCGGGCGCACCCGTTTTGGCGGCGGTTGTCCCTTTGCGCTCCAAATTGGGGCTGATTATAGTGGTGCCGCATGGAATCCCGAAACGGCGCTAGGGAGGCACTGCGCCCGATGGCCGGCCATTGGCTGGCGCTGCTGGGTGGCCTGGGCGGCGCTTTGCTGGCGCTGGGGCTGGCGCTGGGGCTCGGCCTGAGCCAGGGCTGGTATGGTCTTATCCCCTTGGGCCTGGCGGCCGCGGCCGGGCTGGCATATTTGGCCCTGGCCCCGCTCTGGGCCGGCCGGCGGCTGCCGGATCGCGGGCGCATCTGCGCGGCCCTGGTCGAGCTCGGCCGTATTCGGCCGCATGAAAACCTGGTGTACCTGGATCTTGGCACTCGTTGGGCGGCGGCCGGCCTCAGTCGGGCTTTGAGCACCGGCCGGATCATTGCCCTGGACGTGTACAACCCCCAACTGATGCCCGGCCGGCGCC
>JBOGUG010000475.1:0-5163 GCA_050696115.1 Promineifilaceae bacterium (SeqCode) | reverse complement strand
AGAGCGGAAACGGGCAGCGCCAAAGGCGCGGCCGCGCAACGGTATCCTATAATACCATAAATGAAATTTTGCACAAGCGGGTTAATTTTCTGGTGGCTCCGCCTGCACGCCAGGCAGCAAGGCCAGCTCGATGGCTTGGCGCAGGCTGCGACAGCCCACGACTTCCAGCCGGCCATCAAGGTCCGGCCGGGCCTTGCGCGCCGTGGAATGGGGTACCAGGCAGCGCTTGAAGCCCAGCTTGGAGGCTTCTTTCAGGCGCGTCTCGGCCTGGCTCACCGCCCGTAATTCGCCGCTCAGGCCAAGCTCGCCGACGAAAGCCATGTCAGCGTGCACCGGCCGATCCTTGACGCTGCTGGCGATCGCCACGGCCGCGGCCAGGTCCACGGCCGGCTCGTCTATCTGTAAGCCGCCAACGACGTTGGCGTAAATGTCCTTATCGTGTAATCGCAAGCCGGCGCGGCGCTCAAGAATGGCGCTCAGCAGCAAAAGGCGATTGTAATCGATCCCGGTCGCCGTCCGGCGCGGATTCGAGAACGAGGTCGGGTTGGCCAGCGCCTGAATCTCGACCAGCAGCGGCCGGCTGCCTTCGAGCGTCACGGCAATCGTCGAGCCGGGTGCGTTCACCTGTCGCTCGGCCAGAAAGGCCTCGGACGGATTTGGCACCTCCACCAGTCCCTGCTCGGACATCTCAAAGACTCCCACTTCGTTGGTGGCTCCGAAACGGTTCTTGACGCTGCGCAGCAGGCGGTAGCGGTGAAATGGGTCTCCCTCCAAGTAGAGGACCGTGTCTACGATGTGCTCAAGAACGCGGGGGCCGGCGATGCTGCCCTCCTTGGTAACGTGGCCGACCAAGAAGACGGTTAGGCCGGTGTTCTTGGCCAATTCCTGCAAGCGGGCGGCGCACTCGCGCACCTGGCTGACGCTGCCGGCCGAAGACTGCACTTCGCCGCTGTAGGTGGTCTGGATGCTGTCCACGATGACCATGACCGGCCGCAGCTCCTCCAGGTGGCCCAACATCGCCTCCAGGTTGATCTCGGTGACGAGATAGAGGTCATCGGCCCGGACGCCCATGCGCTCGGCGCGCATCTTGATCTGGCGGCTAGACTCCTCTCCCGAAACGTAGAGCACCGCCCCGGCCGAATTGGCCACCTGGGCGCTTATCTCCAACAGGAGCGTTGATTTGCCGATGCCGGGGTCGCCGCCAACCAACACCAGCGAGCCGGGAACGATGCCGCCGCCCAGCACGCGGGCGAACTCACCTACAGCGACCGGCAGTCTGGCGATGCCGTCGCTGGCGACGTCGGCCAAGCGCTGTGGCCGGCTTCGGCTGCCGCCGCCGGGCCGGCCGGCACGCCGCGCCCCAGCCGGGGTAGGGCTGATGACCTGGGCCTGCATGGTGTCAAACTCGCCGCACTGGGGGCAGCGGCCGACGTAAGCGGCCGTGATCCGGCCGCATTTCTGGCAGACGTACTGGGTTACACTTTTGGCCATGTTCACCTGCCGGCCGGAATGCTCCTCGGCCATCATGACAACCAGATGAAGTGTATTCTAGTTTTAACACACGCAGCCCACTTTACGCTAGAATGGGCGCAATGGGCGAAGTCGTGCTTAAGCCCAGCCGCCGCGGCCGGAAGCCGCTCGTCGCGCTCGGCGCGCTTTGGATCGTCTTGGGGATGCTGTTGATTGGCCAATTGTCCCTGGCTGAGCCAAAGATCGTGATCTCCTGGGAGACGGAGACGGAGGTCGAGACAGCGGGCTTTAACGTTTACCGCAGCGACAGCCCGGCCGGCAGCTACACCCGCCTGAACGAGCAGCTAATTCCAGCGCAGGCCGATTCGGCGGCCGGGGCAAGTTATCGCTTTAAAGACACGGCTGTGACCAGCGGCGTGAACTTCTATTACCGGCTCGAAGACGTGGCCTTGGACAACACGACTATTCTACACGATCCGATGAGCGCACAGGCGGCTCGGCCGCCTGCTTGGGCCTGGCTGTTAGCCGGACTGGCGCTAGCGCTTGGGGCCCTTCTGCTTCATCGTGCCGGCCGGTCTGCCTATGGCTGAACCCTTAAGGCGCGTGCCGGCCCTGACGGCCGGGCTGATCTGGCAGGCTGTTGAAGACGGAACGGTCGTGGTTTCGCCCGCCGAAGGCGTTTACCGGACTTTCAATCCCAGCGGCAGCCATGTATGGGCCCTCATTGATGGCAAGAATGACGTTCTGGCCATCGCGGCTGCTTTCCAGAAAGCCTACCACCTGGAGTGGGAACAGGCAGTCCAACACGTCAACGACTTCTTGGCGGCGCTGGAAGAGCGCGGCCTGCTCAACTGGCAGCCGGGAGAATGAGGCACTTGCAGCGCACTTCCCTACTTCTGCTGGCTGCGCTGGTGCCCGCCCTGACGCTGGCCGGCCGGCTGCGAGGCCAAGCGGCGCCTGCCCAGTTGCCCAGCGGCGCCCCGGCTGAGGCTCCTTCTTCGGCCGTTCAGGGGTTGCGCCTGTCGGCCGACGGCCTTGATTTTACCCTGGTGACGGAGGCGCCCGTGGTGGACGCCGAGGGGTTGGTGAGAAGCAACGGCTTGCGCCAGAGGCTGCTGGTGCCTGGCGCGCCAGCGCTGCCTTTCTACGCCACCTTTATCGCCGTGCCGCCTGGGGCGCAGCTTACAATCAATGCGGTGGTTCCGGCCGAAGACGCTTTCCGGGCGCCGGCCGTGCAGGCCGTCCCTGGCTTAGCTCCAGCCGATCTGAGCCTAGATGAAACAGGCGAGCTGCGGACGACAGACGGTCAGCCCGCGCAGCTTCCTGACCCGGCAATCTACGGAGACACTGCGCCCTACCCGGCCGACGTTTACAGCCTGAGCGGCCCCATGCGACTTGGCGGGCTGAAGCTTTACCGGCTGGCGCTCTACCCGCTGCGCTACCGGCCGGCGGCCGGCGAGCTGTTGCACGCGCCGGAATTAGTCGTCCGGGCCCGCTTTAACGCTCCGCCGGCCCCCTCCGACGGCCCCTGGCAGGCGTCGCCGCCGCCCTATCTGGGAGGCTTAGTTCTCAACCTGGAGCAGGCGCGTGGCTGGGAAATCCCGGCCGCTGAGCAAGGCGGCGGATCCACCGAGCTGCCCATTGGCGTGGACGTGTACAAAATTGAGGTCAACCGGGATGGCATCTACCGGCTGAGTTACGCTGACTTAGCGGCGGTCGGCATGGACGTGGGCGCAGTCAATCCGCAGACCTTTCAGATGTTGTACCAGGGTGAACTGGTCGCCTACCATTTTGAAGGCGACGCTGACGCGGAGTTCGAGCCAGGTGAGGCCGTCCTGTTCTACGGCTGGGCGTTTGATGGCTCGCGCTTGGAGTCGCAATTCTTCGTTAGCAACGTCTTCTGGCTTTGGGCTGGCGGCACGCCGGCCGTAATGGGCGAGCGGGATTCCCAGGCCGGCGACCCGGCCGAGCACTTCATCAGCAGCCAAACGCGCCAGCCCGAAAAGGTCTGGTTCCCGACCTGGACGGACGATTGGGCGCAGTTCCCCAACGAGCCCGACGCCTGGTACTGGGACAAGCTGAATAAGGGCACAGCCCTGCCAATTACGCGCACCTACACGCTGACGCTGCCCCACCCGGCCGCGGCTGGGCCGGCGGCGACGTTTACGGCCGAGTTCAGCTCCAAGCTCAGCCCGGTTGTGGGCGGCTTGCCGGTGGAGCATACCGTCCAGGTACACCTGAACCGGCCGGCCGGATACGCCAGCGGCTCATGGCTAGACATTCAAAATGTCAACGTGAGCGAGGACCTGCCCGTGGCCGAGCTAATTAACGGCCCGAACGAGTTTGAGGTCGTCTTGGCCACAGCGGCCGCCGTCGGCGAGTCCAACAGCGTTTATCTCAATCGGCTGACGGTGGACTATCCGCGCCTATTTGTAGCCGACGGCGATGAGTTGTTATTCGGCGACGCCCAGTCCGGGCCACGCCAGTACAGCATCGCCGACTTCAGCCAAAGTGACCCGGCCGAGTATCTGATCTGGGACATTAGCAACCGCCTCCAGCCGCAGGCGATTGACCCTGCCACGGCGGTGATCAGCGGCGCCGGGCCATATACGCTGACGTTTGGCACCGCCGACGGCGCGGCTGCCGATTTCATTGCCACCACCCAGGCCAATTTGTTGGCTCCGGCCGGCCTCAGCCAATATGTCGGTCCGGATTTAGAGCCGGCCGCGGGCGGGGCGGCGTGGCTGGGCATCGCCTATCAGGAGTTCTTGCTCGAGCTCGAACGCCTGGCCGAGCACCGGGCCCTGCCCCAGTTCGGCGGCTTCGCGACGCATACGGTCAACATTGCCGACGTGATAAACCAATATGGTTATGGGCTGCCAACCCCGAACGCTATCCGCGCCTACCTTCAACACGCAGCCGCCGCTTGGAGCCCGGCGCCCGCCTACCTCACCTTGGCAGGCGACGCTACCCTGAACCCGCGCGGCAACCTGCATAACGGCAACCCGTTTACCGAGCCTCAGCTGGCGCTGACTGACTTGGTTTTCGTTGACCGCTTCCAGGGCCAAATCCCTTCAGATTACAGCTTCTCGCTGCTCGCGGGCGACGACCTGCTGCCAGAGCTGGCCGCCGGCCGATTGCCGGGCAAGACGATCACCGACACGGCGGCCATGGTGGACAAGATCATCCTTTACGACCAGAACAACGTCACCCCGGCCGCCTGGATGAACAACGTCGTCTTTGTAAGCGACGACGCCGACGCGGCCGGGGATTTCTGTACCGAGAACCAGTTGGCAGGAGAGCACATCCCGACCTCATATGAAAAGACTTATCTGTGCCTTGGCCAAAGCCCGACGGTGACGGACGCCGTCGAGCTGCGCGAAGATTTGTTCGGTTTCACCAACGCGACCGGCATGACCGGAACGCTTATCGTTAACTATCGCGGCCATGGCGGCGTAAATTTCTGGGCGGGCAACCCGCTGATTCTTTCAACCGCCCATGCCTCAAGCTGGGCCAATCCAACCCGGCCGGTGACCATCTTGACAGGCGATTGTCTGGACGGTTACTTTGTGCTGCCGACGGCCCAGGGACTGGGCGAGACGTTCTTTCGGCTGCCGGAGGCCGCCAGCGCCGCTCATTTGTCTTCCAGCGGCCTTGGCTTGACCTATGAGCACTCAGTCATGGTAGAGTCGT
>JBOGUG010000474.1:0-2428 GCA_050696115.1 Promineifilaceae bacterium (SeqCode) | reverse complement strand
CCCCACAGCCGCCCCCAGCCGCGATAGGCGGCGTCCAGGGCTTCGTCCGAAAAGTCCACCGGGCTGGTGTAGTGGCTGGAGAGGACGAAGGCGCGGATAGCCTGAGGCCGCCAGCGTTCCAGAGCCGCGCTGACCGTCAGCGTGTTGCCCAGGCTCTTGCTCATTTTGACGCCGTCCAGCGTCAGCGAGCCGACCAGCAGCCAGTAACGGGCGAACTCTGCCCCGTTGGCGGCCTCGCTCTGGGCGATCTCCGACTCGTTGTGGGGGAAGATGTTGTCCACCCCGCCGCCGTGGATGTCGAACGTCGGCCCCAAATATTTGCGGGCCATGGCCGAGCACTCAATGTGCCAGCCGGGGAAGCCCTCGCCCCACGGGCTGGGCCAGCGCAGCAAGTGCTCCGGCTCGGCTCGCTTCCAGAGAGCGAAGTCGGCCGGGTCGTCCTTCTCCTCGACCACGGCGACGCGGGCGCCAGCCGCCTGTTCCTCGAGGCGCCGGCCGCTCAGCTTGCCGTAATCGGGGTCGGCCGAGACGTCGAAGTAGACCGAGCCGTTGCGCTCGTAGGCCATCTCGGCGTCCAGCAGTTGCTCGATCATGGCGATCATTTCGGGGATGTGGCCGCTGGCACGCGGGCTGATGTCCGGCCGGGTCACCCCCAGCGCGTCCATGTTGTCGAAATAGATGCGCGTGTACGTCTCGACCACCTGCATGGGCGTGACGGCTGCCTGGCGGGCCTTCTTCAGGATGCGATCTTCGCCGCTGTCGAGCAGGTGGCCGACGTCGGTCAGGTTCTGGACGTAGAGCACGTCGTAGCCCAGGTAGCGCAGATAGCGGACGACGACGTCAAAGCTAATGTAGGTCTTGGCGTGGCCGATGTGGGGGTAATCCTGGACTGTCGGCCCGCAGACGTACATATTCACCCGGCCGGGGTGCAGCGGCTCGAACGGCTCTTTCTTGCGGCTGAGGGCGTTATAGATGCGCAGGGACATGGGGCGAAGCAAGCGGGCAGGCGGCCGGGCGGGCGCTCAGGCCAGCGGCCGGGCGAAGATCATGCGGCCGGCGGTGGTCTGGAGCACCTTGGTGACCACTACCTCGATCGTCTTTTGGATGTAGCTCCGGCCGTCCTCAACCACGACCATGGTGCCGTCATCCAGATAGGCGACGCCCTGGCCGACTTCGCGCCCTTCCTGGACGATCTTGACGGCCAGCTCTTCGCCGGGCAGGTAGACGGCCCGCACGGCGTTGGCCAGGTCGTTAACGTTGAGCACGCCGACGCCCTGCAGGTCGGCGACCCGGTTCAGGTTGTAGTCGTTGGTCATGATGGGGCAATCCAGCTCGCGGGCCAGGGCCACCAGCTTGCTGTCCACGTCGCGCACCTCGGTGACGTCCATGTCGCTGAAGCGCACCGGCACCGGGCAATCTTGCTGCAAGGTCTTGAGCACGTCCATGCCGCGCCGGCCGCGGTTGCGCCGCAGCGGGTCGGAGCTGTCGGCGATGTGCTGCAATTCGAGCAGGATGAAATTGGGCACCATGAGTGACGAGCGCACGAAGCCGGTCTTGCAGATGTCGGCGATCCGGCCGTCAATGATGACGCTGGTGTCGAGCAGGATCAGGCGCTCCTCGCTGCGGCCGGCGGGCTGCTTGGCGGCGCGGTCGGCGCGCAGGAAGCTCAAGGTGCTGCGCAAATCTTGCTGGCGCAGGGTCAGGATGACGACCGCCAGATAGCAAAACACGACGGCCGAAACCAGGGGCAAGAGCTGGCGGAAAGGGCCCGGCAGGGTTGACATGGGCAGGGTGAGTAGCGAGGCGGCGATCAGCCCCAGAAAGAGGCCGCCAATGATGGCGACCAGGCGCTCGGCCGGCATGCTCATGAGGCGGGCGCGCACACGGCGCAGCGGCCGGGTGGTGAGGGCCGGGGTCAAGATAAGGCCCGCCAGGAAGCCGAGCAGGCCGAAGACAACAACGAAAAGGGCGATCCGTGCTTGGGCGCCGGTGCCGCGCGCCACCCACGCGCCCACATAGGCGGCCACGATGGCGCCCAAGATCGCCCCGCCAAGTCGGGCGAAGAACTCGCTGCTCAAACTCATCTCCTCATTTCCCGGCCGCCAACCAAAAACGGGCCAACGCCTTGAAGCACGTCCGCCCGAAGGGAACACAGCGCGGCCACCGGCGGGCCGCGGGTGGTTATAAGATTGTCCGACCAGCTATGCGGCCGCAGCCGACGCCGGCCGGAGCCAGGCTGATGAATGGGATAAATTCAGTTGCGCCAGGCAGGACGTGCCGCGCAAATCGTAGCACAGGGGCGATCTGGGCGCAACAGATGGGGAACGGGCCGGCCGGACCTGTAGGGGCGGGCCCCTGTGCCCGCCCTGGTTCTCGGCCCCTACGCCGGCCGCGGCCGCTGCCAGGGCCAGGCGCCCACGGTCACATT
>JBOGUG010000473.1:0-18390 GCA_050696115.1 Promineifilaceae bacterium (SeqCode) | reverse complement strand
TTCCCCGGCATCAAGGCCTTCACCGCCGCCGTGTTAGGCGGCGTCGGCAATATCGTGGGCGCCATGACAGGCGGCGTCGTGCTGGGCATCCTGGAATCGCTCGGCCCCAGCTTGGTGCTGGCCGGTTTCCAGATCCCGGCTTTCACCCAACTGAAGGACGTGGTCGCCTTTCTGGCGCTGGTGCTGGTGTTGATCCTGCGGCCGACCGGCCTGCTGGGCGAGCGGCTGGCGGAGGAGAGGGCCTAA
This sequence comes from Promineifilaceae bacterium (SeqCode), assembly GCA_050696115.1. GTDB lineage: Bacteria > Chloroflexota > Anaerolineae > Promineifilales > Promineifilaceae > UBA11865. Next base: position 18,144 of record JBOGUG010000473.1, on the reverse strand, counting down.
GATGGCGCAGGCGACCGATCAGGTTTCGGCCCCGCGCGTCGCCGAAGCCCGCGAGTCGGCCCAGGCCGGCGGCCGGACGCGCCAGGCCGACCTGGGGCGGGCGGCCCGGCTGGGCGCCTTGGGCGGGCTCACGGTCATGTTTGTGGCGGCCGTGGGCATGCTGGTGGCTTTCAACGACCGGGTGCTCATTCAGCCGGCCGTTACTTTGAGCTATGTCATCCTGTTCGCCATCCCCTTCGTTTTCGGCTATTTGGCCGGCCAGCCACCGGCCGAGGTCGAGGGGCTGCCACCAGTGCGCACCGGGCCGCGCAACGTCCTGGCCGGCCTGATCGTCGGCCTGATCGTCGCCGCCATCAGCGTCCTGTTCGTCTTGCTGACCGCTAGGTTTGACCTGGGCGACATCTTCCTCAACCTGCTGCCCCAGATGCGGCGGGTGATGACGCTGGATCAGGAGTCGCGGAGCCTGGGCCTGACCTGGCTGGCCATGGGCCACCTTGTCCTGGCGACGTTGGCCGCGGCCGCGGCCATCGCCCCGCCCAAATGGCGCCAGCCTCTGCTGGCGGCCGTCTCCTGGACGGTGGCCGTCGGCCTGTTGGAGGCGATCTTCCAGCAGGTGCTGCGCGGCCTGGAAGACGTCACCGGCATTGCCGCCGTCGAGTCGGTGCGCGCCTTCCTGTTCAGCCCGCGTGGCGGGCTGGAGCCGGTTGGCGCGGCCATCATCTTCGTCCTGGTTCTGGCCGCCTACGTGGCGCTCGGCCGGCGCCAGGGCCGGCCGCTGGCCGCCCGCTTTGAAGAGCTGGACGACCGCCAACGCCGCCGCACGCTGACCATCGGCGCGATCGGGTTGGCTGTTGTCCTCTACTTCCTGCCCCGCATCGGGGGCGTCTTCGTCAGCGAAGTGCTGGATTTGGTCGGCATCTACCTGCTGATGGGGTTGGGCCTGAACATCGTCGTTGGTTACGCCGGCCTGCTCGACCTGGGCTACGTGGCCTTCTTCGCCGTCGGGGCCTACGCCACCGCCATCCTGACTTCACCGTCGTCGCCGGCCTGGTCGCCTGAGCTGACTTTTTGGGCTGCCATCCCCTTCGTCGTGCTGGCGGCCGCGCTGGCCGGCATCCTGGTCGGCACGCCCGTCTTGCGCCTGCGCGGCGACTACCTGGCCATCGTCACCCTGGGCTTTGGCGAGATCGCCCGCATCCTGTTCGTCTCCGAGTGGCTGGTGCCCTACGTCGGCGGCGCTCAAGGCATCCTGAGCATCCCCAAGATCCGGGTGGGGACATTTGTGGCCGCCACCCCGCCCGACCTGTTCTATCCTATCCTGGGCTTTGTCTTGGTCACGATTTATATCGCCTGGGCGCTCAAACGGTCGCGCATCGGCCGGGCCTGGATGGCGATGCGCGAGGACGAGCCGGTGGCCGAGGCGATGGGCATTGACATCACGGCCGCCAAGCTGTCGGCCTTCGTCGTGGGCGCGGTTTTGGCCAGCTTCGGCGGGGCGCTGTTCGCCACCAAGATCGGCTCCATTTTTCCCCACAGCTTCGAGATCCTGGTTTCGATTACCGTTTTGGTGCTGATTATAGTGGGCGGCATGGGCAGCATCCCCGGCGTCATCGTGGGCGCGCTCATCCTGGTCGGACTGCCCAACCTGTTGCGCGAGTTCGACGAGTACCGGCTGCTGTTCTACGGCGCGCTGCTGATCTTCATGATGCTCAAGAAACCGGAAGGCTTTATTCCGGAGAAGGAGCGCATGCGCGAGCTGCACCAGGACGAAGCCATGCAAGACGCTTGGGTCAAGGACCACACGGCCGACCGCGAGCGGGCCCAGCCGACGCTGCTGGGCGAGCGCGACCAGGCCCAAGGCTAAGCCAATGGCCTTCTTCGAGATCAAGGACCTGACCAAGGCCTTTGGCGGCCTGGTGGCCATCAACCACTTGGATATGCACGTCGAGGCGGGCGAGATCGTCAGCGTCATCGGGCCGAATGGGGCCGGCAAGACCACCCTTTTCAACCTGATCACGGCCATGATCAAGCCGGACTCCGGCGAGGTGGTGCTGGACGGTCAGAACCTGGTCGGCCTGCGGCCGAACCAGGTCGTCGAGCGCGGTGTGGCCCGCACCTTCCAGACGGTGCGCCTGTTCCCCAACATGACCGTGCGCCAAAACGTGATGGTGGCCCAGCATTCCCGCAGCAAGTCTGGCATTTTTGCGGCCATCTTGCGCACCGGGGCCTTCCGGCGCGAAGAGGACGAGGTGCGCCAGCGGGCCGAAGAGACGCTGGCCTTCTTCGGCGACCGGCTGGTGGGCTACCGTTTCGACCAGCCCGCTTTCGTGCTTTCCTACGCCAACCGGCGCCGGCTGGAAATCGCCCGCGCCATGGCCACCGGCGCCCAGATGCTGCTGCTGGATGAGCCAACGGCCGGCATGAACCCGCGCGAGACCCAGGAGCTGACCAAATTGATCGGCCAGTTGCGGGACGAGATAGGCTACACCATAGTCGTCATCGAGCATGATATGAAGGTTGTGCGCGGGGTGTCAGACCGGGTCGTCGTCCTGGACTACGGCCAGAAGATCGCCGAAGGGCTATACCGCGAAGTGGCCGAGAACGAGCGGGTCATGGAGGCCTATCTCGGCCGCAAGGCCGCCCGCGAACACGCCGCCTGAGCCAAGGAAGCTGCTGCCATGCCCATCAAGAACGGCCAGGAACCGATTTTGCAGATGCGGAACGTCTTCACCCATTACGGGCCAATAGCCGTTCTGCGGGACGTCAGCGTTGACATCTATCCGGGCGAGATCGTCTGCCTGCTGGGCGGCAACGCCAGCGGCAAAACCACCACCCTCAAGACCCTGCTGGGCTACGTCACCCCGACCGACGGCGACGTTTTTCTGGACGGCCAGCGCATCAACGGCCTGCCGGTGCGCGAGGTAGTCAAGCGCGGCATTTCGATGGTGCCGGAGAACCGGCGCCTGTTCAAGCGCATGACGGTGCGCGAGAACCTGGAAATGGGCGCTTTCCTGCGCAGCGACCGGGGCGCAATCGAAATGGACCTGGAGGATGTGTTCCGCCTCTTTCCGCGCATCAAAGAGCGCCTCAACCAGCGGGCGGGCACCCTGAGCGGCGGTGAGCAGCAGATGGTGGCCGTCGGCCGGGCGCTGATGGCCCGGCCGAAGGTGCTGCTGATGGATGAGCCGTCTATGGGGCTGGCGCCCATCCTGGTCGAGGCCAGCTTCGACATCATCCAGCGCATCAACCAGGAAGGCACCACCATTTTTGTTGTCGAACAGAACGCCAACATGGCCCTGTCTATTGCCGACCGGGGCTACGTGCTCCAGACCGGCCGCATCGTATTGGCCGACACGGCCGACAACCTGCGCCACAACGAGATGATGCGCCGGGCCTACCTGGGCGAGACGTAACCGAGCTGCGCATCCTCAGCGCCGCCGACGTGCGCCGGGCGCTGCCGATGGCGGAGGCGATCGCCGGCATGAAGGCGGCCTACTCCCAACTATCGGCCGGCCGGGCCGATGTCCCCCTGCGGGCCAACCTGAACCTGGAAGCGCATCACGGCCGGCTGTTGGTCATGCCGGCCTACCTGCCGGCCGGCGGCGAGCTGGCGGTCAAAGTGGTGGCCGTCTTTCCCGACAACGCCCACCACGGCCGGCCAACCCTGAGCGCGGCCGTGCTGCTGTTGGACGCGCCCACGGGCCGGCCGCTGGCCCTGCTGGAGGGCGCGAGTCTGACGGCCATCCGCACCGGGGCCGGCGCCGGGGCGGCCACCGACGCGTTGGCCCGGCCGGAGGCAAGCGTGGTGGCTGTTCTGGGCAGCGGCGCCCAGGCCCGCAGCCAGTTGGAGGCCATGTGCGCCGTCCGGCTGGTGGCCGAGGTGCGCGTCTTCAGCCCCAATCGAGCGCACGCCGAGGCCTTCGGCGCGGCGCTGGGCCCAAGCCTGCCGGCCGGCGCTCGCCTGCGCGTGACCGCCAGCCCCGGCTCGGCCCTGCGCGGCGCCGACATAATCTGCGCCGCCACCACCTCCAGCCGGCCGGTGTTCGACGGCCGGGACCTTACGCCGGGCGCCCATATCAACGCCATCGGCTCATTCACGCCCCAGATGCAGGAGGTGGACGCCGAGACCGTGCGCCGGGCGCGGGTGGTGGTGGACTCATACGCGGCCGCGCTGGCCGAAGCCGGCGACCTGATCATTCCGCTGGAGGCGGGCATCATCGGCCGCGATCACATTTGGGCGGAGATTGGCGAGATACTGAGCGGCGCCAAGCCCGGCCGGAGCGATCCGGAAGAGATCACCCTGTTCAAGTCGGTGGGCGTCGCCGCCCAGGACGCGGCCGCGGCCGCCATTGCCTGGCGCAACGCCGAGGCCCTGGGCCTGGGGCAGAGCGTCGAATGGTAGCCGGCAGCATGACCCAACAACCTAGATCGGCCGAGGTCGTGGTCATCGGCGGCGGGGTGATGGGCGCCAGCGCCGCCTACCACCTGGCGGCCAAAGGCTGCCGCGACGTCGTTTTGCTGGAGCGCGAGCCGTTTTTCGGCCAGGGGGCCACCGGCCGCTGCGCCGGCGGCATCCGCTACCAGTTCAGCACCGAGGTCAACATCCGCCTGTCGCAGCTCAGCCTGCCCATGCTAGCCCGTTTTGAGGCGGAGTTCGGCCAGCCAATTGACCTGCGCTGGTGCGGCTACGCCTTCCTGCTCAGCGATCCGGCCGACGTTGAGCGCTTCCAGGCCGCCGTCGCCCTGCAAAACCGGCTGGGCGTGGCCAGCGAGTGGTTGAGCGGCGATGAGGCGCGCCGCCGCCTGCCCCAACTGGCGGCCGGCGATATTCTGGCGGCGACCTACCACGCCGGCGACGGGCTGTGCGACCCGCACGGCGTGGTCAGCGGCTACATCGCCGCCGGCTGGCGGCTGGGCGTGAGCGCCCTGACCGACGCGCCGGTTTCGGCCATCCAGACCGCGGCCGGGCGGGTGGTCGCCGTCGAGACCCCGGCCGGGCGCATCGCCTGCGGGGCGCTGGTGATCGCGGCCGGGCCCTGGTCGGCCGAGGTTGGCCGGCTGGCGGGCCTCGACGTGCCGGTGACCCCCATTCGGCGCCAGATGTTGACCACCACGCCCTTGGCCGAAATACCGGCCGACTTCCCCTTCGTGGTGGACTTCGGCCAGAGCCTCTACTTCCATCGGGAGGGCAAGGGCCTGCTGACCGGCATGTCCAACCCGGCTCAGCCGGCCGGCTTCGACCAGAGCGTGGATGAGGAATGGGAGCTGACCCACACGGAGGCGGCCATCGCCCGCCTGCCGCTGCTGGCCCGCGCCGGCCGGCGGGCTGCCTGGGCCGGCCTCTACGAGGTCACGCCGGACGCCCATCCGCTGATCGGCCGGGCCCCAGAACTCGACAACTGCTACCTTTTGACCGGCTTTTCGGGCCACGGCTTCATGCACGGGCCGGCCGCCGGCCTGCTGGCGGCTGAAGTCGCGCTGGAGGGGCAGGCCAGCAGCCTGGATATCGCGGCGCTGGACCCCGGCCGCTTTGGCCGGGGCCGGCCGGCGCGCGAATACAACGTCATCTGAGGGCCGAGGGGCGTCGCCCGGCGCTTAGGCCCCGGTTTGCGGCTTTGCCGGCCGGCGACGGGTTGCTATACTGGCGGCCCGATGCGCCCCGCCGCCCAGTCGCCCGGCCGCGCCCCCGGCCGGCTGCTTCTCCGTCTTGCCCCGGCCTGCTTGCTCGGCCTGTTGGTTGCCTGCCAGCAGAACCCGCCGTCGCCGCCAACGGCCGTGCTCGAGCCGGAACCAACCAGCACAGCCACGTCGGAGCCGGCGGCCGGCGAGGAAGAGACCCCGGCGACGCTCAACTTTATCACCGTGGCGGTGGACGCGCCGTCGCGCCACGGCGATTTCTCGGATATAGACCCCTTTGGCAACGTGATCGGCTTTGACCCCGGGCTGATGGCCTATTTGGCGGCCCGGCTGGGGCTGGATCACGAGTTTGTGGTCAGCAGTTTCAGCGGCCTGCTCGACAGCGTCGCCTTCGGCGAGTTCGACGCGGCTATGTCCGCCCTGGTGATCCCCGACGAGCCGCAGGAGGGCCTGGCTTACACCATCCCCTATTTGGAGGTCGCCCAAGTGCTGCTGCTGCGGGCCAACGAGGTCGAGCTGGCCAGCGCGGCCGATATCGGGCCGGGGATGACGGTCGGCGTCCAGCGCTTCAGCAGCGGTGAGGAGGCGGCCCGTGAACTTTTGGGCCTGAGTGAGCCGCAATTGGAGCTGTTTGACCAGCCGGCCGAGATGATCCAATCTCTGATAGACAACGCGCTGCGGGCAGTGGTGCTTGACAGCGACGACGCCCGCTACTTCACCACCGCCTACCCATTGCAGCTAAAGGTCGCCGGCGGCCCCGACGAGGCCGCCTGGCTGAGCCATAAGCGCTACGGCATCGCCGTGGCGGCCGGCAATGAACGCCTGCTGCGCCGCCTGAACGAGGCCATCGCCGGCGCCCAAGAAGAGGGGGCGATTGAGCCGATCATCCAGGAATGGCTGGTGGCCGAGGACAACATCGTGGCCGGCGAATCGCTGGTGGGCACGCCGGCCGACGAGCTGGTCATCGGCATCACCGGCGTCCTGAACGACCTGGACCCGGCCGCGCGCGACCTGGATTGGATCGGCTGGGAGGTCAAGGCCAACGTGATGAGCGGCCTGTACCGCCTTGACGCCAACAACACTCTGCAGCCGCTGCTGGCGGCCGGGCCGCCCCAGGTCTCGGCCGATGGCCTGGAATACACCATCCCACTGCGGCCGGGGCTGACTTTCCCCGACGGCAGCGCGATGAACGCCGAAGATGTCAAGTTTTCGTTCGACCGGGCGGCCGGGCTGGGCAATTTCCTGATCAACGGCACCTTGCGCGACGCCAACGAGGACAACTTCGCCGACGACGACTCCGTCCAGGTCATAGACCCACAGACGGTGAAAATCGTGCTCCAGGAGGCGACGTCGTATTTCCCCAGCCTGCTGGCCACGCCGCCCTTCGCCGTTGTCAGCCCGGAGTGCTTCACGCCCGCTTTCGACGCGGCCACCATCTGCGGCGGCATCGGCCCCTACACGGTCGTCTCCTGGGAGGTGGGCGTCCAGCTTCAATTGCGCGCCAACCCCGGCTGGCCGGCTGAAGCGGCGCGCTTCAACAACATCCAGTTGCACTTCTACGACGACCCGACCCGGATGCGTCGCTCGCTGGAGAACGGCGCACTGGACATCGCCTGGACCGGGCTGCCAGAGGCCGACGTCCAGGCGCTCAGCGCCGAGCCGGCCTTCCGGGCCTGGGTCGGGGCCATGACCTTCAAGAGCTATCTGGTGTTCGACCACAGCCAGCCTCCCTGGAATAACGCCCGGCTGCGTTCGGCCATCGCCCATTCAGTCGATCGCGAGCTTTTAGCCAACGAGGTGTTTGACGGCCGGCGCCGGCCGCTCTACAGCCCCGTGCCGGACAGCACGGCCGGCCATGTGGCGGCCGAGCCAGAGCGCGACCTGGACGTGGCCCGGGCCGCCCTGCTCGACGCCGGCTACACCGAGTCGCAGAAGCTGGAGATGACCCTCTGGTTCGTCAACGACGGCCGCTATTCGGCCGTTGAGGACGCCTATGCCAACGCGCTCAAGGCCCAGCTGGAGGAGACAGGCCTGATTGCGGTCACGGTTGAGGGCGCGCCCTACGACATCTTCCGGCCGCAGAGCGCCAGCTGCAATTACCCTGCCTTTCTGCTGGGCTGGCCGCCGGCCGGCCAGCCGGCCATGTTCCCCGACGCGATGAGCTGGATGGAGTACTTCATCACCAACACCGACGACGTTTGCTCAAATTACCAGAGCCAGGCGATGACCGAGCTGTATGAGCAGGCGCTGCGCACCGCCGATGAGGCCGCCCGGCTCCAGCTTTATGCCCAGATGCAGGAACTATGGGCGACCGAGTTCCCCAGCCTGGATTTGACCCAGGAAGGCCGGGTTGCTATCGCCCAGCCGGCCGTGGACAACGTGGTCATTGACGCGATGGGGTTAATGCATTACGAGACGCTCTCCAAGGAGAGCGAGTAGAGCAGCTCCTGGACGCCGGCGGCTACATTTCCGCCCGGCGGCGCTCCAGCCGGCGGGCGCGCGGGCCGACAATGCGCTCGCGTCCCTCAAGCAAGCGTTTGATGTTCGGGCGCAAGGCCCAGGCCACCAGCCCGGCCGTGGCCACCCCCGCGACCACGTAAGCCCAGGTCTGGTCATAGGGCGCCACGCCCGCCAGCTTGAGGGCCAGAAAGCTGAGGGGGATCACGGCCGCCATGGCCAGCGAAGCGACCGAGGCCATGCCCTGGAACAGCAGCAGGCTGAGCACGACCAAAATCGAGATGGGCACGATGGGCAGCCAGACGGCGCCGGCCCAGCCGACGTTGGGCCCGGTGCCGGCCCCGCCCTTGAAGCCCAGAAAGAGCGACCAATTATGGCCGACGATGGTCAGCATGCCGGCTGTGGCCTCCAACCAGGGCAGCACGGCCGCCCCGGCCCGGTCGAAGAACAGAGCCCGCGACACCCAGACGGCGCAAGCCGCCTTGAGCACGTCGAGAACCGAGGTCAGGATGCCCACCCAGACACCGGCCGCGCGGAAGGAGTTGGTGCCCCCCGTCCGGCCGCTGCCGATCAGGCGCAGGTCCACCTTTTTGACGGCCTTAACCAAAAGGTAGCCGGCCGGCAGCGAGCCGAACAGATAACCGATAAGGCCCGAAAGGACGAAAGTCATCAGCATACTAAACCCATCAGACGGCCGCTGGTTACTCTATTCGCAGCGCCACCTCTTCGGCCTGGCGGTCGCCAACCCGGAAGGCGCGCGCGACCGGCCGGCCCGGATCGGCCAGTGAGACGACCACCAGCAGCGCCTCTGGATAGGCCGCCTGAGCTACGTCGGCCGGCGATGGCGTTTCCGGCCCGGCCGGGTGGGAGTGGTAGATGGCAAGCAGCTCCCACCCCCTGTCCTCCAGGTCAAACATGGCCGCCACCAACTGGGCTGGGGCCAGCTCGTAGGCGACCGGGCTGGCGAGCCGGTTGGCCACCGGATAGACGCGCCGCACCCGGCCGGCCGAGCCGGCCAGCAGGCCGCAACCTTCCAGCGGCCGGGCCGCCAGCAGCTGGCCCAACATGGCCTCATAATCCCCGCGGCTGATGCGCAGCATCGGCGTAAAAAAGGGCCGCAGTTTGTCGCTGCGGCCCCGTGATCGCGAGCCGGCCGGAAGTTGAACGCCGCTCAAGACCAGCGCCAGGCCCGGCCGGCTCATGCTCAAAAGCCTAGTTGACGGTCAACGTGCCGACCATGCCGCCGGCCGCGTGGCCCGGCACGGTGCAGACGAACTGATACGTGCCCGCCTCCGGCGCGCTTAAGCTGATCGTCTGGCTACCGCCGCCGGCGACGGTGCCGGTGTCGGCCCCGGCGATGGCGTCGGCGCTGGTCACAGCCGCCACGTCAACATCGGCGCCCACCAACGTCCAGGTGTGCTCAAGTGCGCCGGTGTTGTTCAGGGTGACCTCAACCTCGGCTCCGGCGCTCGCTTCGGCCGCGTCGGGCACGAAGCGCAGCTCGTCGGTGGCCTCAAAGCTCAGGCTGGCGCCGGCCGCCCCGCCGTCTTCGTTCGCGTTATCTACGGCACCGTTGTTGTTGTCCACGGTTCCATCGCCGCCGCAGGCTGCCAGCAGCAGCGCGAAGGCCAGGAACAGGGCGGTCAGGAACTTTGCGTTTTTCATGGTGTCTCCTCTTGTGGATGTTGTGATCATGTTGCTTGGGCGGGCGCGGCCGGAGCCGCCTCGCCCTGAATGCCACCCTCAGTGAGGGAATGCACTTCCAATAGTTTGTCGGCCTCGGCGGCCGTCAGGTAGCCCTTCTCGATCACCACCTCCCGCACGCTGCGGTTGGCGCGCATGGCTTCCTTGGCCACCTCGGCCCCTTTGGCGTAGCCGATGACGGGGTTGAGGGCCGTGACCAGGATGGCGTTCTTGGCCAGCCAGGCTTCGGCCTTGTCGGCGTTCGCCTCCAGGCCGCGGACGCACTTCTCGGTGAAGGCGCTGACGGCGTTGATGGCGATGTCCATGCTTTGGAACAGGTTGTAGCCCAGGATGGGCATCATGACGTTGAGCTCAAGCTGGCCCGCCTGGCCGGCCAAAAGCACCGTGAGGTCGTTGCCCATGAGCTGGAACATGGCCATGTTCAGCATCTCGGCCAGCACGGGGTTGACCTTGCCGGGCATGATCGAGGAGCCAGGCTGCACGGCCGGCAGACGCAGCTCGTCCAGGCCGGTGCTCGGCCCGGAGGCCAGCAGGCGGAAGTCATTGGCGATGCGCGTCAGGTCCTGGGCCAGCGTGCGCAGCGCGCCGCTGAAATGGACCATGTCGCCCATGCTCTGCATGGATTCGAACAGGTTGTCGGACGGCCGCAGCTCCAGGCCAGTCAGGCGGCGCAGGACGGCGATCATGCGTTGGTGGTATTCGGGGTGGGCGTTGAGGCCGGTGCCGGCCGCGGTGCCACCGATGCCCAGCCGGCGCAGGCCCTCGGCCGCGGCCGCGATCTTCTCGCAGTTGCGCTCGACTGAGCGGGCGTAGGCGCCGAACTCCTGGCCCAGGCGCAGCGGCACCGCGTCCTGGAGGTGGGTGCGGCCGCTCTTGATGACTGGGTCGAATTCGGCCGCTTTGGCCGCCAGCGCGGCCGCCAGCGCCCCCAGGGCGGCCAGCAGCTCATCCAGGCGCCACAGGCAGCCGAGCCGAATGGCGGTCGGGATGGTGTCGTTGGTGGACTGGGCCATATTGACGTGGTCGTGGGGATGCACCGGCTTGGCCGGCGCGACCAGCCCGAAGCCGAGCAGCTCGTTGGCCCGGTTCGCAATGACCTCGTTGAGGTTCATGTGGTGGCTGGTGCCGGCCCCGGCCTGGATGGGGTCCACCACGAATTGGTCGGCCCACTCGCCGGCCAGGACCTCGTCGGCGGCCGCCATGATGGCTTCGGCGATTTGGGGGCCGCCAAGGGTCTGGCCGCCGGCCTCAACCGGCCGAAACAGGCCCAGATCGCGATTGACCTCGGCCGCGGCCCGCTTGACGGCCGCCAGGCCCCAGACGAAAGCCGGATACTGCTTCAGGTCGCTGATGGGAAAGTTATGGCGAGCGCGCTCGGTCTGGGCGCCCCAATAGGCGCCGGCCGGCACCCTGACCTCGCCCAGCGAATCCACTTCAATCCGGTAGCTGCTCATGCTGTTCCTGACCGGCCGGGAAGGCGGCCGGCCCAGGCTCTCACCCAGGTCGTGGCTGGCGGCGCAGCGCGGCCGGTTTTGGGGCGGCCGGTCGCGCCAGCGCCGCTGCTAAATCTTAAGGGGCCTTAAGCCTCGCCCTATGCCGGCCGCGTTGGGCCGGGGTTATTCGTTCAGGGCGTCATAGCCCGGGCCGGCGGCGAAAAAGTCGTAGTTCGGCGGGATGTCCTCGGTCAGGTCGAGGGCCTCGCCGGCCGCCAATTGCTTGGCGTTAAGCACCTTGACCGGGTGGCCGTCCACCTCACCTTCAAAGGACTGGCCATCGGGCAGAAGCTCTTTGGTGTTGGTTATCCACTCGCCACCCTTGGCCTGGAAGTCGTAGGGCACCTCTTCCTCAGGGAAGATGGCCTCATACGGGCATTCCGGAATGCAGGCCCCGCAGTCAATGCAGGTATCGGGATCGATGTAGAGCCAGGGCCACTCTTCTTCCGGCTTGCCCAAGACCATGCACTCGACAGGGCACACATCAATGCAGGCCGTATCGCGCAGGCACAGTCTGGTGACAATATGGGTCATTCAGGATCTCCTTAATATTGGCCGGCCGGCTGTCCGCCCGGCCACGTACGTTTGGTTACATGCCAGCCGCGGCGTAATTGTCGGCCACAGCGCTCCAGTTAACAACATTCCACCAGGCTTCGACGTAGTCGGCGCGCCGGTTCTGATAGTTGAGATAGTAGGCGTGTTCCCAAACGTCAATGCCCAAGATGGGTGTCATCCCGTCCATGAGCGGCGAATCCTGGTTGGGGGTTGAGGTGACGGACAGGCTGCCGCCGTCTGCACAGAGCCAGGCCCAGCCAGAGCCGAAGCGCTTGGCGGCCGCGTCGCCGAACTGGGCCTTGAAAGCGTCGAAGGAGCCAAAGGCGCTGTCTATGGCGTCGGCCAAGTCGCCTTCCGGCCGGCCGCCGCCGCGCGGGCTCATAATGGTCCAAAACAGGTTGTGGTTGGCGTAGCCGCCGCCGTTGTTGCGCGCCGTGGTGCGGATGCTCTCCGGCACGCGGTCCAGGTTGGCCAGCAGCTCCTCAATGCTCATCGCCGCCAAATCTGAGTGGCCTTCAAGGGCCTTGTTCAGGTTGGTGGTGTAGGCGGCGTGGTGCTTATCGTGGTGGATGCTCATGGTGCGGGCGTCAATGTGGGGTTCCAATGCGTCTTCCGCGTAGGGAAGCGGAGGTAATTCGAAGGCCATCTTTGCTCCTCTTGGTGTGGTTGAATAGTTCGGTGCCTGCGGTCGTGCCAGGCCCGGCCGGCGCTAAGCGCCCACCAGCGGCGCGGCATGCTCATTCTAGCCCCGGCCCTAGCCTTTGTCAACCAGAGTGGGGCCGGCCGACCTCCAGGCGACCGTCTCTGGCGGCCATTTTGACAGGCCTCCCCCCTGGGATACAATCGCCCGGCCGCTTCAGGGCGCCGGCCGGTTATGGGGCGGCCAACGCCTAACCCCGGCGGCGTTCGGCGCCAGGAGTACCAGATGGACATTTTCGCCAAGCTTCGCGACTATACCGCGGCCAAAGAGGCTCGGGCGGCCGGCCTTTACCCCTATTTCATCCCGCTGGAGGAGACCGAAGGCACCGAGGTGATGGTGGACGGCCGGCGCATCATCATGATCGGCTCTAACAATTACCTCGGCCTGACCACCCATCCCCACGTGCGGGAGGCGGCAATCGAGGGGATCCGGCGCTACGGCACCAGCTGCACCGGCTCGCGCTTCCTGAACGGCACACTGCGCCTGCACCAGGAAGTTGAGCAGCGGCTGGCCAGCTTCGTGGGCAAGGAAGCGGCCCTGATCTTCAGCACCGGCATGCAGGTCAACCTGGGCGTCATCTCAGCCCTGGTGGGGCCCAAAGATTACGTCATCATTGACAAGGACGACCACGCCAGCATCCTGGACGGCGCCCGCCTGAGCCTGGGCACGCTGAAGCGCTACCGGCACGGCGACCTGGGCCATCTGGAGCGCATTTTGACTGAGCTGCCAGCCGACGCCGGCCGGCTGGTTGTGGTGGACGGCGTCTTCAGCATGGGCGGCGACATCGTTGACCTGCCCAAGTTGGTGGCCGTGTGCCGCGCCTATGGGGCTCGGCTGTATGTGGACGACGCCCATTCGCTGGGGGTGCTGGGCGGCGGCCGGGGCACGGCCGCCCACTTCGGCCTGACCGACCAAGTGGACCTCATCATGGGCACCTTCAGCAAGTCGTTCGCTTCGATTGGCGGCTTCATCGCCGGCGACGCCGAGGTCATGCACTACATCCAGCACCACGCCCGCTCGCTCATTTTCAGCGCCAGCCTGCCCGCCCCCAACGTCATGGCCGTGATGGCCGCCCTGGACATCATGGAGACAGAGCCCTGGCACGTGGAGCGGCTGTGGGCCAACGGGGACAAGATGCTGGGCGGCCTCAAGGCCCTGGCCTTTAACACCGGCCAGACCGAGACGCCGATTATCCCGGTAATCATCGGGGAGAAGGAGCCAATGCTGCTCACCTGGCGCTTGCTGTTTGAGCGCGGCCTGTACACCAACCCGGTGCTGCCCCCGGCCGTGGCGGAGGGCCAGGCGCTGCTGCGCACCAGCTACATGGCGACCCACACCGAAGAGCAGCTGGATTGCGCCCTGGAGATCATGGCCGGCGTCGGCCGGCAATTGGGCCTGATCCCCGGCTGAGCTTGGGCCGGCGCGCGCCGGCCGGCGTCCTCCTCAGGTGACAGACTGGGAGCAGTACATGGCAGTTGAAGCGCCGCCCGGCCGGGGCTCTGCGTTGCGGCGCGGCTGTGCCTGTCTGGGGCGTGGCTTCCTGCTGATGGCCCTGGCCGGCCTGCTGCTGGCGGCCCTGGCCGGCGGGGTGGTGGCCGCGGCCGTCTACAGCAGCCTGGCGGCCGAGATCGAGACGGGCATCGCTGCCCTAGAAGCGGCCGGCGAGCAGGCCGGCTTCGAGACCAGCCGCATCACCGACCGCCACGGCGTCCTGCTGTGGGAGATCTTCGGCCAGGGCAAGCGCACCCGCGTCGGGCTGGCCCAGATACCCCAGGTGTTGATTGACGCCACCATCGCCACCGAAGACGACACCTTTTACCAGAACATCGGCCTGGACGCGCCGTCGCTGCTGGCGGCCCTGGTGGCCAACCTGCGCCGGCCGGAGGAGCGGCCGCAGGGCGCCAGCACCATCACCCAGCAGCTGGTGCGCCACCTGGCCTTCAGCTACGAGGAGCGCACGGCCGTCAGCTACCGGCGCAAAACCAAGGAGATCGTCCTGGCCTGGGTGATGAACCGGCGCTACACCAAGGACGAAATCCTGACGCTCTACCTAAACGAGATCTATTACGGCAACCTGGCCTACGGCGTGGAGGCGGCGGCTCAGACCTATTTCGGCAAGCCGGCCGGCGGGCTGAACCTGGCCGAGGCCAGCCTGCTGACCGGCCTGCCGCAGAGCCCGGCCGAGCTGGACCCGTACAAGAACCTGGCGGCCGCCAAAGAACGCCAATGGCTGGTGCTGAACCTGATGGTCGGCGAGGGCATGATCAGCCAGGCCGAGGCCGAAGCGGCCTACCTGTTTCCGCTGGCGCTGGCGCCCCAAGAGGTCAGCCTGCTGGCGCCCCATTTTGCCGTCTACGTGCGCGGCCTGCTGGAAGAGCGCTTCGGGCCGGAGGTCGTCGCCAACGGCGGCCTGCGCGTGACCACCAGCCTGGACCTGAAGTTCCAGCGCCTGGCCGAGTTGATGGCCCGCCAACACATCGCCCAGGTGGGGCCGGAACACAACATGACCAACGCCGCCCTGGTGGCCCTCAAGCCGGGCAGCGGCGAAATTTTGGCCATGTTGGGCAGCCTGGACTACCGCGGCGCGGCCATTGACGGGGCGGTCAACGTGGCCCTGACGCCCCAGCAGCCGGGCAGCGCCATCAAGCCGCTGACCTACGCGGCCGCGCTGGCCCCAACGCCCGCCGGCGGCGCGCCGGCCTGGACGGCGGCCGACATCCTGTGGGACGTGCCGGTCACTTACCCGCAGACGGACGGCAGCCTGTACGAGCCGGTCAACTACGACGGCCGGTTCCACGGCCCGGTGCGGCTGCGCGACGCCCTGGCCAACAGCTATAACGTGCCGGCCGTGCTGCTGCTGCAGTCCATCGGCGTGAGCCGGCTGGTGGAGTTTGGCGGCCAGATGGGCATCGCCAGTTGGCAGGCCGACCCGACCCATTACGGCCTGGCGCTCACCCTGGGCGGGGGCGAGCTGACGCCGCTGGAGCTGACGGCCGCCTACGCCATCCTGGCCAACGGCGGCTACCGCGTCCCGCCGGCCGCCATTTTGCGGGTGGCGAATGCGGCCGGCGAGACACTCTTTGAGTTCCAGCCGCCGACGCCGGAGCCGGTCCTCGACCCGCGGGCCGCCTTTCTGGTGAGCGACATCCTGGACGACGACGCCGCCCGCGTCCCGGCCATGGGGCGCGACAACCCGCTGGCGCTGCCCTTTCCGGCCGCGGCCAAGACCGGCACGACCAACGATTTCCGCGACAACTGGACGTTGGGCTACACGCCTGGCCTGGCGGTCGGCGTCTGGACGGGCAACAGCGACAACAGCCCGATGCTGGACATCAGCGGCCTGGACGGGGCGGCCCCGCTGTGGTCGGCCTACATGCAGGCGGTCTACAGCGACTTCGAGCTGATGGCGGCTCTTACCAGCGGCGGCGCCCAGCCGCCGGCCGATTTCGCGCCCCCGGCCGGCCTGGAACTGCGCCCCATCTGCGCCCTCCCTTCGATCAGCCTGGGCGCGACCGACTGCGGCCGCGACGACGCCGAATGGTTCCTGGTCGGCGGCCAGCCGCCCGCTCCGGTCGGCTACCGGGACGGCTGGTCGCAGCTCGATCCGGCCGTCTGGCAGGTGCCGGCCGTGGCCCTGGCGCCCGCCCCGGCCGGGGCGCCAGGCGAGACTGCGCCGCCGGCCGCCTACTGCTACTTGACGCCCGAGGCCGAGCCGGCCGGCCTGCCGGCCGAAGCCCGGCCGCTGCTCTTTCTGGCCCCACCGCGCAACCCGGAAAGCCTAGCGCCGGCCCAGGCCTACGCCCATGCGCATGGGCTGCCCATCGCGCCTCAGGCGGCCTGCGGCCCCGCGCTGATCGGCGCCCCGACCCGCGACCCGAACGCGCTGGCCTTCTGGCAGATCAGCAGCCCGCGGCCGGGCGAGGCGGTCAGCGGGGTGGCGCCCATACTCGGCACGGCCGATTTCGACCCGGCCCGGGTGCAGTTCTACAAGCTTGAGCTGGGCATGGGCGACCCGGCCAACCCGGAGTGGCTGACCCTGGGCCAGACGCACAGTACGCCGGTGGTCAACGGCACGTTGGAGATGCTGCACGCCGACGCGCTGCCGGCCGGCGATTACCTGCTCCGCCTGATTGTGGTGGGCTCGGACGGCAATTATGCCGGCGAGCCGCACACCATCGCCATCCGCCTGGAGTAGGGGCGGGCCCCCGTGCCCGCCCTCTTGCCGGTCCCTGTGGCCGGCCGGTCACGATTGGGCAGCCACTTGCGGTTGTCCCTAGCTATGCCAGAGTACGTCGCCTTCTTGCGCGCCATCAACGTCGGCGGCCACATCGTCAAGATGGACGCCCTACGCCGCCTGTTCGAAGGGCTGGATTTTGCCAACGTGGAGACCTTCATCGCCAGCGGCAACGTGCGCTTTGCCGCCCCAGCCGCAGACCGGCCGGCGCTCGAAGCGCAGATGGAGGCCCAGCTTGAGGCCAGCCTGGGCTATCCGGTGGCGACCTTCCTGCGCACCCCGGCCGAGGTGGCCGGCATCGCCGCCTACCGGCCATTTGCGCCGGCCGAGCTTGAGGCCGCAGGCAACCGCCTGTACGTGGCCCTGCTGGCCGAGCCGCCGGCCGGCGACAGGGTCGCGGCCCTGCTGGCTTACCGCTCGGAAGTTGACGACCTGCACGTCCACGGCCGCGAGGTCTACTGGCTCTATCGCCGGCCGCTGGGCGCTTCCCGCTTCTCGGCTGCGCTGCTCGAAAAGGCGCTCGGCCGGGCGGCAACGGTGCGCAACATGAATACAATTCGAAGGCTGGCCGCCAAAGGCGGCAAGTAAGGAAGGCCCTGCATGGCAACCGGTGTCTTTCAACGGCCGCTGCGGCTGCTCGATCGGCTGGGAGCGCAGCCGGCCGAAACGCCTGACGAGCGGCTGCAAAAAAACACGCTGATGGTGACGATCCTGCTGATCGCCAGCCTGTCGCTGGTCTGGATCGGCCTCTATCTGCGCTTCGACGAGCCCCTGGCGGCCGCCATTCCGGCCGCTTACGTCGGCATATCCTTCATTAACCTGGCCTTTTACGCCTGGAAGGGCCGCTACGCCCTCATGCGCTCCAGCCAGCTCGTCATGACCTTCCTGCTGCCGCTGGCTGTGATGGCCGCGCTCGGCACCTTCGCCAGCAGCAGCGTCGTCGTCCTGTGGTCGCTGACTTCGCCGCTGGGCGCGCTCTTCTTTCTCGGCCGGCGCCAGTCGCTGCGCTGGTTCGCCGCCTATGTCCTTTTGGTGGCGGCCGCGCTGCTGGTGGCCTTCTTCGGCCGGGCCAGCAACAACCTGCCGCCCGTCCTCGTCAACCTGTTCTTCGCCATGAACATCCTGGGCGTCTCCCTGGTGGCCTTCATTCTGATCCACTATTTTGTGGGTCAAAAAGACGCCGCCCTGGAGCTGCTGCGCGAGGAGCAGGCCAAGAGCGAGCGCCTGCTGCTCAACGTGCTCCCCAGAGAGATCGCGCCGCTGCTGAAGAACGAGGTGCGCACCACGGCCGAGCACTACGACGCCGTCAGCGTGCTGTTCGCCGACGTGGTCGGCTTCACCGGCCTGTCGGCCGAGCGCTCGGC
>JBOGUG010000472.1:0-3786 GCA_050696115.1 Promineifilaceae bacterium (SeqCode) | reverse complement strand
CGAGGGTGTTGCGGGAGATGGGCGTCGCCTGCGAGCCATGGGGCGTATCTTTGGCCCGGCCGCTGTGGAAGGCGGCGTACAGGTGAGCGCGGAAGGCGCCGATGCCGCTCAGCAGCGCCTTGACCGGCAGGGCTACCGGCCGGCCGGTCAGCCGTTCTACCTCGAGCGCGTCGGCGACCCGGGCCGCCGAACGCAGCCAGATATGCTCCTCATCGCGCGCCCAAAATACCCCCTCCCCATCGTGCAGCAGGTTCCGCAGTTGGCGTATGCCGCATACGTGTAGCGTTGAGGTTTTCCTTGTTAGTTGTTGGGTGACAATGTCTATGCGAAGCGTCCCCCGGCCCTCCCCGTCCAGATGGCGCAGGAGCAGCCAGAGCCGGCCGGGAGCGGCAAGCTCCCGGCGCAACATGCCCAGGCCGATGTCCGGGTAGAGCTTGACCCACTCCTCGCGGCGATGCAGGGCTTTGTCGTCGTTCTTGCGCTGCGCAGTGGGCCTGGCCGCGGCCGCTGCCGGTAGCCTCGCCAGAGCCATCCAGTCAGCCTCGTTGCCGGCGCGCTGATCCGGCTGCTGCCGCCGGCGCAACGAGGCTGTGAGGGCCTGGCTTCCCCATCCCAGATGGGCCGGCAGGGCGTTTACCTTTTCGGCCGCGGCCGCCAGATCGCTCAGCGAGCCCGGCCTGGGCGTCCAGGGCAGGTCCTCCTTAACCCAGCACAGAGGCTCGGCCGCCGGCCCACTGCCAGGCCGCTTCGCCTGCACCTGCGCGCGTAACGCGTGAAGTCGCCGGTTCGCCTCCAACAACAGGGGCGACGCCGTCGCCGCGCGGTCGTCCATGCCGGGCGCCAGGTCTCAGCCTATCTCGCCGGTCACGCAGAACGCATGATCCATTGACACAGGGATCGGCCTGTGCTATCCTCCCGAATGATCTAGGCCGCACAGGAGGTCAACAGACAGACCTCCCCCCTCCCCACGGAAGGGGCTTCGATTTCAGGCCACGGGTGTTGCCGCACCCGGACCGGCGGAAGTATGCGGTTCAAAGTAAAGCCGAGTGCAAGAGAAGCCAGTGTTAACGCACTGGCTCTTTGCGTTTATGGCGACCGGCCGTCTGCCAGGGCGGCCAGCAACCAACCCCTACCCGCGAAGCGCCCTTCGTGGACAGGCGTCGAGCGCCGGCACGCGCTATGGTGGCCAGTCAGTTGTGTCGAGTGGGGGTAGCAGGATCGTGGGGCTTGACGATTATCCGGTTGGTGATAATCTACATAAGCTATCCACAGGTGGGGTTCTGCGACCCTGCCGCCCAGCCCTTGTGATGACACGTTGACCCGGTCGTCACAAGGGCTTTCTTTTTCTTTAGCTCGTCTCTATTTGTTGAGCAATCTCCTCTATCTCCTGTTCAGGGTCCAGGGAGCCATCGCCCTTGGACAAGCGGACCAGATCGTCGTCCACCATGTCCAGGTCCAGCAACTTGCTCCAGTCCACCTTCCAGTTCTGGCCGAATACCCCGCTTCGGGTGAGTCCCCGGGCGTACGATTGGGCGCCCTCCGTCCAGCCGCTGGAGGAAAAGCCCAGGTAGCCCACCGACCAGTTCCCTTTCGACGGTACGACCGAGGCCGTCTTGGCCACCAGCGCCTGCATGTCACCCAGATCGGCTGGCCGGTCTCGCCACAGACAGGTGCCCAGCACGATTTCGCAGGCCTCCTCGTTGATGCCCACCACATCGACCGACGTCGCGCCAACCCAGGCCCCGCCTACCCTTCGCACCTTGAACGGCAACTCTCCGTTCACACTGGCCCGCAGCAGCCACTCGTGGCACAACTCGCGCCAGGTGTTGTCTTCCAGGAAGGCCGGCAGGTTGCGTTCCATGTTCTCAAACGCTTCCTGCTGGCCGCCAATCGCCAGCTGCGTCTTGTAGGCGGACAGGAAGTGGTAGTAGAAGCGCAGATAGGGATCGGTGACGAAGTAGCGGCTCTTGCGCGAGCTGGGCAGGTCGGTAATCGGGATGGCCCGCTCGACGAAGCTGGTCTCGCGCAGGATGCTCAGGTAGCGCGAGACGTGCCCCTTTGGCAAGCCGGTCCGGCTGCAGATGCGGGCGCTGGTCCGATCGCCACGGGCGATGGCCTGCATGATGCCGACGTAGTTATACGGGTCGGTGACGAAATCCTGCAGGAGCCACAGCGGCTCTTCCTGCATGAACGAGTTGGACGTGAGGAGTTGTTCCTGGATGTTCTCCATGACCGATACCGAGGGGTCGAGCCGCTCCCAGTAAGCTGGCACGCCGCCGAAAACGGCGTAGATCGTCACCCGGTCGGCGGCCGAATAGTTGGGGAAGAACTCGCCGCTGACCCCGTAAGCCATCGGCGGCAGCTTCAGGTGGGCCGTGGCCCGGCCGTACAGGGGCGCCTCGTAGGAGAGCACCTGGTTCTGCATCAGCCCCATCTGCGATCCCGACAGGGTCAGCATCAGGTTGGACTCTTTCAGCCAGTGGTCCCACGCCTTCTGCAGGGTGCCGACGATCGAGGGTTCAACCTCGAGCAGGTAAGTGAATTCATCAATGAACAGGGCCATCCGCTGGTTTTTTGACAGCTCGGCCACATGCCAGAACGCCTGCTCCCAGTTGGAATAGGAGATATCCATCGGTACCGGCGCGTGAGGCTGGGAGAAGTTGTAGAGGGCCTGGGAAAAAGAGCGGAGCTGGTCCAGGGCCGACATCGGCTCGGCGACCCAGTAGAGGGCCTGGGCGGCGTGCTGGCCGCGCCAGTGAGTCAGCAGGCGCGTTTTGCCGACGCGGCGCCGGCCGTATAAGATCAGCAGGGTTGCCTCATCTTTGCGCCAGAGCCTGTCCAGCAGAGCGAGTTCCCGCTCCCTTCCCTTGAAGGCGACCTGTCTAGCCATACGACCCGCTTAGGTTCATTTTAGTATAATCTAGGTTATACTAATTCCGATTCGACTATTTCCCGCTGTGGCGTTTCGGCAGGGTAGCAACATTCCTGGTCGAGAGTATAATCTCAAATAGACTATTGACATGCATCATAATTCCTAATTGCCAGATTGTCAAGAGTTGCTGCACGGGCCCGCGCTGAATCCCTGGCGATCGGCCTATCGAATTGGGAGCCGCCCACCGGGGTCGCGCCAGGTAGCGAAAAAGACCTCGCCCTCGGCAATCACCATCCCTTCCCCGCGGCCGAGCAACGCCA
This sequence comes from Promineifilaceae bacterium (SeqCode), assembly GCA_050696115.1. Taxonomy (GTDB): domain Bacteria; phylum Chloroflexota; class Anaerolineae; order Promineifilales; family Promineifilaceae; genus UBA11865. The sequence continues at coordinate 594 of JBOGUG010000472.1, read as the reverse complement.
GGTTTTCGCCCAGCTGGGCGTCGCCGGCCAGAAACCGCTTTAGCAGCGCATCCACCTGCTCCGGCCGGCTCGCAACCAGGACCGTTGTGCTGCCCGGCATCAAAGGGCCATTGGCCACGATCAGTCGCTCGTGCTGGCGCAGCAACCCGGCCGGCACCGCCTTCCAGGGGAAACCGTGAACGACGAGCCTCACGTCGGGCAGGGCAAGCGCAGCGAACAGAACGCCTGCCAGCAGCTGTCTCCGATCCCAACCAGTGTTCTTGCAGGCGAAAAACAGAGCTCCGGCCGGCAAAGCGTCGAAGCGGTTGGCCGGCCATTCCAGCCACTCGCGCAAGGCGCGGCTGGCGGCCAGCCGATTCAGCGCCAGGCCCAGAGTAGAAACGGCGGCAATCTGCCCCTGCCGTTCCAACTTCGTCAACCACTTGCGGAGATCAGGAATGGTTTCTATCCCCTCTTGTTTGGCCTGAGCCAGCCATTGCAGGCCTTGCGGCTGGACGTCCATGCCCTTAAACCAGCGCTGCCAGCGCTGCACCCATGCCTCATCCGTTTCGCCGGGCACGGCCGCCAGCGGGTTGAAGCCACCGGCCATAGGGG
>JBOGUG010000471.1:0-3623 GCA_050696115.1 Promineifilaceae bacterium (SeqCode) | reverse complement strand
GGCCAGCACGGCCGGCTGCTGGTGGATCTCTTGATACAGGTGGGATTGTTGCAAGTCAGCCTCTCCAGAGCGCCAGCCCCGGCGCGGCGGCGTTCCCCTTTGCCAGGGCTGAGTAACAGGCCGGGGGAGACGCGGCAATCAGCGCGCCCTACCCCGGCCGCCGGCCCGAGCTGGCTGTCCCAGCCGATCGAAAACGACCTCACCGCTCACCAGGGCCAGCGCCACCTCCAGCTGCGGCGTCAGCAGCACGAGGTCGGCGTCGTGGCCGGCCGCCAGCCTGCCCTTCGCGCCCTCCAGACCCAAAAGCCTGGCCGGCGTCGTGGTGACGGCCGCCAGGGCCTCGGCCGGCGCGCAGCCGGTCCAGGCTAGCAGATTCTTGAGCCCGGCCGCCAGCGGCCGGGCGCTGCCGGCCAATACGCCATTGGCCAGGCGGGGCGCGCCGGCCAGGGGTTCCCCACGCGCCCCGAAGCGCGTGGGGGCCCCGGCCTGGAGGTTGGCCGTCTGCTCGCCCAGCGGGTAATTGCCAGCCGGCCGGCCCAGGGCCGCCATGGCGTCGCTGACCAGGTTGATCCGGCCGGCGGCGGCGCGCCACAGGAAGCGGATCATGGCCGGGTGCACGTGCTGGCCGTCAGCGATCAAGCCGAGCGTCACCCGCTCGTCATCCAGCAGGGCTCCGACCAGCCCCGGCTGGCGCTGGTGCAGGGGCGGCATGGCGTTGAAGAGGTGGGTGGCGTAGCGCACCCCGGCGGCAATCGCCGCCCGGCCCTCGTCGAAGCTGGCGGCCGAATGGCCGGCGGCCACCACCAGCCCGCGCTCGACCAGGGCGGCCGTCAGGGCCAGCGCGCCCGGCAGCTCCGGCGCCAGCGTCACCAGGCGGACGCCCGTCTGGGGGGACCAATCGAGGCCCTCCGCGGCCGGCGGCGGGCGCAAGGCGGCCGCCGGGTGGGCGCCGCGCTTGGCCGGGTTGAGATAAGGCCCCTCGAGGTGCAGGCCCAGCGGCCTGGCCCCACGCCAGCCGGCCGGCGGCCCGGCCGCCAAGACGGCCTGGGCCTGGGCCACCCGCTCCGGCGAGGGTGAGACGAGGGTGGGGGTAAAGCCGGTGACGCCCAATTCGGGCAGTCGGGCGGCCACGGCCCAGATGCTGGCCGGGTCCCGGCTGAAGTCATGGCCAAAGCCGCCGTTGAGCTGCAGGTCGAGCAGGCCGGGCGCCAGGATGTGGCCGGCCGCAGCTATGGCAGGCGCCCCCGGCGGCGCGTCGAGCGCGGCCGGCCGGCCCAGGGCCTGAATCCGGCCGGCCGCGAGCCGGAGGTCGCCCTCCTCCAGGCGCCCGTCCGGCGTCACGATCGTCGCGCCGCGAATAACCAGCATGAGCGATCCCCAGCTGCCGCCCGATTCACGGCCCGGAGGTCTGCGAGGTGTGGGAGGTCAAGGGAATAATCCTCGAATCTCGCAGCGCCGGCCGCTCTAATCCCGGCCGATGCCCGCCAGGGCCGGCGTCGAAGCGACAACGGCCGGCCGCAACTCGGCCGCCGCCACCCGGCCCTGCTCGGCCGCCAACAGGGCCGCCCCGACCACGGGAAGGGTGCCCAGGCGCACCAACTGGGCCTGCGGCGCCAGTGCGTGAATGGTCTGGCCCATGGCCTCGGTCAGGGCCGAGCCGCCGTCGTACAGGCTGCCGGACAGGATGACCTCCAGCGGCATGGCCTGAAGGCCAAGCTGCTGAATCACGCTGTTGGCCAGGCCGCCCAGCTCCCGGCCGGCCCAGACGATAATGTCGCAGGCGACCTGGTCTTCTTTGGCCACTTCAAAGACGAGCCGGGCGTAACTGGCCGGCAACTGATACCGGCCGCGCACCAGGCCGGCCAGCAGGTCGGTGGGGTCGCGGGCGCCGGTGACCTCCAGAAAGGCCTCGGTCAGGCGGGTGGCCGGCCCGCGCTGCGTCCAGGCGAGGGCCACAGCCCGGATGGCCTGGCTCACCAGCTCGTTGGCCCCGGCGTGCTCGCCAAAGCGGCCGCCGCCGCCCGTCACCCGGCCGATGCGCCCCTGGGCGTCGCGGCCGTAGCAGTTGCAGCCCGTGCCGGCGACGACGACAACCCCCCAGCCGGCCGAGGCCCCGGCCAGCAGGCCCAGCAGGGCATCGTTGACCAGTTCGAAGGGACAGGTCAGGCCCAGGGAGCGGATGATGGCGGCGTGCGGTTCGCGATCTTCGGGCCAGTCGTAGCCTGCCAGCCCAAAGCCGGCCGCCGTCAGCTCGGGCAGGCCAATGCCGGCCATAGCCAGCGCCTGGCCGATGATGGCCTCCAGGACGGCGCGGGTGCCGCCCCAGCCCACCCCCTCCCAGTTGCCCGGCCCGCCGCGGCCGAAGCCAAGGGCGCGGCCGGTCTCATCCACGATCAGGGCGTGGCTCTTGGTCGCGCCGGTGTCAACGCCCAGGAAGTAGCGCCTCATGCCGCCACCAACGGCCGCAAGGCGCGGCAGTCGAGCACCTCAACGCCGCTGGCGCGCACGGCCTCGCGCCAGCCGTCGCTCATGAACAGTTGATAATCGGCCACGCGCGCCGGCCAATCAGCCGCCATAGCCCGTAATTCGGGCGTGTCCGTCGCCGGGTGAATAATGAAGTAGGTCAGCCCGGCCGGCAGGTCAGCCAACACCCGGCGGGCGTAGGCCAGCCGATCCGGAGTGGCCTCAAGCAGCGGGTTGACATGAAAGTGGTCGAAGAGCGGCAGGCCGTCCGCTTCGGCCGCTTGCAGTGCCGGGCCGACGGCGGCCTGCGCCTCGCCGTCCAGCCCCAGCGCGGCCAGGCCGGCCGCGCCGGCGCGCAACATGAAGGCCGGCAGCCGGTAGTGAAGAGCCAGGTCGAAGTACAGCCCCAAAAAGGCGGGATGGAACAGGCTGAGCATGTGGGAATCGAGATGGCTGACGTCAATGCCGGCCGCCAGGGCCCGCTCGATCTGGGCCACAAGCTCCGTCTGCACCGCCTCCGGCCGCCCACTCCGCTGTACGTCGGCCGCCAGGCGGTAGAAATAGCCGCCAGCGTCCAGCAGGCCGGAGGCCGGCTCGCGCGTCGAGATGGGCCCCCAGCGGCAGCCGTCCCATTCGCTGGTCAGGGTCAGGTGAACGCCCATGTCAATTGAGCCGGCCGCGCCTGGCCTGGCCTGCTGGCGGCAGTAGGCGGCCGCGGCCGCGAACCAGGGACAGGGGGCCATGACGGAGGCGGCCGGGGCCAGGCCGCGCTCGCGCAGGTCGGCGTAGGCCTGCAGCGAGCAGTGGGCCATGCCGATATCGTCGGCGTGAAAGATGACGGCCCGGTCGCGCCGGCCCAGGCCGAGCCGCTTGAGGGCCGGATTGGTGGAGGGCTGCAGAGAACTGTTTCGGCTCATGCGAACTGGGGCAAGGCCGCCTGATTGGTCGCTAACATGTCGTCCAGCACGGCCCCCACCCGGCCGGCCGGCGGGCCCAGCGGATGGGCCAAGAGGGCCTGGTAGGCGGCCGTCCGGTCGCCGCGCACGGCTGCCTCAACCGCCAGCAGCTCATACGCCTTGACCTGGGCCAGCAGGCCGGCGCAGGCCAGCGGCAGCGGCGCGGCCGGCAGCGGCGCCAGGCCAGCCCGGCCCACCCGGCAG
>JBOGUG010000470.1:0-4720 GCA_050696115.1 Promineifilaceae bacterium (SeqCode) | reverse complement strand
CTTTCGCGGGCGGCCGCTTTGTAATCCACCGGGATCAGTTCCTCAGCGGTTTCGATGAGCATGTCCAGCTCGCCAGAGAGGGCCAGCTCGGCTGAGAAGAGGGGCAGGTTGAAGTGTCGTTCCCCGGCGGCCAGCCCGTAGGCGCTCAGGCTGCGGCGCCGCTCGCGGCCTTCGGTCTCGGCGTGCAGCGCCAGCCCCTCTTCCATTTTATAGGTAGTTGGCCGCACGGCCGGCAGCACCGTCTGGTAGTAGAGGACGCGCGGGCAATAGACGTATTGCTTCAGGTCGGTGACGCGGATGGTGAAGGGGTCGAGGTCTGGCACGGCTGCTTATTTCTCCTTTTGCTCGTGGGCCATCCGGCTCTGCCAATCGGTTTCACAAATGGGGATGAGCTGGATGTTGCCCGGCTTCTTGCCCAGCACGCGCTTGACTTTTTGGAATAGCTCCTGCTGGTGGTTGCGGGAGAGGTCGCCGCGAAAGGCGCTGTACTGGAAGCGGTCCAGGCCGTAGTCGAGGCAGACGTCGGCGATCTTGGTCCGCTTGCGGTCGTCGGAAATGTCGTAGATGAGGATGCAGTTCATGGCCACAGGGGTGGGCCAGCGGCCGCTTTCTCTAAGGGGGATGGATGCGCTACCAGGTTGCTGTCTGGCCACCCATCACCAGCGCATAACAAACGGTTCGTAGCTCTCTCGCTCGCCGCGGACGTAAGTGGCGATGTGGCGGGCCTGCATCTGGATGATGGCCCGCAGGGGATGGCGCTTCTTTTCGTACGGCTCCTCACCTTCGAGCCGATCGAGGACCTTCTCGGCCAGTTGGCGGCGGGCGCCATCGGTCAACATCCCACGCTCGTCCTGCTCGAATTTGACGCCCTTGTTGGCCAAGCCCAGGACAGTGCGGTCAACCACGGGTGAGCGGAACTCCTCAACCAGATCGAGGGCCAGGCTGGGCTTGCCCGGCCGGTCGACATGGATGAAGCCGCCATAAGGGTCGAGGCCGGCCAGGACGATGGCCCGCTCGACGGCGGCATAGAGGATGCCATAGCCGTAATTGAGGGCGCTGTTGAAGGGGTCGCGGGCGCCGCGCCGCTGGCGTCCGGGCCAGTTGAGCGCTTGCGGAAGCAGGAGCTTAAAGCCCTGCCAATACTTCTGGGCTGCCCGCCCCTCGATGGAAAGCAGGTTGTCGCGGATATCGTCCAGTCCCAGGCCGTCGAAGGTGGTAGACTGGAGCAGGACGCGCAATTCTTCCAGGTGGTCTTGCACTTCCAGCGCGAGCAAGGTCAGTTCCTGGTGAACGGCCTGGTCGGTTTCTTTCCGGTATTTGGCCGAGTACTTGAGCAGGGTAGACTGGTTTTCGATCTTCCCCTGGGCGAAAGCCACCGCCAGGCGCAGGCCGGTGGCGTCATGGTATGCCATCAGTTGAGCACGGCGGGTGAGGACAGTGCCGGTGAGGCCAGCGCTATAGAGAGAGGCGTAGGGGGTGCCGGAGCCGCTGAGGAAGTGGATGGGAATGCCGCGCTCGGTGCAGGCGCGGATCGCTTCGGCCGAGATGGAGACGCCGGGATTGGCGATGGTGACGCTTTCTAAATGGAGCAGCGGGGCCTGGGCCAGGGTCCGACCGGCCTGAGTGACCTTGAGCCGCTCACTGTATTTGCCGACATGGCAGCCAAACGTGTCGGCGATGAGGTTCTGGATGATGGGCATATCAAACGACCCCTGTAGGAAAGGCCACGAATCGAGAGTTTCTCATACTTGGTAGTATAAGCGTGGGGCCGGGAACACATTGGTTCCCGCTTTGAGGAAACCGATCGTCAAGGATGTTCACGAGCTGGCTGAGACATCCTGGGGTGTTGTAATGGGCAACAGGCCGGATTCAAGCGGCAGAGCTTGGTCGGGTTCGTGCAATGGCGGGCCTGACTTCTTGCAAACCAGGGCGAAGTCGGTATGATCAGATCGGCCTTTTCTGCCGGTTCGTTCGTGCCTTTTCCGGCAACCGAGGGAACCAGGGGGTTCCCACAGGTCTGATAGGCTAAATGCGTGATGCAGGGAGCGCGCATTGAAACAGCTTGAAAGCATGGCAGCGAATGGTCGCGACAACCAGATTCGGCGCACGGGCCGCGTGCTAGAGATTGTCCAGCAAATCGCTCGCGAGCCTGGACGGTGGAGCCGCCGCGATCTGGCCGAGCACCATGAGGTCAGCGAGCGTATGATCCAGAAAGATCTGGAACTGGTCCGCTATCGGCTGGGCCTGCTGCTGATTCACGATGGCGCGGCCTATTCCTTCGATCGGCTCCCCAATCTGCCCACCACGAATTATTCCTTTGGCGAAGCCGTGGCGCTGCTGATGGCGGCGCGTGCGGCTCAGGCAATTCCAGGCGTCAACTCGGCCGAGCTGGCAGCAGCGATTGCCCGTCTGGAATCTATCTTTCCGGATGATCTGCGGCCGAAGTTGCGCGAGGCTACACAACAGTTACCCCAGAAAGCCGTAAGAGCCCACCGGCAAGCAATGTTGGCGCTGCTGCACCGCGGCTGGATTGAACGGCGACAGGTGGAGATCGTCTACGCCACCGGCTCGCGCGAAGGCGAGGTTGGCCGACGCATTGTGGAGCCGTATCACCTGATGCCGTACGGTCGCTCCTGGCATCTGATCGCCTACGACCACCAACGGGATGAAGTGCTGCAGTTCAAGGTAGACCGGGTGCAGGAGGCGGTGCTGCTGGATCGGCCATATACGATCCCGACCAGCTTCGACCTGGAGGCATATTTGGGCGATGGCTGGGGCGTCATGCGCGGGGCGGCCGGCGAGCCAGAGAAGGTGATGTTGCTGTTCGAGCCGGAAGCCGGCCGCTGGGTGGCTGAGGAGCATTGGCACAAGAGCCAGTCGAGTGAGACGCTGCCGGACGGCCGGGTCTGTCTGCGCTTCCAGGTGGGCGTGACGCCGGAGATGGTTAGTTGGTTGCTGTATTACGGCGATCGGGTGGTGGTGGAGCGGCCGGCGTGGTTGCGGGAGCACGTGCGATTGGCCCACATGCAGGCGGCGCTGGGGTATGCGGAGGGGGTGCTTGAGTAAGACGGTGAATTCCAACCTGGAAGCATCTGCAAGGATACCTTATCCGTTCCAGGAAGAGGTGTCTCGGCGGCTGTTAGCAGGCAAAAGCCTGGCGTTGCAGGCGCCTACCGGCTCCGGCAAGACCGATGCTGCCCTTCAACCGTTTTTTCGGGCCTGGCAGGCGAGCGAAGAGCAGCTTCTCCCGTCCAAGTGCATCTACATTGTGCCTATGCGCGTGCTGGCCCACCAGTTCCTGGATAAATACCGGGATAAGACAGGCCTGATGAGTCCCAGGTTGGGTCGTACGCTTGACGTGCGCATCCAGACCGGCGATCAGCAAGATGACCGGCGCTTCGAGGGTGACCTCATCTTCTGCACGGTAGACCAGTTCCTCAGCAGCTACCTGACCATGCCCTACAGCCTTTCCCGGCGCATGGCCAACATCAATGCTGGTGCGATGGTAGGCGCCTATTTAGTGTTCGATGAGTTCCATCTGCTCGACCCTGGCTCCACGCTTCCTTCGGTGCTCTGCGCCCTACGCCAGTTACGGCCGCTGGCGCCAGTCCTGCTCATGACGGCCACGTTCAGCGGCACCATGCTGGAGCAATTGGCTAACCTGACTGGTGCAGAGGTGCTGGCCGTTTCGTCAGACGAAGCGAGACTGATCGAGACCCGTCACTGTAAGTTCGAGCCAAGACAGCGCCGCTGGGAAACGGCCATGGAACTGCTGTCGGCCGAGGCCGTGCTGGATGCCCACAAGCTCCGAACGCTGGTTCTGTGCAACACCGTCCGCGAGGCACAAGCACTGTATCGTGAATTGAGGCAGTCCATTACGGATAAGGCCTTGCCAGTTGACACGCTCCTGTTGCACGGCCGCTTCCTGATCGAAGACCGCCGCCGAATCGAGACAGAGTTGCGAAATCGCCTGGGCGAGAAGGCCGAACATGACGGGAGCCTGATCGTAGTAGCCACTCAGGCCATCGAGGTAGGCGTGGATATCAGTTGTGACACATTGCATACCCAGGTGGCTCCTGCCAGCTCACTCATTCAACGGGCCGGCCGGTGCGCCCGCTTTCCGGCCGAGATTGGACGAGTCATTGTTTACTCGGTCGAAAAAACGTCTCCGTATGAAGGAGACCAGGCGCGGGAAATGAGCGCCGGCTGGGAGTGGCTACAGCACCAGGTCCAGGGTGAAAGCCACTTTGACTTCCAAAAGGAGCAGGAGTTTGTGGAGGCCGTGGCGGCACCCAGTGACAGAAAGGTCTTACAAGACCTCTCCGCTGGCCAACCGATGCGGGCAAACGCTATCCTGACAGTACTAACCAATGGCGGCCAGGCTGCCGACCAACGACTGCTCGTCCGGGATGCGGACAGCAGGCTGGTGCTCATCCATCCAGAACCCGACCTTTTGCTGGACCGGCCCTATCAGGCGGTCGGTTTCAACGTGCCGGTAACTACGCTCTACGGGCTGGTGGCTGAATGGCGTGAGCGCGAAGACCTAGAGCTGGAATGGCGCGTGAAGTACCTGATTGACAGCAGCGATCCAGACGAAGACAACCGCACCATCTACGACTGGCGCGAGTTGCGCGACCGCGGCCAACTGGCGGGGACCGGGGTGATTGTGGTCAATCCGGCATTAGCCGGATATCTGCCCGACGAAGGCTTCCTACCCACG
>JBOGUG010000469.1:0-1109 GCA_050696115.1 Promineifilaceae bacterium (SeqCode) | reverse complement strand
ATCAGCCTGTGGGACGGGCTTCCAGCCCGTCGGCGGGCGTAGCCCGCGTCCCAACCCTGTTCACGGCCGCGCCGCCTCTCGCCCCGGGCCACAAAATGGCCGCCACCGGCCGGCGGGTAGGGGCAGGCCCGCGTGCCTGCCCTCCGCCCCGTGCCCGCCCTCACAATTGGGCAACCACGGGGGGTTGCCCCTACAAATTCGGAATCGCATCCGGCCGCCTTTCTTTGCGGCCGGTCTGGCCTATAATATCCCCCTTTGACCGACCGCAAGGCTATGAAGCGCAAAATTATCCTGCCCATCCTGCTGCTGTTGGCCCTGGCTGCCGGCTATTATTTCCTGCGCCTGCGGCCGGCCGGCCCGGCCGAAGAGGTCGAAATCCTGCGCCAGGCCACCATCGAGCGCGGCCGGCTCAGCGCCACCGTCAGCGCCACCGGCTCCATTGAGCCAGAGGCCCAGGTCTCGCTCAGCTTCGCTGCCCCCGGCACGGTGGCCAGCGTGGCGGCCGTGCGCGGCGCGCGCGTCCAGGCCGGCGACGTCCTGGCCGAACTGGAGGCCGGTGAGCTCGCCCTCAGCGTGCGCCAGGCCGAGGACGCCCTGCGCATCCAACAATTGACCCTGGAACAGGCGCGCCACAGCGCCGCCAGCCCGGCCGAGCTGGCCATCGCCCAGGCCGACATGGACGCCGCGGCCGGCAACCTGACCATCGCCGATGCCAACCTGGCCGCGGCCGAGGCCTCCCTCTCCCAGGCCCAGGCCGAGCGCAGCCGCCTGCTGGCCGGCCCGACGCCGGGCCAGATCGCGGCCGCCGAGTCGCAGTTGGCCTCGGCCGCCGCCCAGCAGCGCCAGGCCCAGATCGCCTACAACCGAACCCTGGAGTGCTTCGACGTCACTCTGCCCAACGGCGAGACCGAGCAGAGCTGCCCCCTGCTTGGCCCGGCCGAGGAGCAGGCCCGTGCCGTGCTGGCCAGCGCCGATGCGGCCGTGGCCGCCGCCCAGGCCCAGTTGGCCGACCTGCAGGCCGGGCCGACGCCGGCCGACGTCCAGGCCGCCAACGCCGCCGTGGCCGCCGCCCTGGCCCAGACCGCCAGCGCCGCCGGCAGCGTCCAGGT
>JBOGUG010000468.1:0-1458 GCA_050696115.1 Promineifilaceae bacterium (SeqCode) | reverse complement strand
GAGTTCAACGTGGCCCTCTGGGGTATATTTCGCCTGGCGCAGCCTTCATTTAGCCTTCAAAGAGAAAGCTCCTCAGGCGCCACTCCTGTCCTTCGACGGCGAGGGCGGCGACGTAGCCTGGGAGTGGCTGCCAGGCTGCCAGCCGCCAGCGGCGGCTCTCGGCCGGCTTGCCCGCCACGTCCAGCCGGCAGGTGGGCTGGCCCGGAATGAAGGCGACCTCGAACTCGTCTAATGGCTGAAAGAGGCCGCTGCCGAGCGCCTTGATGTAGGCCTCCTTACAGGTCCAAAGGCGGAAAAAGGCCTCTTCCCGGTCAGCGGCCGGCAGGCGGCCCAAAGCGGCGCGTTCCCCGGCCGCAAAAAAGCGGCCGGCGATCTTCTCCGCATCCGGCAGGCGCCGCAAAAACTCCACGTCCAGCCCAATTTCACGCCAGCGCGTCACGCCCAGCAAGAACAACCCCTGCGAGTGGGAGAGGCTAAAGCGCAGTCCCGAGCCGGCATAGGTCGCGGCCAGCAGCGGCCGGCCGTAAGCGGTGTAGCTAAAGGCCAGCCGGCCCGGCTCCAGGGCCAGATAGCGGCCGAGGATGGTTCGCAGCGCATAGCGGCCGGCGCAGTAGCGCTGCCGGTCTGGCTCGAAGCGGAAACGGCCGGCCTGCGCCTGTTCATCGGCCGAAAGCACAGCCCGAAGTTGCTCCTGAGCCGGCTGCAGCCGATCCAGCCTGACCAGCCATACATGCACCTCGGCCAGGCCCAACACGAGCTCGGCCGGCGGCCGCCGCCAGTTGGCGCCGACGTCCTGGTCGGCAATCGGGCTGGGAGTCGCTGTCGCTTTCACGAGGCGCCATTCAGTGTAGCATGGGGCAACCCCATTCGGCCAGGAAATTCACTTCGCAGCCGGGCGCCGGCCGCGCGGCCGGCGGCTGGTCCGGCTCGGGCAAGGCGCGCAGAACCTATGGCCCGCCTTTTTTTATAGAAGAGCTGGAGAGCAGATGTTAGGGGCGGTTTGGCCGCCTTTATTTACCCGGCAGCGGCCCGGAAGGCCGGGCGGGCGGCGGCCAGGGTCAGCTCAATCTCGGCCGGGCCGTGCGCGGTAGATAGAAAGCCTGCCTCAAATTGAGACGGAGCCAGATAGACGCCATTGGCCAGCATGGCCCGGAAGAAGGCAGCGTAGCGCCTGGTGTCACAGCGGGCGGCCGTCGGCCAGTCGGTGACGGGCCGATCGCTGAAGAAGGTAGTGAACATCGTCCCCACGCGGGTCTGGTAAATGGGCACGCCGGCGGCGGCGGCCGCTTCAGCCAGGCCGGCTGTTAGCGAGGCGGCGGCGCGCTCTATTTGCTCCCAGACGCCCGGCTCCTGTAGCGCCCGCAGCGTGGCGATGCCGGCGGTCATGGCCAGAGGGTTGCCAGAGAAGGTGCCTGCCTGGTAAACCGGGCCGGCCGGCGCGACCAGGCTCAGCATGTC
>JBOGUG010000467.1:0-3900 GCA_050696115.1 Promineifilaceae bacterium (SeqCode) | reverse complement strand
GGCCGAGGCGCTCTTCCTGCTCTCGTTTGCCCTTTGGGTCTGGATCAAAGCTCAGAACCCGGCTATCACGGCCACCGAGAAGCCAATGGAGTTCGCCTTCTTGAACTCCGCCGGCCGCAGCCCCTCCTACCCGCCCAACGACCCCTGGCTGTCCGGCTACGCCATCAGTTACTACTACTTCGGCTATGTAATGACCTCTGTGATCACCCGGCTGGCAGGCGTGGCCGAGCCGCTTGGCTTTAACCTGGCGACTGCCTGGCTTGCGGCCGGCACGGCACTGGGGGCTTTCGGGCTGATCGCCAATCTGATGGCGGCCGGCTCTGGCCGGATCGGCCGGCGGGCGATTACATTTGGCCTGCTGGCCTCAGTTGCCATCCCTTTGGCCGGCAACTTGGAGATCGGCCTCGAGCTGATGCACGCTAACGGCGCCGCCAGCCCGCAGTTCTGGACCTGGCTGGACGTGCGCGATCTGCCAGCCGAGAGGCCGCCGGCCGAGGCTGCGCCGCGCTACGAAAGTTCGCAATGGTGGTGGTGGCGCGCCTCGCGAGTCATTCACGAATATCACCTTTCCGGCCAATCGGAGGAGGGGCTGGAGCCGATCGCCGAGTTCCCAGCCTTCAGCTTTGTACTGGGCGACTTGCATCCCCACGTGCTGGCGCTGCCTTTCGCGCTCCTGGCCCTGGCGATCTCTCTGGAATGGTGGCTGGGCCCGGTTGGCGGCGTCCCAGGAGGCCTGCGCTTCGGCTTCGCCGCCCTGGTGTTGGGCGGGCTTTCGTTCTTGAATACCTGGGACGTACTCGCCTACCTGGGCCTTTTGGCGGCTGTGATCGGTTTGTCAGCCTGGCAGGCCGGCCGGGCTTCGGCCGCGGCCGTTCTGGGGCGGGCGCTGACTGCCGGCCTGGCGCTGCTGGCGCTGGCCTTCCTGCTCTACCTGCCGTTCTATCTCGGCTTCCGCTCCCAGGCCGGGCCGCCCTTCCTCCTGCCCATGGTGATGCGGCCGACCCGCTTGGCCCACTACCTTATAATCTTCGGGCTGCCGCTGGCGCCGATAACCGTGTGGCTGGCGGCCGAGCTATTAGCTACGCGAAAAACCCATTCGGCGCACCTGGCCGCGGCATTGAAGCGTAGTCTGCTGAGCGTAGCCTTGCTGTTTGCCAGCCTTACGCTCCTGGCGGCCGCCTTGGGCGTGCTGATCGGCCTTAACCCGGAAGGGGCGGCCCGCCTGGCCGCGTTGGCCGCCGAGCTTGGGGCGACCCCTGGCGCCCCTGGCAGCACCCATGTTGGCCGGCTCGGCTGGTCGCTGGCGACCGTCGCCGACATCGCACCCGCCTATCTGCTGGCCAGGCTGCGCACACCCGCTCTGGCCCTGACGCTGGCGGCGCTGCTATCGGCCGGCCTGGCGCTACTTGGCGGCCGGCTGGCGCAAACCAGGGCGCAGCCGGCCGCACGGAGGGGCTCTCACAGCTTCGTTTTGCTGCTTGTCGTGGCCGGCTTGCTGCTAACTCTGGCGCCCGAGTTCGTCTACCTTCGCGATGTCTTTGGCCAGCGGCTAAACACTATCTTCAAGTTCTATTACCAGGCCTGGCTGCTCTACGGCCTGGCGGCCGTAGCCGGGCTGGCCCACCTGCTGCGCCACCACCGCTTGGGGGGCCCGCTGGCGGCCGGCATCTACGCGCCCCTCCTGCTTATTTCGCTGTTGTTCCCCATTTATGCTGGCCGTTCGCGGGCCATCGAGTATCGCGGCCCGGCTGGCGACCCAAGCCGCGCCTCGCCCACCCTGGATGGGCTGGCCTACTTGCAACGCTTTGCTCCAGGCGACCACGACGCCATCAGGTGGTTGCGGGCAAACATGGCGGGAGATCCCGTCCTGCTGGAGGCGATCGGTGGAGCCTACACCGGCTACGGGCGGGTGTCTGCCAGTACCGGGCTGCCCACAATCCTCGGCTGGCCCGGCCATGAGCTTCAGTGGCGTGGCCCGACAACAGCCCTGGACGGCCGCGAGCCAGCGGTTGCCACACTCTATTCGAGCCCGGATTGGCAGGCGGCTGAGGCGCTGTTGCGCCAATATGATGTCAGCCTCATTTATTATGGCCCCCTGGAGCGCAGCACTTATGGGAACGGAGGCGAAGAAAAGTTCCTTGACCATCTGGAAGTGGTGTACCGGAACGACGCAGTGACCATATATCGCTGGCGGGCCGAAGAGGCGGCCGTGGCCCAAATGGGCGGCGGGTAGGCAGGATGCAAGCCTTAAGCCGCAGCCAGACGGCCCTCAGCGCGGTCAGCATCGAGACCCTGCTGTACGGCGCAAGCTTCATCGCGGCCGGCATTCTGCGCCTGGCCCAACTGGACGCCATTCCATTGTCGCCGGCCGAGGCAGGCCAGGCGCTGGCTGTCTGGGAACAGACCCGCCCGGCCCCTGGCGCGACGGCCGTCCTCAGCCCTGCCTATCACAGCCTCACCTTGCTCGTGGTGCAATTGCTGGGCTTCGACGACGCCTCCGTGCGCCTGGTGCCGGCGCTCTTCGGGGCCGCCACACCGCTTCTGGCCTGGCTGGCCCGGCCGGCATTGGGCCGAGTCGCGCCATTGGCGGCCGGGCTGCTCTTGGCTCTTTCGCCGGTCCACACCCTGATTTCGCGCACGGCCGGCGGCGATGCCATCGCCGTCTTTGCCGCCTTGCTGGCCTTGGGCGCAGGCCTCCAGCTCCGCGCCGGCGGCGACCGGCGCTGGCTGCCCATTGGCCTGGCGGCCGTCGCCCTCGGGCTGGCCAGTTCGCCGCTGTTCTTGACTGTGATTGCCAGCTTTGGGGCCGGGTACCTACTGCTCAAAGCGCTCGGCCCGGCCGGGCCGCAGGCCGCGGGCCGGGAGGTCGGCCGATTTGGGCGAGCCGAATTGAGGCCGGCAATGGCCCTGGCGGCGGCGGTTTTTATGGCTTTGGCGACTGCCTTCCTCACCGCCCCGGCCGGTCTGGGCGCCGCCGTCCGACTGCCAATGAGTTGGGTGATTCAGTTTGGCGTCGCCGACTCCTTAGCTGAGTGGTTGGCGTCTTACTTTTCTATGTGGCGTTTGGAAACGACTCTCCTCTTTCTGGGCCCGCTTGCCGTGTTCTGGGCTATTTGGGTCAATCAGCGCCGGCCGGTGTTCTTGCTGTTTTGGATGGCGGCCGCCTTCTTGCTGGCGCTGCTGCAACCCGGAAACTTCGGCGTTCTGATCGCATTTCTCCTGCCGGCTTACCTGCTCGTTGGCGCGCTCATCGGTCAACTCTTCGACGCCGAGATCGCCTTGCGGCTGGGTCCGGCCGCCGCCCTGGTAGCTGCCTGCCTCGGGATCGTGCTAATTAATCTGGGCCAATTTGTCCGCCTGGAGAGCGCGGGCGACGCCCGCGCGGAAGGCTATGGCCTGCTGGCTCTGGTCGGCTTGGCCGCCGGGCTCATCATGGTGCTGCTGCTCGCCACCTGGGACAGCCGGCTGGCGGCCCAAGCCGCGGCCGCCGGCTTCGTCGGCGTGCTGGCGTTCCTTACCTGGGGCAGCGCCTGGTGGCTGGGCCACGTGGCGGCCGGCGACCCGCGCTCGCCGCTGGTTTCCCAGGCCACGGACGACGACCTGCGCCAGTTGGCAGCGTCGCTGCGC
This sequence comes from Promineifilaceae bacterium (SeqCode), assembly GCA_050696115.1. GTDB lineage: Bacteria > Chloroflexota > Anaerolineae > Promineifilales > Promineifilaceae > UBA11865. The sequence continues at coordinate 273 of JBOGUG010000467.1, read as the reverse complement.
GAGCTGTCGTGGCAGAATGACAACTCCCCGACCGGCATCGAAATCGCGGTCTCGACGCAGGCGCCGGCTGTGCGCTGGTATCTGCGCGAATTCGCCAACGCCCGCTTCGGCCAGGCGTTGGCGGCGGCCGACGCGCCGCTGTTGATTGGCGGCCCGAACGAAGCGCCAGTCGAGCCTGCCAACTACGCCAGCAGCCAATTTGGCTATCAGACGGAAGCGTCCAACTACCGGACGAGTTCGCTCGAGAACCTAGCTTGGTGGCTGCTGCGCCGG
>JBOGUG010000466.1:0-4641 GCA_050696115.1 Promineifilaceae bacterium (SeqCode) | reverse complement strand
CTTCATAGGGCGAAGTGTGGCCCGCGCCCTGAATCTCCATGATGGTCAGCGCCACCGGCGGCGCCGGGCAGTCGTTGGCCGCGCCCGGGCTGATCGCGGCCGGGGTCAGGTCGGCGTTGTTCTGGTCGCTGTCCGCCCCGTCGGGGCAGCGCGAGATGCCGCTGTTAGCCAGGCTGGGGTTGTCCTCCAGGCCCGCGCCGCTGCCTTCGGTGTAGGGCGCGCCGGTGTCGCCCTCGTAGCTGACGGCGTCCACCAGCGTCGCGCCATCGCGCAGGCCGATGGCGTCGGGGCTGCCGTTCTGAATGAAGTTGCTGTCTACCCCGCCGTCCAGGTCACAGTTGGCGACGGTGGCCGGGTTGGCGCAGACGACGTAATAGTCGCCGGCCGCCAGGCTCAGGTTGGGCAGGTCAATCGTCTGGTAGAGGGCCGCGCCGCCGCCGGTGCCGTTGACCAGCTCGACGCTCCAGGTGTCCAGGTTGATGGCCGCGGCGCTGACGTTCTTAATTTCCAGGAACTCGGCCAGGTCGGTGCTGTCCTGGTCGTAATCTATTTCGTTGATGACCAGGCTGGTGGAGATGGCGCCGGCCGCCGGGACGCTGAGGAAAACGACGATCAGGATGAGGGCTAGGCTCAGCGGCGCCAGGCGCCAAAAGAGGGGCTTATGGGTCATTCGGATCCTCCCTGGTTGGGTAGTATTAGCCAAAGATGCAACGGACTACGGTACTATCCAGTATAGCCCTCCCGGCCGCCGGGTGCTATGATCAACTTTACATGGCCGGGGAACGCCAAGACGACGACAAGCGCAGCCAAGGCGAGGGCGGCCAGGAGGCCGGCCGGCGCAGCCTGCCGCCGCCGGAGCGCTGGCCCAGCGCCCTGGAGGAATTGATCGAGACGGCCGTCCGCGACGGGCTGTTCGACGACTTGCCCGGCCGGGGCAAGCCGCTCGACCTGAGGCGCAACCCCTACGCGGCCGAGAGCGAGTTGGCCCACAAACTCTTGAAGGACAGCGACTTCACGCTGGCCTGGATCGCCGAGCGGCGCTCGGTTCTGGCGCGCATTGACGCCTTGCGCGAGGGGCTGCGGACCGCCTGGCTGCGCCACCAGCGCGAATACCAGGCCGCCCGCAGCGAGCTGGCGCGGCTGGCGCTGGCAAACCATTGGCGCCACCGGCTGGCGGCCTGGGGCGAGGAGATCCGCGAGCTGAACCAGGCAATCGCCGACGCCAACCTCAAGCAGCCGGGCGCGGGGCTGGAGATCCTCAAGCTGGACCTGGGCCACGAAGTCGGCCGGGCCGGCGGCCGGCTGGAGCTGGGCGAGGGTTAGGGCCGGGCAACCCCAAGGGGTTGCCCCCACGGCCGGGCTTCGGCCAGCAGGAAGCGCAGCGCCCGCGGCAGCCGGCGCGCCCAGGCGGCCTCTTCATGGCCGGCCTCCTTCTCCTCCACGTAGAGCAGGTCGCGCCGCGGCCGGTAGCCCTTCTTAACCAGCAGCCGCTGCATCCGGCGCACGCCGGCGTAATAGCGGCGCGAGCCGGCCGTGCGCCAACTCAGCCCGCCGCGGCCGGAGCCGACCTCGCGGGTGCCGGCGTCCAGATAAATCCGGCCGGGCAGCAGCGGCGCCCCCTGCACGAAGTCGAAGATCGCCGCCCGCCCAAACCACAACGACGGGCTCATAGCCCCAACCAGGCCAAAGGTCTCTGGCTGGGCGAAGAAGGCGTAAAGCGCGATCAGGCCGCCCAGTGAAGAGCCGACGATGCCGGTGCGCTCGCGTTGGGGGCAGGTGCGGAAGTCGGCGTCAATCAACGGCTTGACCGTCTCGATCAGGAAGTTGAGATAGGCCTGCGCCCGGCCGCCGCCCAGGCGCGCCACCCGAAACGGACTGTACTCATCCAGCCGCTCGGCGCCGGCGTTGGGCAGGCCGACCACAATCGCCTCGATCCCCTCCAGGCTGAGGGTCTCCATGGTCTCATCCACCTGCCACTCGCCGGCAAAACTGGTGGCCGCGTCGAACAGATTTTGGCCGTCCTGCATGTAGAGCACGGGGTAGCGCCGGCCAGCTAGGCCATAGGACGGCGGCAAGTAGACGAGCAGGTCGCGCCGGTTGCCAAGCTGCGGGCTTGCCAGGCCGGGCAACACCTTCAGCCTGCCAACCACCGTATGCCGTTGCTCCCCCCGCCAGGCCTGATAATCGCGCCAGTCAGCCATATCGCCCGCCCAAAGGCGCGAATTATAGCCCGAAAACCAGGGCGGTCACGCGGGCCCACCCCTACACGTCGGACGCCGTTCCCCTCTCCCCGGAGGGGAGAGGGGCCAGGGGCGGCCAAAGCCTCAGCTTTCCGCAGAGCCCCCGGCCGGTCCGGGCGCGTCCCGGCCGCGCGGCTCGCGCACCCACCAGCGCATGGCCACCAGCGCGGCCAGGGCCGCCAGCGCGCTGAGGGCGAACAGGGCCTGGTAGCTGACCAGCGCCAGCGCCGAGCCGAGCAGCGGCCCGGCCGTGCTCACCAGCCCGACGCTGGTGTTGGTCAGGCCGGTGTAGGTCGGCCGGCGGGCCGGCCGGGCGAATTCGAGCACGATCATAATGCCCGACACCAGGATGGCGCCCACCACCGCCCCATGCAGGCCGAAGACCAGGTAATACCACTCCGGACCAGGAGCCAGCCAGGCCAGGCCGAAGGCCAGCGCCGCCAACAGCCCGGCCACCTCCAGCGACAGCTTGTGGCCGTGCCGGTCGGCCAGGAAGCCAAAGGCCAGGTTGCCGGCCAATTGGCCCAGCAGCAGGGCCAGGGTGTAGGTGCCCACCACGCTGTCGGCCACCTGCCAACGGGCGACGGCCGCCACCGTCAGGAAGCCGGCGCCCATGCCGCTCAGGGCCAGCAGCAGCCGGGCGACCAGAAAATGGCGGAAGTTGTCGTCGCCGCGGACGATGCCGGGCAATTCGGCCAGATATTGGCGCTGCTTTTGGCGCGGCGTCTCGCTCGGCTGGGCCGGTTCGCGCGTCTGGGCCAGGAAGAGCCAGCTCAAGCTGACGGCCGCGGCCGCAATGACGAAGCTGTAGAAGAAATTGGTCGGGAAGGGGCGCTCGGCCAGCAGCCGAGCGCTGAAGCCGGCGGCCGCGACGCCGCTGGCCGTGCCCACAAAGAAGGACAGGCCCATGAACCGGCCGCGGCGCTCCACCGGGAAGCAGCGCGCCAGCAGGTCCTGCCAGGCGGTTGCCACCAGCCCTGCCCCCAGCCCATGCCAGGCGTAGGCCAGCAGGAAGACGATCAGGGCCGCGGCCGGCGACCACAGCGCCAGCAACGGCGAGCCGGCCAACAGCCACAGCGGCAGCCGCTCGCTGAACAGGCCCAGGTTGACCACCACCGGCTTCTTGCGCGCCAGCCGCTCGACGTAGTTGGCGGTGAACAACTGGGGCAGGTACCAACTGGCCTGGGCGATGACGGCCGCCAGACCGATCGGGAACGGGCTGTCCGTCAGCTTGCTGATGAACAGCGGCACGATGGTGATGGAGGAGAGGAAGCTCATGCCGAACCAGAAGGTGGCCACGTCGAGCAAATTGAAGCCGAAATTCCAGCGGTAATTGCGGTAGACCTCGGCCGTGATCTCCTGCTCCGGCCGGCGTGGGGCCGGCCGGTCGAGTTGCAGCAGGCGGCGCAGGGCAGGGTTAAAGCGGCGCGGGTGGAGCATTGGGTTGGGGCTGACTATGGCCGCCGGCCGGCCACGCTCGCGCATGATAGCGTGCCCGCTGGCGGGCGCAAGCCATGTTGGCCCGGATGTCGGGATGGCGCTCTGAAAGCCCCTCCCGGAGGTCTCTGACCTCCGGCAGGTCTGCTTGAGGGCTGGTAGGCTGCGCTGGGCGCCGGCCGGCTTTAGAGCCACGGCCGGCTTGTAACCTCCGAGCCAATCGGCTACATTCGCGGCCGATGGTGGCCAAAATCCTGGTGGTCGAGGACGAAGCGGCGCTCCTGGAGACGCTCACCTACAACCTGACGCGCCAGGGCTATGCGGTCGCCCAGGCGCGCGACGGCCACCGGGCCATTGAGCGCGCCCGCCAGGAGCGGCCCGACCTCATCCTGTTGGACGTCATGCTGCCCGGCGTAGACGGCTTTGAAGTCTGCCGGGTGCTGCGGCCGGAGATGAATGCGCCGATCCTGATGCTGACCGCCCGCGACGAGGTGGTTGATCGGGTGGTGGGGCTGGAGGTAGGGGCCGACGACTACCTGACAAAGCCCTTCAGCATGCGCGAATTGCTGGCGCGGGTGAAGGCCCTGTTGCGCCGCGAGCGCCTCATCCGGGCCGAGATCGCAGCCGAAGCCAGCCAGGCCGAACGAGCGGCCGCCGCCCAGGCGCCGCTGGTCTTCGACGACCTGACCATTGACCTCGACCGGCGCGAGGCGCGCCTGGACGGCGACCCGCTGCGGCTCAAGCCCAGGGAGTTCGAGCTGCTGACCTTCCTGGCTCGCAACCAGGGCATCGCCCTCTCGCGCGACCTCATCCTGGAGCGGGTGTGGGGCTGGCAGAGCGACGCCGCCAGCCGCACGGTGGACGTCCACGTGCGCTGGCTGCGGGCCAAGATCGAGCCTGACCCCGGCCGAGCCAGCCGCATTGTGACCGTGCGCGGCCTGGGCTACCGCTTCGAGGGTTAGGC
>JBOGUG010000465.1:0-8312 GCA_050696115.1 Promineifilaceae bacterium (SeqCode) | reverse complement strand
GCGCTGGAAGGAGCTAATGTGTCGGGCAGCGATAACCTTCGGGTGGGCCTGCACTGCCAGCGCAGCTTGCCCGCCCTCGCCGGCCGGGTGTGGCGTGTAGCGCGCCACGGCCGCGCCTTGAATCCTGCCTTCGTTTAGAGCCGCCAGCAGCGCTGCGTGGTCTACCAGTTCCGTGTTGGCCATGTTAAGCAGAAAGGCGGACGGCTTCATCTGGCGCAGTTCGGCCGCGCCGATCAGCGTTTCGGTCGCGCCACTATAGGGGACATGTAGGCTGACGAAATCGGCCGTCCGCAACAGGCGCGGCAGTCCGGCCACGTCTACCCCGGCCGCCAAGGCCAACTCCGGCGTGAGCCGCGGCTGGTTGACCATGACGCGCATATCGAAGGCCAGGGCCCGCTGCGCCAGCTGGCGGCCAATGCGCCCAAAGCCGACCACGCCCAGCGTCTTGCCGGATAGGCCCTGATAGGCGCTGCGGCCGCCGTTCTCGTCGCGGCCGGAGAGGGCTAACATTAAACGGATAGTGTGCTCGGCAATGGCGACTGCGTCCACGGCCGGCACATTGACTACCTCTACTCCCTGCGAGCGGGCGGCGCTGACGTCAATATTGTCCAGGCCGGGGGCAGTGCTGGCAATGGCGCGCAGGCGGTAGCCATATTCGACAACCTGGCCTGTGACCTGGGCCTGGCCGTCCACGACCAGGCCGTCGTAGTCGCCGATGACGGCCAACAGCTCTTCCTGACTCAGGCTCGGCCGGACGTCTACCTCTGCCTTTTGGCGCAACAGCGCCATGCCTTTTTCGTGGAGTTGACCGGAAACCAGAAGGCGCTGGCGGCTGCTGCCGGCCGCCACGGCCGGCGGCTCAGCCGTTGGCGCGGCTGGCGCCACATCGTGAGGCTCAAAGGGCAAGTTGTCTAGATCCACGTTGCCGCCGCTCAACAAGAGGCCGACCCGCAGCCCGGTGGCCGCGATCTTGCCCGCCAGTAACGCCGCCAGGCCAACGGCCGCGCTGGGCTCGACCACGATCTTGAGCCGCTCCCAGATGAGGCGCATGGCCGCCACGATCTCCTCATCCGTCACGCTCAGCATATCGGCCACGTGGCTGCGCATGATGGCCAGGTTGCGTTCGCCGATGTGGCGGGTGCGCAGGCCGTCGGCCAGCGTGTCCGGCGGCCGGGGCAAGCTGACGATCTGGCCGCGGCGCCAGGAGTCGCCAGCGTCCGCGCCCAATGCCGGCTCGACGCCGATCACGCGGCAGCGAGACGAGCGCGCCGCGGCCGCCAGCGCGCATCCGCTGATTAGGCCGCCGCCGCCCACTGGAACCAGCAGCATGTTCAGCTCGCCGGTTTCGTCGAAAAGCTCAAGGGCGGCTGTGCCCTGGCCGGCAATGATGTCGTCGTTGTCGTAGGGATGAATGAGCGTCTGGCCGCCCTCGGCCATCAGCCGGGCCGTCACCGTTTCGCGCTCGGCCGCCGGGCAAGTGACGATATTGGCTCCGTAGCCGGCCGTCGCCGCGCGCTTGTTAGCCGGGGCGTCTTCGGGCATAACCACGGTGACCGGCGCGCCCAAGAGCTTGCCGGCCAGCGCCAGCCCCTGGGCGTGGTTGCCGCTGGAGTGGGTGATCACCCCGCCGGCGCGAGCCCCGGCCGGCAGGAGGCTGACCGCGTTATAAGCCCCCCGAAACTTGAAGGCGCCGACGCGCTGGAAGTTCTCACATTTGAAGAAAAGCCGGCCGCCGAACTGCTCATCGAGCGCGCTGGAAGTCAACACAGGCGTGCGGTGGGCGACGCCGCGCAGCCTTGCGCCCGCGGCAAGGACGTCGGCTGGGGATGGGTGGCTCATCGCTTGGGGCCCACGTACTGCGCTCCTTCCATAGTACCCGCTCATAATATCACAGGCCGGCCGTGGGATTCACCTATTTGGCGGCGGCCGAAGGGGCGCGTTTCGCCGCGCCCGTCTGTGTCCCCGCTTGCCCGCCGCAAGTGTCGCCTTTCTCTCGGCCGGCCACTGCCGCGTGCCGACCCGACTCGAGGGCCGGGCGGCTGGGGCGTGGGCCTGCCGAATTAGATCAGCGTTTCCGACCTGGCTGGCTCCCGGCCGTGCTAGGCAAAGGCCCGGCTCATCTCGATGCGGCGGAAGGTCTCGAAGTAGCCGCAGTTCAGGTAACCCTGCCAGGTCGGATCGGCCGCGGGAAGGTTCTCCATGATGGCGTCTTGGGTGCGGCAGCGGTCGTGCAAGGCGGCCAGCGTGGCGCTGCTGACTGCGGCCGGATCGCCGGCCTCCACCCCCAGCGTGATGTGTGTGAGTTGGTACTTGGTCATCTGGTAGGCAACCCAACCCTGGCCGCCATCGCGCAATTCAACGTACAGCCCGCCACAGTCGCCCAGGTTAGCCAGCGATTCGGTCTCGTTAAGCCAATTTGGCCGGCCGTCGCGCCGGCCCAGCAAGGGCAAGACCTCGGCTTTGCTCAGGCGCCAGACGTTGCCCACCTGGTTGAACCAGGGCTCCAGCGGCCCGGCCGCGCCGGTCAGGCTGGGCGGCCGGCGGGCGATGATCAGCTCCCGCGCCTCCTCAAAGCCGCCGCTGCGAAAAAGCGCCAGGCCCGGCCGGTTGCCCTTGATTACTTCCAACGAGACCCGGCCAACTTTGTGTTCGAGGGCGGAGGCGAGCAGGTGACTGCTGATTGCCCGGCCGATGCCGCGCCGCCGGCCGCCGGGAAGCACCCCGACGCGCGTCACCCAGCCCCGGCCGGGCCGCAGGCCCAGCATGCCCAGGCCGACAATGCGCTCGTTTACGACCGCCACCCAGGAGGAGTCGAGGGCGACGTCATAAGCCTCGACGTATTCACGCAGGCGAACGACATTCATCGGCATAGGCACGATGTAATCCACCCGCGTCTGGTTGTAGGCCGCGGTCAGGGCCTCTAGGGAGAAGCAGTCGGCCGGAACGAGGTTCAAGCTATTCTCCAGCGCCCGCGTCGGCCGGCAGGAAGGCGGCCACCTGTTCCGGAAACGTCGCGACGTCAATGGGCTTGACGATGCACCCGCTCAGGCCATAGCGGCGGGCTATTTCGCGCGCCTGCTCCTCAGGCCAGGCGGTGATGGCCACCATCGGCAGGTGTCGGGTTGCCGGCATCTGCTGCAAATGGGTCACCACGGTCTGGCCGTCCAGGTCCGGCAGGCCCATGTCCACCAGAATGAGATCGGGCTGCGTCTCGGCCGCCAGGCGCAGGCCACTTTCGCCATCGTAAGCCTGGATGAGGCGGTGACCCCTGGCCCCAAGCACGCGCTCGACCAACAACTGGTTGGCCGGGTTGTCCTCGATATGCAGGATGGTGGCCATATGCGACTGTTCTCCTCGACCTCAAGTTACCAGATAGGCGGAGGGCTGGCAACAGGGCATTGGTATGCCCTTCCCAAACTGAGGTGGCAAAAGTTTAAGGCGCGGCCATTTGATCGCCGGCCGTTTGTGACTTACAATCTGGCCCCGATCGACTTGACAACCAAATATCAGGGTAACCAAGCGCATGATCCTTGCCCGCTGGCAAGGATGACGAGGTCGGAGGTTCTCCGGCGCGAGCCGGAGTTAATGGCCCACAGCGGCCGGAAAATCGAAAGTTCAGCGGATGCCTCCCGGGTTCACCATGACCCGCGTTTCCCTCCAAGCTAAGCGGCGCGCCAAACCGGATCGGGTAACCGGCCGACAATTCGCGCAGCAGTGGTCGCCCACAGCGCGCCACGCTGGGGCGAGATTGATTTGGAGGGGCGTAACGCAAGCGCGAAGCACGCCCCTGGGCGTGCTTTTTGTTTTTGGGCACAGTCATGCCTGTGACAACGGAAACACTTGACGGCCGGATGGAATACCGCCGCTATCACATTGAGACGGCGCCAGCGCCAGATCTGGAGGAATGGCCAAGCCGCTTCAAGGTGCGCGTCGGCCGGGTGGGCCTGGCCAAACTGCTGCTCCAGGAGCTGTGGCACTTTCGCGGTGACTTGGAGGTGGTGCTCAGCCGGCCGTGCATCTACGGCGTTTTTTCTGGCCCGTTGGGAGGCTTTGCTCCCCGCGAACGGCTGTGCGTCGGCTGCCTGCGCTGTACCACCCAATATCCAGAATTTGTCGGCGTGCAGCCCAACCCGGAGCGCCAGGCCCTAGGCGACAGCTACTTTGACTTCCGCGCGGTTGAAGCCGTGAACTATGAGGCGGGCACCGGCCGCATTCCCGTCAAGGGCGCCGGCTACCGCGGCCGCTTCGGTGGCCCCGGCTGGGACGGCATCTGGACCGACATGTCGGAGATCGTCCGGCCGACGCGCGACGGCATCCACGGCCGTGAGTTCATTTCAACTGCGGTGGATATCGGCTCGAAAACCAGGGCATTGCGCTTTGACGCGGCCGGCGCACCAATTGGCCCGTTGCCCCGTACCTTCCAGCTTCCCCTGCCTATTCTGTATGACGCCCCGCCGCCAACCGTGGCTTCGCCGCTGTTGAACGAGATTTTCGCCCGCTCGGCGGCCGCCGTGCAGGGGCTGGCCCTGCTGCCGGCTGAAGCCTTGGTCGGCCAAAGCTGGGCCGGGCCGCACGCGGCGCCGCTGGTGACGGCCGAGAGCGCCGCCGCCCTGGCGTCGCTCCCGGTGGCGCCCCGGATGATTCAGATCGACGGCTGGGATGCTGGCCTGTGGAAAGCGTTGCAAGCAGACTTTCCAGCCACGCTGGTGAGCCTCCGGCTTCCCTTCGGCGCTGACCTCTTGGCCTTGGCCGAGGAGGGGGTGCGCGTCTTCCACCTGACGGCCGATTATCACGGCCGGAGCGCGGACGGTCGCTTTGCCTTCGACCTCATCCGCCAGGCTCACTGCGCCTTCGTGAACGCCGGCCGGCGCGACCAGGTTACTCTGATCGGCAGCGGCGGCCTGGTAGCGGCCGAGCACGTCCCCAAGGCGATCATTGCCGGCCTGGACGCCGTCGTCCTGGACACGCCGCTGTTGGTCGCTCTACAGGCGACCTTCAACGGGCCAATGCGGGAGCGGGAAACAGCGGCCGCTGCGCTGCCGGCCAATTTGAACCTTGAGTGGGGCGTCCAGCGGCTTAATAACCTGATGGCCGCCTGGCGCGACCAACTGCTTGAGATCCTGGGCGCCATGGGCATACGCGAAGTGCGCCGGCTGCGGGGCGAGATGGGCCGGGCCCTGTTTGCGGCCGAGTTGGAACGGGACGCCTTCGCCGGCATTCCGGGCTACCCAGTTACTGCCGCCGGGGAGCCAAGGTGAGCGCAGCCAAGCCCGTCAGCCCCAAGGTTACCCAAAAGGGCATCGAGGCGCTCCACTACGGCTATGCGGCCTGGCCCAGCCTGGAACACGGCACGCCGCCGGCCATGGGCGACTACCGCTGGACGGAGCAGCTGATCCTGGCTGGCTGGCACATGGCCGCGACCGGCCGGATGCCCGACAACGGCCTAGAGTACCGCGTCGGCCGCTCCGGCGGAGGCTTCGACCTGCTGGGCTTCAATTACCGGCCACCGGCCGAATGGCTGCCGGCCGGGCAGGCCGTCGAGCTTTCCATTCCGTTAAACCGGCGCGGAACGGACCGTGAGATCGTCATCTCAGTGCCCTGGTATGGCGGCGGCATGTCCTACGGCTCGGTCAGCGAGCAGGTGATGTTGGCGCGGGCGATGGCGGCCGAGAGGTGGAAAACCTTCACCTGTACCGGGGAAGGGGGCTACCCGCTAGCGCTGGTGCCTTATAAGGACGTGATCATCACCCAGGTGGCAACAGGGATGTTCGGCGTGCGCGAGGAGACCATTCAGTACGCGCCTATAGTGGAATTCAAGTATGCTCAGGGTGCCAAGCCGGGCCTGGGCGGTCACCTGTTGGGCGACAAGAGCACCATGACCGTGGCCGCCATCCGCGAGAGCGTGCCCTGGGTCAGCCTCTTCTCGCCATTCCCATTTCACTCAGTCTATTCGGTCGAGGACCACCGCAAACATGTAGATTGGATCCGCACCATAAATCCACAGGCGCTTGTATCGGTCAAGGTCTCCACGCCGCAAGACGTGGACATGGTGGCCGTCGGCAGCTATTACGCCGGCGCGCACGTCATCCACTTGGATGGCTCCTACGGCGGCACTGGCGCAGCCCCCGAGATTGCCAAGAAGAACATCGCCATGCCCATCGAGTTCGCCATCCCGCGCGTCCATCGCTACTTGGAGAGTGAAGGCATCCGCGACCAGGTGACGCTCATGGCCAGCGGTGGCATTCGCACGGCCGACGATATGGCCAAAGCCATCGCCCTCGGTGCCGACGGCTGCGTCATTGGCACCGGTGACCTGGTGGCCCTGGGCTGCACGCGCTGCGCCAACTGCGAGCGCGGCCGGGGTTGCCCCTTCGGCCTGACCACCACCGACCCTGAACTGCAACTCCTGGTCGAGCCGGAGTGGGGCGCGACACGAATCAGCAACTATTACCAGGCGCTGGCCGGCCGCTTGGGCGACATTTTGCGCCAACTTGGCCTGACCAGCATCCGCGAATTGCGCGGCCGTCTCGATCTGCTCACGTACAAGGCCGGCGAGACCGACGGCCGCTCCCAGGCCAACGGTCTGAGAAGAGAATGAACGCCAGCGACTTTGCCGACAAGCTGATTGCCTCCCGGCCGGCCGTGATTTCCAAGGGGCCCGCAGCCGGCCGCAACCTGGAAGCTGAGGGCGGCTGTGGCGTCATCGGCATCGCCTGCAGTGAGCCGCTCTCCGGCCGGCACCTGCTCCAGGCGCTCGATCAGATGAAGAACCGGGGCAACGGCAAAGGCGGCGGCATCGCAGCCGTCGGATTAGAGGCAGCCCATTTCGGCGTCACTCAGGCGGTTCTGGACGAGGACTACCTGCTGGCGCTGGCCTACCTGGAGCCTGACTGTCGGCCGGACGTCGAGCACAACCACCTCCGGCCGACTTTCGAGATTGACCACGTGCATCAAGTGGCGCACATGGACGACTACCGCGCCCTCCCCGGCCTTGAGGTCCAGCCGCCGGAAGTCGTCATCTACTTCGGCCACGTCCGGCCGGAGGTGAGGCAGCGTTTCGCGGCCGAGAACGGGCTGGCAGACGCGCCGGCTCGCCTGTTGGATGACGAGATCGTTTACCAGAACACGCAGCGTCTCAACCAGGAATTTTACTCGGCCGCCGGCCGCACGCGCGCCTTTGTTCTGTCTCACGGCCGCAACCTGCTGGTGCTTAAAATGGTCGGCTTCGGTGACGGCGTGATCCGCTATTATCAGTTGGAAGGGCTGCGCGCTCACATTTGGATAGGCCATCATCGCTATCCCACTAAGGGGCGCGTGTGGCATCCGGGCGGCGCCCACCCTTTCGTTGGCCTAAACGAGGCCCTGGTCCACAACGGTGACTTTGCCAACTATGCCTCAATTTGCGAGTACCTCGGCCAGCGCAACATCCAGCAGTTGTTCCTGACCGACACCGAAGTCTCGGTGCAGGTTTTTGATCTGCTGTACCGCAGCTACGGCTACCCGTTGGAATACGTGGTTGAGGCTCTTGCGCCGACCACCGAGCGCGACTATGCCATGCTGCCGGCCGAAAAGCGCCACGTCTATGGCCTGCTGCAAACCACTCACATGCACAGCTCGCCGGATGGCCCCTGGTTCTTCCTCATCGCCCAATCCGACCAGGCTGACGGCCGGCCGGCCTACCGCCTGACGGGCATTACCGACACCTCAATGCTCCGGCCGCAGGTCTTCGCCTGGCAGGCGAGCGGCCGGGATGGACCGGCCATCGGCTTTGCTGCCTCCGAAAAGCAGGCCATTGACGCCGCGCTAAACAGCCTGGCGAGCGAGGATGGCCGTTTTTGGAGCCGGGCCGACCGCTACTGGAACGCCCGGGGCGGCAGCCACACCGACGGCGGCGCCTTCGTCTTTACTGTCTCGCCCCAGCCAGAGGGCGGTGCCCGGCTCGAATGCAGGGACAAGTTCGGCCGGCCGGTGCGGCCGGAGGCCGAACAGGTCCCCTATCGCGCCAATGGATCCAGGCCTGCGCCGCTGCGCCTGCCGGCGGGCGGTCCAGCCGAATTGGCTGCCTGGTTGGCAGGGCAGATCCCAAACTGCGATTACGCTAGCGTTCTTGAATTTCTGGCCGGCCTGGAAGCCCAGGCGGCTACAGACGAGGGCTGGCGGCGAGCACTGGAGACCCTGACCTGGCTCATGGATAGGCGCTACCCGACCGGCCGCTTGCGCCGCAGCAGCCTCTTGTCCCTCTACGACGGCGCTTTCGACTGGCTGATAGAGTGCCTGGTTGCCCGCCCTCCCGGCGAGCTAGTCTATGACAG
>JBOGUG010000464.1:0-2359 GCA_050696115.1 Promineifilaceae bacterium (SeqCode) | reverse complement strand
GCTCGGCACTGGGCCCGCATCCCTACCCGCTGCTGGTGCGCGAATTCCAAAGCGTCATCGGCCGTGAGGCGCGGGCCCAGATTTTGGCCGCAGCCGGCCGGCTGCCTGACCTGATCATCGCCTGCGTGGGCGGCGGTTCGAACGCCATCGGTATCTTCCACGCCTTCCGCGATGACGCCGGGGTGGAACTCTTGGGCGTGGAAGCCGGCGGGGAGGGCATCGCCAGCGGCCGGCACGCTGCCCGCTTCAGTGACCCAGACAGCAGCCGCGTCGGCGTCTTGCATGGGGCCAAGAGTTACGTCCTGCAGACGGCCGACGGCCAAATCCGGCCGACCCACAGCATCAGCGCCGGCCTAGATTATCCGGCCGTGGGGCCGGAGCACGCCTGGCTGCGCGACCAGGGGCGGGCCGGCTACACCTACGCCACCGACGCCGAGGCCCTGGCCGCCTTTCAGTCGTTATGTCAACTTGAGGGGGTCATTCCGGCCCTGGAGTCGAGCCACGCTCTGGCCGAGGCCATCAAGCGCGCCCCCCAGATGCGGCCGGAACAGATCGTCCTGGTCAACCTCAGCGGCCGGGGGGACAAAGACCTGGACACGGTGCTTGCCCATTTGGCCGAGCCGAGCGCTGATTAGCCCTGGCATGACGTCACTCTTGGCGCTGGCAGGGTTTTGGGGTATAGCTTGAATATCTCTCGCGCTTTCAGGAGGTCATGAGCCAATGTTGGACTACGAATCGCACGCGCCTATGCCGCTCGACCAGACGGCCATCAGCCAGGCTTTCGCCGAAGCCCTGCGCCGGGTCTATCTGTGGATGTTCTTCGGCCTGACGCTGACGGCGGCCGTGGCCTGGATGACGGCCGGCAGCGAGGCTGTGCTGGGCCTTATCTTCGGCAACTCCTTCGGCTTTCTTGGCTTGATCGTGGTCGAGCTGGGCTTAGTTTTTGGCATTTCGCGCTTCATCAACCGCTTATCGCCCGGCGTGGCCCTGGCCCTGTTCTTCGTCTTCGCGGCCATCAATGGCCTTACTATGGCGATCATATTCGTCGCCTACGAACTGGGCACCATCGCCCTGGCGTTCGTCTCCTCGGCCGGGCTGTTCGGCGCCATGTCCTTCATCGGCTATACGACCAAAGAGGACCTGAGCGGCTGGGGCAAGTGGCTCCTCTTCGGCCTGATCGGGGTAATCATTGCCTCGGTGGTCAACATGTTCCTGGCCAACTCGACGCTGGACTGGATTGTCACCTACGCCGGCACCGGCCTCTTCCTGGCGCTGACGGTTTACGACACGCAGCGCATCAAAGTCATGACGGCCCAGGCAGTCGTGGCCGGCCAGAGCGAAGTGGCCAGCCGGGTTGGCGTCCTGGGCGCCTTGCGGCTGTACCTGGACTTCATCAACCTATTCCTGTTCATGCTGCGCATCTTGCGCGGCCGGCGGCGCTAGCAGCAGGCTGAGCCGGCCGGCAGGCTGCCGCCGGGATTGGGGGATTTTTCGGCCTAACGGAATTGTTGGGGGCAGCCCCCCGTGGCTGCCTTCTGGCGCTCAGTAGCCCAACACCTCGACCACCGAGCGCACCGCCTCGGCCGAATTGTCCAGCATGGCCCGTTCCCCCTCGCTCAATTCCATGTCCAGGATGCGCTCGACGCCCTTTCGGCCGAGGACCACGGGCAGGCCGATAAACAGATCCCGGTAGCCGTATTCGCCCTGGGTGTGGACGGCGCAGGCCATTACCCGCTTCTTGTCGCGCAGGATCGACTCGACCATGACCGCCACGCCGGCCGCCGGGGCGTAAAAGCCGCTGTAGCCAAGCAGGCCGACGATCTCCCCGCCCCCCTTGGCCGTGCGCTCAATGATGGCGTCCACTGTCTCGGCCGGAAGCAACTCAGTCACCGGGATGCCGGCCACCGACGTGTGGCGCGGCAGAGGCACCATCGTGTCGCCGTGGCCGCCCAAAACCATGCCGTGCACGTCCTCCACGCTGACGCCAAGCTCTAAGGCGATGAAGCTCTTGTAGCGGGCCGTATCCAGTGCCCCGGCCATGCCGATGATTCGCTCCCGGCCGAAGCCGGTCACCTCCTTGACCACGTGGCACATCGCGTCCAGCGGGTTGCTGACGACAATTACGATGCTGGCCGGCGCGTGGCGCTTAATATTCTGCGCCACCTCCTCCATGATCGCCTGGTTGATCTTGACCAACTCGTCGCGGCTGGGAAACTGGCCCGTCTCCGGGTCTTTGCGGCGCGGCACGCCGGCCGTGACGACCACCACGTCGGCACCGGCGATGATCTCTGGCTGGTTGGCGCCCGTGATCCGGCCGTCGAAGCCGATGGCCGGGCTGGCCTCGTATAGGTCCAGGGCC
>JBOGUG010000463.1:0-1478 GCA_050696115.1 Promineifilaceae bacterium (SeqCode) | reverse complement strand
TCCTGAGGGTGGGCACGAGGCCCGCCCCTACAGGGCCGGCCGGTAAACGGCCGTGTCCGGCCGGAATGCGGCCCAGGCGAACCAGAAGAATTCGTTGGCGGGCAGCGGCTCCAGCCGCCGGCCGGCCAGCGGGCCGGCGACGGCGTGGCCGAAGATGTTCCAGACGCTGCCGGTTTGCTCGTCGCGGAAGCGGCCAGCTTCGGCGGCAAAGGTCAGCGTGCGCCCATCCAGCTCGCGGCTGAAAGCGGCGGCCGAGCCGACATCCTTCGACTCGACGATGACCTGGTTGTCCAAGGCCGAGACGGTGCCGGCCTTCCAGAAGACGACCAGCGGCCGGCCGGCCAGCTCGTGGTTGAGCGCGCCGGCCGCGGCCAACAGGTCAAAGGGGTAGGCGATGGCCTGGTCGCCGAGCGCCAGTCCCAGGACACGCCGTTTGGGCTCCAGGCGCGGATCGGGCTCGGCGTCCAGCCAGCGCGCGCCGGGATTGGCCAGCGAGTCGTAGTTGACATACGGGTTTTCACCGTAGGGCCGCTCATAGCCCGTGTCGGGGAAAAGCACCTGGCCGGCCGGGTAGGCGGCCTTGAAATCGGCGTAGCTGGTGATGCTGACGGGCAGCAGCGGCAGCCGGGTGCCGGTCAGCTCGCCGACGATGGCCTCGCCAGTGAACTGCTGCCACCAGGATTCGGTTTGGCGGTCGTACATGACCAGGTCAGCCCGGCGCAGGTTGCCGGTGGTGCCAAAATCGAGCGTGCGGCCGTCCAGGCGGCGGTCGAAGGCCAGGCCGGCGTTGCACAGCGGGCAGTAGGTGATGGCCACCGGCCGTCCGGCGACCAGGTCGTTGACTATCTCGTGCCAGACAAGTACCTGGAGCGGGTAGGCGCGGGCATCGCCCTGCAACGCTAGGACCATGACCGGCTCGACGTCGGCCAGCCAGAGGTCCGCTTCGGCCGGGCTTACGAAGAGCGGCGCGTCTATGGCGGGGATGCGGTCGCGGCCGACGCCGCCGGATTGGATTTCGTCATAGGGCACGCTGTGGAGGCAAAAGTTGGTGCGGGGCCAGGCTCGGACGGAGAAGCGGTGCTGGGCGAGCAACAGGCTGCTGCAATCGGCCGAGGGCCGGCCGGGCGGCGTCGGGCCGGGCGTGAGGGTCTGCTCGGCCGGTTGGCCGGCGGCGCGGAGGGCGGTCGGGGCCGGCCGGCAGGCGGCCAGCAGGGCCAATCCGGCCAGAAGAAAGGACAGGGCGGCCGGGCGCATGCGGGTATTGTACACCCATTACCAGGCTGATAAGGTGATCAGGCTCACATTTTGGTAGGGGCAGAACCAGGGCAGGCACGGCCGGAGGGCGGGCACAGGGGTCTGCCCCTACACGGCGCGCGGCGCCCATTTTGTGACACGGGCATCTTGCCCGCGGCCGGGCCGCAGGCCCGGGGCGGTCAGGGCGCGGGCTGCGCCCGCTGACGGGCTGGAAGCCCGTCCCA
>JBOGUG010000462.1:0-1462 GCA_050696115.1 Promineifilaceae bacterium (SeqCode) | reverse complement strand
GAGCCAGGCCGTCTAATAGAGCGCTTATGCGTTTGAGACGGTCGGCAGGCGAGAGGCGATAAGCCTTGTTCTTCTCGTCGTGCTCCAGTCCGGCGCCTTGGGCCTGCTCCTTGCGGGTGTTGTCCAGGTTCAAATAGCCCGTGCGCTGGCGATAGGAGAATGTCCCGGCCGCCCTCAAATCCAGCGAAAAGAGACCACGCAGGGTGGCCCGGTAAAACTGGTGCTCGTGCGGCACCGGATCGCCTTCGTGGCGGGCCATCACCCCGAAATCCTCGGTAATACTTACCGGGGCCAAAGCGACCAGGGTGCTGACCCGGAATGGCGAGACGCGGGTGACCGTGTCGGTCGTCGGCGTTTCCTCCGCCCGGCTCGGGTCGGCTTCGCGTTTTTCGACCGCCGAGCTTTTCTTGGAGGGGGCGCGCATATAGCCCAGCAGGTCATCGTCCCAATATTTGATTGGGTTGGCGTCGGTATAGGCCACTTTCTCCTCGCGGAAGATCGGGGCGCTCTTCCACTCGCCATTGCCTTCCAGCGTGGCCCGCAGCCAGTAGCGAAACGCCTGGGCCGAGACGTAGGGGTAGGCCCCCTCTTTGGTGCTAATCATCTTCACCCCGACGGTGTTGTCGGTGCGAGCGCCGGGGATGTTGCCCAGGTTGTTCAAGGCCGAAGCCGGCGCGTCAATTAGCAGCAAACCAGTGACAAAGGCCATCTTTCTGATCCTCCCTTGATGCTAACGGTTCTCTTCGCCCTCGGCCGCAGCCGGGCGTTCCTCCACTACGTCCTGGTTAGCCCGCAGCCAGCCATTATCGTAGAGCTTCTCTACCAGGCGAATCAACACCAGGTCGCGAGCCAATCGCCAGTCCACCCGCGCCAGTTCCTCGCCCTCCTCAAAGACGGCCAGGTAATTGTCCAGCGTCAGGAACGGTGGGTGGCCACGCCGGACGTGGGCCGTATTGGCCTTGATGAGTTCGTTTCGCAGATAGCCGTAGCGCGACTCAGCGTAAAAGCTGCGGAAGAAGCCCCGGTCGTTCTGGTTCTTGACGTAGTCGGCCAGAGCGTCGCCCAGAGCGCGGATTTGTTCAATGCGTGCATTGTCCATGCCCAGCATCCTCCTCAAGAATGGTTCGGCGAGCTTCCAGGAGACAAGCTCGGCTTCTTGGCGCAGCGAGTTTTGGACGCGCGGGTCGGTCGGGTCGTTTTGCGCCCAGCGCTGCGACTGGCGAAGGAAATAGGTGCGAATGAAGCGCGGGGCGCGCTCGCTGACGTTGTCGGCCAGGGCAAACAGGTCTTCGTAGAGCCAGTTGCGGCTCGGCTGGAAGTCGGCCGGGGCGGCCGTTTCGCCTCGCTTAAGCTTCGGCCGCTCCCAGGCGCGTTTAACCAGCTTCGCCCAGGCGGCTTCATAATCGGCGCTCAGCATCTGGCGCAGGTAAAGGATCATCTGCGATGGCAGGTGGTAGAGGGC
>JBOGUG010000461.1:0-2386 GCA_050696115.1 Promineifilaceae bacterium (SeqCode) | reverse complement strand
GCCAAGCTCCTCGGCCTGAAACTCGGAGCTGACGGCGTCGGTGCCGTCGCTGATGACCACCAGCGAGGTGTAGATGTCGGGCTTGGGCGCCAGGCCGGGCGCCTCGTCCAAAAGCCGGCCGAGGCTGTCCAGCAGGGCGGTCGGGCCGGCCTGCGTCTCCAGCGGTTGAGCGAAAAAGTTGAGGACGGCGTTGTAAAAGCCCGTTGGCTCCAAGGCCGGGATAGCCTCTTCGGCCCCAACGCGGTAGATGGTGACCGTATCTAGCCGCTCCTGCATGCTGGGCGGGGCGCTAAAGCCCTGGATGGCGGCCTGCACGGCCGGCAATTGGCCCTCCAGCCCGGCCGGGGCGTCAATCAGGAAAAGGGTGAAAGTCCCGGCCGCGAAGGGCGAGCCGCTCTCCACTCCGGTCACCTCTTGCTGATTGTGCTGAACGGCCACCGTCTGGGGCGTCAGCTCCAGGGGTTGACCGGCGCTGTCCAGGCCGTAGGCGCGGATGGCGATGGCGGGAGCGGCCGCGCTCTCGCTGCCGCTGATGACCAGGCGGCCGGGGCCTGCGCCGGCGTCCTCCTGCCCAGCCGCCCGGCCGGCCAGGAGCAGGGTCAGGGCCAGGAGCGCCAGGGGACGTAAGAAGATGGCCGGCTTCATCGGGGGATCATTTCCTTTTTGGGTCAGGTCAGATCGAGGCTGGGCACGCACGTTATTATAGCCCAAAGCCGGTCGGGATGCGGCCGGGATGTGGGGGATTGGGGGATTGAATTCTGGCAGGAAGGGCCGGCCGTTGGTTGGCCCAGAACCAGGGCGGGCACGGAGGCCCGCCCCTACAGGATCGGACGGCGGGCGCCGATTTTGTAGGGGCAGCCCTCTGCAGCTGCCCAATCCGGTAGCGCGCCCGGCCGACTTGGGTTACAAAACCGAAGACTGCCGTGGGAGGTACCGACATCCGGGCTGCGCAAGCCATTTTCATGCTTTGGCGCTGGTGGGCAGCGCTGGCCGTCCTTCTGCTAGCGCTCGGCCGGGACGCGTCGGCCCTGGCTCAGGCGGAGGTGGGCCAGGTGCGCATCGTGCGCCTGGACGCAGCCGCTTTCCCCGAGGTGGACGCCTATTTCGTGGCCTTGGACGCCGACGGCCGACCAGAGCTCAACCTGAGCGGTCTGCGCCTGAGCGAGGCGGGCCAGCCGGTGAGCAGCTTCGAGGTGGACCCGGTGCCGGCCGGGCTGGAGCTGGTGCTGGTTTTGGACGCCAACGCCTCATTCGAGCAGCAGGACGAGCCGGGCGGCCCGAGCCGGCGCGAAATAGCCACAGCAGCCATCACCGCCTTCGCCGAGGGCCAGATGGATCCGGGCGGCCGCGACCGGGTCAGCATCCTGGCGCCGGACGGGGCCGGCGGCCGCTTTCTGGGCGAGCCGGGGCTGGCCCAGCCGGCGGCCGTGGCGGCCGCCGCCGGCAGCTATGAGCCGGCCGAGCTGGGGCCGACCCCGCTGCAGGCCATGTTGCGCCAGGCGCTGGCCCAGGCTGCCGCCGGGGCGGAGGAGGGGCGGCTGCCGGCCGTAGCCCTCTTCTCCGACGGCGGCCTGGTGGGCGAGCAGCTGGATTACGAGTCGCTGCTGGCCGAGGCCGCCCCGGCCGGCGTCTACGTTTACGCGCTGCTGCTGGGCAGCCAGGCCGACTTTAACGAGGTGAACAACCTGGCGCGGCTAGCGAACCGGACCGGCGGCCGGGTGCGCCACCTGCCGGAGGCGGCCGAGGCCGAGCCGATCTTCGCCGAGATCCGCGACCGTTCACTATTGAACCGGGCCCGTTTCACTTCGGCCGTGCGTCAGAGCGGCCGCTACACGGTGACGGTCTCGCTGCGCGGCGTAGCCGATGAGGCCGCCTACAGCCTGGAACTGCGGCCGCCGGCCGTCAGCCTGGCGGCCGGGGCGGAGCCGATCCGCCGCCTGGCGGCCGGGCCTGAGACGGCCCTGGCCGAGCTGGAGCCGGCCGTCTGGCCGCTGACGGCCGAGATAAGCTGGCCCGACGGCCACCCGCGCGGGCTGGCCGAGGCGACGCTGTTGGTGGACGGCGCGCCGGCAAGCTCGCAAAGCCGGCCGCTGGTCCTGGACGGCCGGCTGACGTTCAACTGGGATATCAGCGAGCGTGGAGCCGGGACGGTCCTGGCCCAAGTGCGGGTGACGGACGCGTTGGGCCTGAGCGCCGAAAGCCCGGCCGTGCCGCATGTGATTGAAGTGATCCGGCCCCAGGCCACGGCCACACTGGCACCGGCCGTTGCAGCCCAGCCGGCCGCGGCCGAAGGGCCGGTGGCCAGCGATGCGCGCACCGAGCGCATCCGGCTGGGGCTGCTGGGCCTGGCGGCGGCCGGGCTGCTGTTGGCCCCGCTGCCCGTGCT
>JBOGUG010000460.1:0-8229 GCA_050696115.1 Promineifilaceae bacterium (SeqCode) | reverse complement strand
AAATCCTGGGGCGTGCCCCAGCAGATAAACTTCTCGACCTCTTGGACGCACACGCGCTTGCCGTCGCGCAGCATGGCCGGATAGATCAGGCTGGCGTAATACTCCCCGCCCACGCGCTGCCCCTGGGCGACAAGCTCCTCGGCATAATGGCGAAAGGTGCGCCAGGCGCCAAAATAATAGACCCCGGTGGATGCATATTCATCGGCCCGATGGGCGGTGAACGGCCGCTTTTCGCCCACCTCAAGCAGCTCCAAATTCTCATCCACCCGCAAGTAACAGTAGTCCGTGTCGCCGAAGGAGGCAGGATGAAAGCCGCGAAAGACGGCCATGGCGCCATCATACTGGGCCGCCTGGAGCAAGAATTGGCGATAGCTCCAGCGCAGGCTGAAGTCGCAGTAGGCGATAATGACCGCCTCGTCGTCGCCTATATATTCGTCGGCCGCGATGGCTGTGTAGACCGGTCCCAGCTCGTGCGGCGCAATCGCCACGACCTGCGCCCGGGGCGCAATGGCCTGCAACGCCCGGCCGCAGCCGGGGTTGGCCTGCAACTGTTCCTCGTTGCAGACGAACACGAACTCGTCCTCCGCTGAAAACAGCCGGCAGACGCGCTCGATCATCATTTTGCCGTCAATGGGGATGAAGGGCTTGGGAGCCGCGTAGCCGGCCGCCTGAAAGCGGCGCGACTGGCCTGCCATCGGGATGACGACCTTATGCGGCGGCAGGCTGCGCATCGCCCTCAGAATCGGACATACGGCCGCCAGTAGTCAATGGAGGACCGGATGTCCTGCACCACCCGGCTTTCGAATGGCTCGCGCTCGCGGAAGCTGAGTTCCAGCAGCAGCGTTACCTGTTCGACCCCGGCCGCCTCAAGCGCCGCCAATAGACGCTCAGGCGTGATCCGGCCGGCTGCGTTGTGCCCGGCCACGAAGGGCCAGTGGCCGCCCTTGTCGGCCGACGTCTGCTTAAGATGAATGATGGGCGCCTCCCGGCCGAAGGCCCTGATCCAGGCGTAAGGGTCGCTGTCGGCCGGTTCCGGCGAAGCGACGTCGCCATGATCGACATCCAGGCACAGCTTGAAGGGCAAGGGGCTGTCCGTGTTCAGCGCCTGCTGGATCCGGCCGGCCTCGGCCAGCGTCTCGCCGTACTCGCGGGCCACCGACATTGGCTCCCAGGTGAGATAGGCGAGACCCTTCTCGGCCGCGTACGCCGCGATCTGGCGCCAGCCGGCCAGGGTTTGCTCGAAGCGCTCCAGGCGCACGGCCGGCGCTTGCAGGTCGGGCGTCGCCAGGATGCCGAAGTGGCTGCCCATGCTCTCCGCCCCCAGGGCCAGCGATATGTCCACGAATCGGCGAAACCAATCAAGCCAGTAATCACGGAGCCTGGCGTCGGAATGCGACAAGTGATTGACGCGGGTGAAAGCGCTCGTAAACGTGTGCCGCGCCTCAAGGCCGTACTGGCCCATGAGCGCCGTCAGCTGCCCCAATTGGTCGGCAACAATGGCGGCCGGCAGCGACGGGTTGAGCAGGTCAGCCGTGAACTGGACAATCCGCAGGCCAAACGTTTCGGCAACCAGCGGGATCCAGTGCTGCGGGGCGGGAAAACGATTGAGCGCAAAGCCGGTGTTAATGCCCAGCAGGACTTCCATCAGCGTCCGCCCAGCCCCAGCCCGGTCTGGATGCAGGCCCGCATTTGGCGCACCGATTCGGCCAGCGGCCGGCCGGCCGTGAACAGCCCCGACGAGCCGCCCACCAGGATGTCGGCCCCCGCTGCCACCATAAGTGGAATGTTCTCGGCGTCCACGTTGCCGTCTACGCTGATCTGGAACTCAAGCCCCAGCCGGCCGCGCAACTCGGCCAGCGCCTCGATCTTTAACAGCATCTGAGGCACCAGTTTTTGACCCTTGAAGCCCGGATTGACCGTCATGATCGTGAGGGTGTCCACCTCGTCAATCACATATTCGATCGCATTCAGGGTGGTCGCCGGATTCAGGGCCAGCCCGACCCGAAAGCCCTGGCGCCTAATGCGCATGAGGTCGCGGTGCAGGTTGCGGCACGCTTCGTAATGGATGGACAGAATGTCGCCCTGCCCGGCCGTGAAATTGCGCAGGATGCGGATCGGCTCTTCGACCATTAGGTGATAGTCGGCCGGAAGGCAGGTGTTGGCCCGGATCTCGTTGATGATCTCGGTACCCAGGCAATAGTCCTCGACGAAGAAGCCATCCATCACGTCGTAATGGATGGCGTTGACCCCGGCCGCTTCCAGCGCCCGCAGGTCGTCCTCCAGCCGCATCCAGTTGGCGCACATGATGGAGGCGCTGATCAGCACGCCTTCGCCGTCGCCGCAGCCCTGGCGGCCGATCTCAGCCATGCGGCTTCACCAAGACTTTGAGGCCGCGCCGCTCCTCGGCCACGGCAAAGGCCTCATGGATCTCGTCAAGCCCAAAGCGGTGGCTGATCACGCCCGAAAGCTCAACCCGGCCGGAGGCGATCAGGTCGAGCGCCAAGCGATGCTGGCGCGGCGTCGAGCCGTGCGAGCCGGTCAGCATAAGCTCCCTGTAATGCACCAGGTTGGAGGAAATCTGGATCAGGCGGGCGCCAGCCGGAAGCCCACCAAAGAAGTTCACCGCTCCCCGCACCGCTGCCAGGCCCGGCGCGTCTTCCTGCGCTTCCGGGCTGGCACAGGCCGTAAAGACAACATCGGCTCCCCGGCCGGCCGTAACCTCGAGCACCTGGGCCTGAATGTCGCCAGCCCCTGTGTCCAAGTAATGGTCAGCGCAGGCGACACGGGCGGCCGCCAGCCTTCCGGCGTCAAGGTCGCACAGCACGATCAATGGCGAGCCTAGGGCGCGGGCTGCCTTGGCCAACGAAATGCCCATTGGGCCGGCCCCGATAATGACAACCGACCGGCCGGGGGCGAAGTGGACCCGCTCCAGCCCGTTCAGGCAACAGGCCAGTGGCTCGGCCAGCGCTGCCTGCTCCATGTCCAGTCCGGCCGGCAGGCGTCGAATTGGCCCCTGGGCGACCACATTCGGCTCCAGCAGGCAATACTCGGCAAAGCCGCCGGGATATTGGTAGCCAACTGCGTAGTTCTCCTGGCAGCAGTTGCCCAGCCCCTGCCGGCACCATTCGCAGCGGCCGCACGGCACGTCCGCCCCCAAGGAGACCCGGTCGCCGACCGAAAAGCCGGCCGCGTCCGGGCCGGCGGCCACGACCTCGGCCGCAATCTCATGGCCCATTATGGCCGGATATCTGACGCGCGCGTGGCCGTTGTTGAAGGTGCGGATGTCAGAGCCGCACACGCCGCAGGCCAGCACCTTGAGCAGCAAAGCCCCGGCCGCCGGCTCAGGCGTTGGCACGTCCTGTACTTCGAGTTGGCGTACGCCAGTCAAGACCGCAGCCTTCATTCGCCGTACTCCAGCCGGTAGAGGCTGGTGTCGCCGGCCGGAATGGCCTCAGCGACCGGCAGCAAGGGATTGATCGGCCGGCTGGCCTGCACCAAGCGGAGATTGTATTGAGCTGCCGCCATCGCCACGTCGAAAGTTGCAAAGCGCTCAGCTAACATGGCGGCGTAGGCGGCCGTTTCGGCCGCGTTCATCTGCCGCTGGTGGTTTAGCAGCCAGTAGCCGAAGCCGTTACTAAGCGATTCGGGTGACAGGACAAAATCGTTGCGACTGTAGAAGCCGTCGTAGGTCGGATTAGGCAGCATAAAGGCCAAGAATCGGGCCTCGTCCCAGTTGAAGACGTGGGCAAACAACAGCAGCCGCTCCAAAATCTCCGACTCAGGCACAAAGTTGTTGAACGAGCTGACCAGCAGGGTCTCATGGCGCGATCGGGCCGGCAGCAGCAGATTCACCTCTATTTCCTCGGAGGCCATAAGGGCATCGCCGGCCGGGGCCGCACCCACTAGCACGTTGAACTGGGCCTCAGTCTGGATCATGCGCGGGGCGACCCGCGCGGCGTGATTCTGGGCAAATCTCATACTGGAGGCCACCGCAACCAGAGCAATCAGGCTGACGCCGACCAGGGCAATCGGCCGCCTGCCACGTGCAAGCCAGCCCGAAACGGCCGCGTAGGCCGGGCCAACAAGCCGGCTCAGCCGGCCGGTGCGATGGAAACGGCGCTTGGGTGGGCGGGAAAGAAAGTACAGCACCGGAATGAAATAGAGGTAGCGGGAGAAATAGGCGCCAATGCGGATGGAGAAAAGGTAGGGCTGGAAGAAGCGGCCCAGTACGAGGTGCAGGTTAAGCACGAGCAGTTCGACCCCGATCATCAACAGTACCGGGCCGAAACGGTAAACCAGTTCGTAGTAATCGGCCGAGCCGGCCCAGGCGACAGTCAGGACCACCGCGAGTGGGAGGACGTAAGCCAGCAGGAAGCCCCATTCGCTGCTGATCGGCCCGGCCGCGGCTGAGATCATCCCCATGCGCTGGGTAACCTCCTCCTGCAGAGGCGACCGGAAGAGAAGCTGGTCCAGCAGGAGGGGAGAAATCACGGCCAAGACGACGGCCGCGTTAAGCGCCAGCGTACGCCCAACGCGGCCCGGCCGCAGGGTCCGGTCCCGCCAATAGCAAGTGAAGGCCAGGTAAATAAACCAGAACAGGATGCCAGCCACGAAATTGAAAAGATAGATGTACGCCTGGGCCGCCCAAAGGGCGCTGTAGGCCAGCGTCTCCTTCAGGCTGGGCTTGTGCTCGCGTGTGGACAGGTGAAATGCCAGGATAAAGAGCAGGAAGGTGAGCGCGGGGGCGGGCGTTCGGGTCAACTCGGGCGGCGCCAGGCTGGCCAGCTCGACCGGACCGCCGCGCCCACCAAGCAGCTCAAACCAGTAGCCCAGCGAGCTGAAATTGCGGAAGAAGGTTACGCCCCAGAACGCCAGCAAGAACGACCAGGCTTCGGCCACGTAGCGCCGGTAGATCAGGAACAGGAGCCAGAAGGCGGCCGTGGGCGCCAGAGCGTGCATCGCCAGCAGGTAGGCGTCCGGGTTGCCCAGGGATAGCCAGCGGTAAAGGGCGCCCTGCAAAATCAGCGTCAAAGGCGGTAGGCTGGTGAGTTGGCTCAGGCCGGGATCGGCCATGGGCGCGGCCGGCAGCGGCGTCGCCAGCGAAAAATGGTTCGCCAGCGGCAGATAGACAAAAACCTCCTCCCAACTCAGCACGGGGTTGTTGACCACGGCCGTCAGGTGCGGCCATTCCCGGCCGAGCAGCACAAGCGCGTCCTTCAGGCCAAATAGGGCCAGCAGGCCCACCGTCGCCGCCACGTAAACGGCCGTCCGGCCGAGCGCCAGCCGCTCGCTCCCCAGCCGAGCCGCGCCAGGAACCCACATGTTCAACCCACCCCCCCGGCCGCCCACTCGTCGCACAAGTCGCTGCACACCGCGTCAATGGGCATGCCGGCCAGCGCCCGCCGCCAGCCGGCCAGCTCTGCCCGCGGCAGGCCCTGCAGTTCGGGCGAGACCAGGCATAGCTTGAAATGCGGACGTAAGCGCTGATAGTCGGCGCGGTCCAGCGGCCGCCGGCTGAAACAGTCTACCCAGACCCACTCGACGCGGCCGGCCAGCTCCAATGCCGCTTCGACAGGCTCAAATTCGGAGAAGCGCACGGCTGCCTGGCGCAGGCCGGCCTGAGCCAGGCGGATCAGAGTGGCGGGGGCCAGATCAAGAAAAAAGAATTGCTCTATCTCATGCTCGGCCGCCAGCGCCAGGATCCGCTCTTCCAGTCCGTCGCACTTTACGTTGAAGATGATCAGGGCATGATGATAGGCGCGCAGCAGGTCCTCCAGCCGCTGGCCACATTCATAGGGGTCGTGGGCCAGGCGCAACTCCCCGCCCAGTTCACGCACATCCACCTCAACGCCGCGTTCGGCCGGCACGCTCAGCAGCTTCTCAACTGTATTGACGCGGTGTTCGATAAGTAGCAACGCCTGCCCCGCTCCACTTCGAGACGGCTATCATACCCGATCCTGGCAGAAAGCCGGCGACTTGGCAATCAAGGGCCTGGCTGGCGCTCGGTCCTGTTGGAACTACCCATCGTCATTTTGCCTCACGAGCCGATCTGCTGTCTCAACGCCGATCATCCCGACTTCGGCGCCATCCGGCCGGACTCCCCCAGCCCTTCCACTTTGACGAGCGGCTTACCGACGAGGTGAGCTAGAACCGGCGGCCCTCACCCGAATTTAGGCGCGCTTACCTGTCAAGGGCTTTGGTATTGGGACGCCAAGCTCTCGAGGAAGCGTGCCAGGTCGGCCGGAAGCTCGGCCTCACAGGCCACTTCGCGGCGGTCGGCCGGCCGCCTGAATCTGAGGCCGGCGGCGTGCAGGAATTGCCGGGCCAGGCTAGCGGCTCGCTTGCGCCGGCCGTAGCTGGTGTCACCGGCCAATGGGTGGCCGGCGAAGGCCAGGTGGACGCGGATTTGGTGGGTGCGCCCGGTGCGCGGCCGGCATTCTAACAGAGTGAAATCCTGATAGCGGGTTAGCACTCGGACGTGGGTCTGGGCCGGCCGGCCAATGGCTGCGCTGCCTGGCGGAATCACGGCCATCCGCTTGCGCTCTTGGGGGTGGCGGCCGATGGGCGCGTCAATCAGCGCCTCAGCCGCGCCAAAGTGGCCCTCGACGAGCGCCAGATAGCGCTTTTCTACCTTCCGCTCCCGGAATTGATCCTGCAGGTAAGTTAGCGCCGCATCATTCTTGGCCACCAGGATGAGGCCGGAGGTTTCTTTGTCGAGCCGGTGGACGATCCCCGGCCGGCGCTCGCCCCCGATGCCGGCGATGTCGGGGCAATAGCCCAAGACCGCATTGACCAGAGTGCCGCCCTCGTGGCCGACCGAAGGATGCACGACCATGCCGGCCGGTTTGTTGATGACCAGGATGTCTCGATCTTCGTAGCGGATGTCGAGGGGAAGTGCTTCGGCCGCCAGGCCCGTTTCGGCTATCTCCGGCCTCTCCACGACCACCTGTTCGCCACCGGCAAGCCGGAAACTGGCCTTTAGCGGCGCTCCGGCCAGGGTCACCAGGCCGTCGCGAATCAGGCGTTGAAGTTGGGCGCGGGAAAGTTCGGGCAGCCGCTCGGCCAACGCCTTGTCCAGGCGTTCCCCTGGCCGGTCCAGGCTGATGACCTCCATGCGCTCACTCATTCCAGATCATGGAGCGCTCTTCGGCCGGCGGCTCGCCCTCCCCCGATCGCGCTTCTTCTGCGCTGAGTTGGCGCTGCTCGCGCAACAAGAGGATGCCCAACAGGATTACGCCGGCCACGATGGAGGTATCGGCAAGGTTAAAGACCGGCCAGGGTCCGAAATCTATGAAGTCCGTAACGAAGCCCTGGCGCACACGGTCAGTCAAGTTGCCCAGTGCCCCGCCCAGTTGAAGGCCAAGGGCGACCCGAAATAGGCTGTTGCCGGCCGGCAGCCGAAAGTTGTAAATAACGATGGCCACAGCCACAACGGCCGCCACCAGCATGAAGATGCTGCTGCCACTGGGGAACAGGCCGAAAGCCGCGCCAGTGTTGGTTGCATGGGTGATCTTGATCACCGGCGCCAGCGCCGGTATCGGCTCCCAGCTGGCGTACATGGGCAGCCGCAGCTCGATCAGCCGTTTGGTCAGGTGGTCGAAGCCAACCACCAGCAACATGACAACGAAAAGCAGCGCGATCTCCAACGTCCGGAGTTCCTTTCCGCCTTCAGGCGCCTGCCCTGGTTCGCGGTAATGTTCCGTTCGCATGGGCTGATTGTACCAGCGGTGCGGCCGGTGAACCATGCGCAGGCGACTTCCCCTAGAGCTGCAAACTACGGCCTGGATTGGCGGATTCGGGATTTCTTGAGGTTAGTCGGGCAGGTCGGCCGTTATAATTGTCACCCGGCTATCCCCCACAGCCGTTGGTCTTATGTCAAGCTTAAAGCCGGCCCTGCCGTAGGCTGCTAGCGCCTGGCGCCAGAACCCAGGCTCGGCCGCCCCGGCCTGCCCCGTGCCCTGGCCGGTCAACGCGAACAGGCCGTTGACGGCACGGCGGCGCAAGCTGTTGCCTTTGAAACCGGCCGCAGGCACCAGGACCAGCCGCCCTCCCGGCCGCAGCACACGGCGCACTTCGTCGGCCGTGGCTGCCTCGGCAATATAGGCGGCCGGGAACGTGGTGACGGCCGAATCAAAAACCCGGCTCGGAAACGGCAGTGCCTGAGCGCGCGCCCGCGCCAGCCGCGCGCTCAGGCCCGCCCGCGCCAGGCGCCGGCCGGCAATCCTGCCC
>JBOGUG010000459.1:0-11733 GCA_050696115.1 Promineifilaceae bacterium (SeqCode) | reverse complement strand
GAGTAGGGGGCCGGCCCGGAAATGGCCGCCTGAAAATAAAAGGGCACGCGGCCGCGTGCCCTTACGCCCCATTTCTGGCAGCCGAAAGCCCCTGCTCACGCCTCTAGCCAATCGCCGGGCTCGGCCGGCGGCGCCTCGTCGGGGATGGAGCCTTCCAGCTGGATCCAGGCCAGCTCCAGCAGTTGGAGGCGAAAAGTCTCGCTCTGAAGCAGCTTGCGCCAGCGCTCGGCCTCGGCAGGCTGGCTCTCGCTCCGGCCGCGCACGGCGTCGGCCAGGCTGTCGCCGATCACGTTGCCGCCAATGTTATCTTCGACCACGTCGCCCAGCCGGCGGCGCAGCTCGTCCTCCAGGCGCTCCTTGGCCAGCTCGGGCAAGCGCTCGCGAGCGGCCTCTAATTGCGCCCGATCGAGCTTGGCCAGGCCGCGCAGCCGCTCCTCGGCCGCTTCCGAGCGCAGGCGGGCGAGCGTCTCCTCGCCGCTGACCCAGGTGTCGTAAGCCTCGCCATTGGCGTGCTGGTAGCGCACCTGAAAACGATCGGCGAAGTCGTAGCGCAGCTTGCAGTTGGCGATAAAGGCGGCGAACTCCGTCATTGGGCGAACTTCCACGGGCACAAACGACGTTCCAGCAGGTCAACGGCAAAGTACAACCCCAGGCCAAGGATGCTCATCGCGACCACACCGGCATACATGGCGGGGTAGTTGAACAGCGTGTTGCCGTTGAGGTAGATATAGTAGCCCAGGCCGTGCCGGGTGGCGAACAATTCGGCGATGTACAGGACGGCCACGGCCGTACCCACCGATTGGCGCAGCGCGGTCAGGATAGCCGCCAGGCTGGCCGGCAGGTAGACATAACGGAAGAGGGCGCGCCGGCCGGCCCCCAGGCTGCGCACCGACAGCACTGTCCTCAGCTCAATGTCGGCTGCGCTGTCTCGCACGAGAACCAAAATTTGGAAGAAGAGGATCAGGAAGATAATCAGGATCTTGGGGAATTCGCCGATGCCAAACAGGAGCAGAATGACGGGCACCAAGACGACCTTTGGGATGGGGTAGAGCAGGTAAACGGCCGGGGCAAACAGGCGGTCCACGCGCGCGCTCTGGCCCAGGATTAGCCCGGCCGGCGCGGCCAGGGCGACGGCCAGCAAGACGCTGGCCAATACGCGCCAAGCGCTGACCAAAAAATGTTCGGCCAGCCCTTCGTCAAGCTCAGCGACAAGGGCCTGGCCAACTTCGAGCGGGCCGGGCAAGATCGGCCGGGCCACCAGCCAGGCGGCCAGTTGCCAAATGAGCAGCAGGGCGGCCGCTGCCAGCAGAACCTGGCGCCGCTTCAAGCTGCCCCCGTGAGCATCCCGCGCAGTTGCTCCACCAGGGCGTAGTAGGCCGGCTGGCGGCGAAAACCGGGATCGCCGGCCGATGGGTTCTCCACCACTAGAGCCTGCCGATTGGGTGGCTGGCCGAGCACCAGGATGTGCTGGCCGAGCACGGCAGCTTCCTCGATGGCATGGGTGACGATGACCGTGGTTAGCTCGGCTTCGGCCCGCAGCTCGAAGGTCAGTTCTTGCAAGCTTTCGCGAGTGGGCGCGTCCAAGGAGGAGAACGGCTCGTCCATCAGCAGCAAGTCAGGGTTGAGGGCCAGGGTGCGGGCGATGGCAACCCGCTGGCGCTGGCCGCCCGAAAGCTGGGCCGGAAACTTTCGGGCGTGGGCGCTCAGGTTGAGTCGCTCCAGCCAATAGGTTGCGCGCTGCTGGGCGTCGGCCGGGGCCTCGTCAATGGGGCTGTGCTTGCCGTCGGGGCCATAGAAGCGGCGGATTTCCAGGCCCAAGAGGACGTTGCGGGCGGCCGTCGCCCAGGGTAAAAGGCCGTAATCCTGCAAGATGAGGCCGGTGCGCGGCCGCGGGCCGGCCAACGGGCGGCCGTCAATCAGGATCTGGCCAGCCGACGGCCGACGCAAGCTGGCCAGCAGGTAGAGGAGGGTAGTCTTGCCGCCGCCCGACGGACCGAGCACGGCCCAGGCCTGGCGCCGCTCTATCCGCCAGCTAAAGCCCTCGAATACGGGCGGCTGGCCCGGATAGGCGAAAGTGACGGCATCCAGTTGAACCATGGCGAGGCCGGCGCTAGGCCTCCCGGAGGCTCAAATCCCTCCGGGAGGTCCAGCGGCCGCCGGCCTTAAGCGGGCCTACGGCAGGAAAGCGTCGGAGACGGAGTCGGCATAGTCAGGCGAGCCCTGAACATAGCCCTTGGCTTGGGCCCAGGCTAATACGTCGTCCCAAACGGACTGGGGCGGCACGCTCGGTTCAGGGAAGTCAGGCACGGTATAGGAGCCGATGAGAGGCTGAGGCACCAGTTGCCGTTCCACCAACAGATCGCTGAAGGCCTCCTTATCCGCGTTGATCGCCTCAACGCCCCGGCCGACGGCGCGCAGGAAGCCTTCGATGACTCGCGGATTTTCATCCACGAACGATTGGCGAAAGGCGTAGGTGCTGTGGCCAAACTCCGGGTGGCTGGTG
Source organism: Promineifilaceae bacterium (SeqCode) (assembly GCA_050696115.1). Classification (GTDB taxonomy): domain Bacteria; phylum Chloroflexota; class Anaerolineae; order Promineifilales; family Promineifilaceae; genus UBA11865. The sequence goes on along the minus strand of JBOGUG010000459.1, from coordinate 9,230 downwards.
TCGTCAATTACCACCACAGCCCCATTCTGAATAGCCAGTGAGGCCAGCGGATCAGGCAGGGTGGCGGCCGGCAGCTCGCCCGACGCCAGCAGCGACATGCGGTCGGCAATGCCGGGCACGGCGATGGTCTGGATCTCTTCTGGGGCCAGGCCGGCCGCTTCGAGCAGCCGGTCGGTGGCGTATTCGATAATGGTGCCTTCGGAGATGCCAATGTCTTGGCCGGCCAACTGCTCTGGCGTGGTTATGCCGCTCGGCCCGGCCGCCAGAACCTGGTATTGTGGGTATTCGGGGGTGGCGACGCGCGAGTAGCTGACCACCACGACCTGAATTTCCGGGTCGTTGTAAAGCTGGGTCGAGAGCAACTCGTTGATCATGCCGTCAGCCTGGCCAGCTTGGATGACCTGATCGCGCTCGGCGGCCGAGCCGACCGGGATGAACTCTACGGTCAGGCCTTCCTCGGCAAAAAAGCCTTGCTCGTCGGCCACGTACATGGGCAGGTTGTCCAGGATAGGCAGGACGGCCAGGCGCAGCGTTTGGGGATCGGCCGCCCGGTTGCAAGCCGTCAACAGCAGCAGGGCCAGAGCGGCCGCGGTCAGCAAACTTAGTAAGCGTCTATTTCGTCTTTGCATCGTCTCCTCCAAAGTTTGTTAAGAAATGGGTCGGGGCTAAACGGCCGGGCTAAAGCACGCGAGCCATAAAGTAACTGTCGGCCCAGCGGCCGTCGCCGAAGGCGTGAAAGCGGTAGGCGCCTTCGATCTCGAAGCCGAACTTTTGATACAAGCGCAGCCCGGCCGGGTTGTCCGTGTTGACCTCCAGGTAGAGCCGCTTCAGGTTGAGCCAGTTGTCGGCCAGGTCCACGCTGGCCGCAATGAGGGCCGTGCCGACGCCGCGACACCAGTAATCCGGATGCACCATCATCCCCAGGCCGGCCGCATGGGCTAGGCGCGGCCGGCCGTCGCGATGAATCGAAATCTGGCCCACCACCTGGCCCTCAACCTCAGCCAGGTAGCGGAAGACGTTGCTATTTTGATCCCGCAAGCGCCCCTCAGTCCTGGGCAATTCCTGGCTGGGCAGTTGCAAGGTCGTGCGGCTGACGCGTGGGTCGCGGAACAAGGCGTACAGCGGGCGGGCATCTTCGATGCGGGGCGGCCGGATGCGGATGTCCTTGATAGGACGCCTCGATTCCTCGGGCGGCAATGGCTCGGCCGCCGGCGCTGACGTCAGGTGTTCGCAGCCGCTCAGGCGGGCCATGGCGAATTCGTCGTGGAACTGGCCGCCTTGAAAGACAACCGCCCGGCGCGTGCCCTCGACCTGAAAGCCCAACTTCTCGTAGACGCGCACCGCGGCCGGGTTGTGGGTGAAGACGTCCAGCTCCACACGGCGCATGTCGAGCCAGTTGTCGGCCAGGTCGAGCGCGGCCGCCGTCAGCGCCGTGCCGATGCCCTGGTTCCAATAGTTGGGGTGAATTATCAGCCCAAATTTGGCGCTGTGGGCCCGGCGGGGATTTTGATTCACGGTCAATCCACCGGAGCCGATTACCCGGCCGCCGGCCGCAGCCACCAGGCGGTAGCGGCCGGGCTGACTGGTTGCCAGCCAGGCCTGGGTCTCGGCGAACTCCATGCTCGGCAACTGCACGGTCGTGCGCGCCACGCGCGGGTCGCTGACGATCACATACAGGTCGGCGGCGTCGTCCGGCTCAACCGGCCGGATCTCTAGATCCCGTACTCGGCCCACTTGCGGCTTACCATCTCCTCGACATCGGCTGCCATCTCAATCTCCTGCGGCCAACCGCGCGGATGGCCATCGGCCGGCCTCTTGGCGGTGGCGTCAATGCCGATCTTGCCGCCGAAGCTGTCGCGGGCGGCCGAGTGGTCGAGTTGATCCACGGGGCCCTCCACCACAGTCACGTCCCGCTTCCAGTCCACGTTGCCCAACACGCGCCAGGCCACTTCGCGCAAGTTGTGAACATCCACGTCTTGGTCAACGACGACGATGGCCTTGGCTAGCATGAGCAGGCCGAGCCCCCACAGGCCGTAACAGACTTTGAAGGGGTGGCCCGGATAGCGCTTCTTTATGCTGACGATGACCAGGTTGTGAAAGATGCCTTCGGCCGGCATGTTGACATCCACGATCTCGCCAAGGAACACTTGCATCAAGGGCAGGAACAGGCGCTCGGTGGCCTTACCCATCCAATAATCTTCCATTGGCGGCTTGCCAACGATAGTGGTCGGGTAAATCGGTTGGCGCCGCTGGGTGATGGCGGTGAGGTGGAAGGTAGGGAAGAGGTCGGCCGGGGTGTAGAAGCCAGTGTGGTCGCCGAAAGGCCCCTCCGGCCGCTGGTCGTTGGGGTCAACGTAGCCTTCGATGACGATTTCGGCGTCGGCCGGCACCTCCAATGGCTGGCTCACACAGGGCACAAAGGCGACTGGCTTGCCGCGCAGCCAGCCGGCGAGCAGAAATTCGTCAATGTTGGGCGGCAGCGGGGCGCTGGCGCACCACATCTGGGCTGGGTCGCCGCCGAGCACCACGGCCGCCGGGATGGCCGGCCGGGCGCTTTCGCGCGCCACCCGCTCGTGTTCCGCGCCGCCCTTGTGGCGCTGCCAGTGCATGGCGGCGGTCTGGCCGTCGTAGACCTGCATCCGGTACATGCCCACGTTGCGCTGGTCGGTCAGCGGGTCGCGGGTAATGACCTGCATAAGGGTGATGTAGCGGCCGCCGTCGCCGGGCCAGCACTGCAAGATTGGCAGCCGCTCTAAGGAGGCGTCATCAGTCTGAACGACCTCCTGACAAGGGCCGCTCTTGACCCGGCTGGGCCTGAGGCCGACGGCCCGCAGCGCGCCCATCAGGTCGGCCGCCCGGCCGAGCGCGGCGCCCATGCCCTGGGGCAGCTTCATGTCAATCAGACGGGCCAAATTGTGGCGCAGCTCTTCCAAATTCTCGACGCCCAGCGCCCAGGCCATGCGCCGGGCCGAGCCGAAGGCGTTGATCAGAACCGGAATGTCAAATCCGGTCACGTTTTCGAACAGGAGGGCTTTATTGGCCTCGGCTGGGCCCTTACTCACCCTGTCGGTGATGGCGCTGATCTCGAGGTCGCGGTTGACCGGCGCGCTGATGCGGGCCAACTCGCCGGCCGCTTCCAGCCGGGCGACGAATTCTGAGAGATCACGGTATGCCATGTACGGCCGATTCTACCAGCGCCGGCCGGACGGCCGGCCAGCTTTCACATCGTTCAAAACTTTCTGAACGTTTGTGTGCATTTTATCACAAAGCGATTGGGGGAGCAAGCCCCATGGGAAAGCCGGCCGGGGCTGGTTTACATGCGGAAGGTACCATACCGGCCGGCGGCCCAGGTCCGGTTCAGGGTCACAGAGAAGGCCAGCGCCAGCGCCGTGCGCGTCTGGGCGGGATCCAGAATGCCGTCGTCCCACAGGCGGGCAGTGGCAAAGTAGGGGTCGCTTTCGCGCTCGTACTGCTCCAGGATCGGCCGCTTGAATTCCGCCTCGGCCGCGGCCACCTGCTCGGCCGTCGGCTGGCTCAGCTCGGCCAGGGCGCCGGCCTGGCCGACGGCCCACAGGGTGTTGGCGGCCGACTCGCCGCTCATCACGCTGATGCGGCTGTTGGGCCAGCTGAACAGGAAGCGCGGGTCGTAGGCCCGGCCGCTCATGCCGTAGTTGCCCGCGCCGTGGCTAACCCCGTGCAACAGCGTGATGCGCGGCACAGGCACATTGCTGACCGCCATCACCATTTTGGCGCCGTCCTTGGCGATGCCCTCGTTCTCGACTTGGCGGCCGACCATAAAGCCGGCGATGTTCTGCAAGAAGAGGAGCGGCGTGCCCCGCTGGCCGCACAACTGGATGAAGTGGGTCGCCTTGAGGGCAGACTCGCCGAACAGCAGGCCGTTGTTGGCGACGATGCCCACCGGCAGGCCCTGCAGGTGGGCGAAGCCGCAGACGATGGTCGGGCCGTAACGCGCCTTAAATTCGCTCAGGCGGGAGCCGTCCACCAGCCGGGCGATGACTTCGCGCACGTCGTAGCTCAGGCGCGGGTCGGCCGGTAGGACGCCGTAAAGCTCTTCGGGGTCGTAGGCGGGATCTTCGGCCGTCTCCATCACCACGCCGATCTCTTTGCGCCGGTTGAGCTGGGAGACGATGTCGCGCACCCGGGCCAACGCCTCCTGCTCATCATTGGCGAAGTGGTCAGCGACCCCGCTTAAGCGCGTGTGCACGTCGGCCCCGCCAAGCTCCTCGGCCGAGGCCTCTTCGCCGGTGGCGGCCTTCACCAGCGGTGGGCCCGCCAAAAAGATGGTGCCGTTGCCCTTGACGATGACCGTCTCATCGGCCATGGCCGGGATATAGGCTCCACCGGCGGTACACGAGCCGAGCACGGCCGCGATTTGGGCGCTGCCCTGGGCCGACATGCGGGCGATGTTGTAGAAGATTCGGCCGAAGTGCTCGCGGTCGGGAAACACGTCCGCCTGCAGGTGCAGGAAAGCGCCCCCGGAGTCCACCAGGTAGACGCAGGGCAGGCCGTTCGCCTCAGCGATGGTTTGGGCTCGGATGTGCTTCTTGACCGTCTCCGGGAAGTATGTGCCACCCTTGACGGTGGGGTCGTTGGCGATGAACATCGTTTCCAGGCCGGCGACGCGGCCGACGCCGGTCACGATGCCGGCCGCCGGCGCTTCGCCGGCGTACATGCCCCAGGCCGCCAGCGTTGAGAGCTCAAGAAATGGGCTGCCAGGGTCTAGCACGGCCTCAATGCGCTCATGCACCAGCAATTTTCCGCGGCGCCGCTGGCGCTCAACCACGCGCTCCGGCCGTTCGAAAGCCGCCTCTCGCTGGCGTTGGGCTAGCTGTTCGGCCAGGCGGCGGTTGTGGCGCTCATTAGCCCGGAATTCCGGGCTGCGCGGGTTGAGCTGGCTGACGATCTGGCTCATAGGCCTTCCTGTTTTGGGCGACTCCGACTGTTGGTTAGAATAAGAGAAGTGCCTGCGGCCGGCAAGCCGGCGGCCGGCCATACCAACCTCTGAAACGGGACGCTGATCCATGGAATGGACTCAAGACGGTTTCAGCCTGAGCGACGATCCCGCCCGTGTTGACCTCGATGCGGTTTGCGCGTTGTTGGCTCAGAGCTACTGGGCCGCGCACCGGCCGCGGGAAGTCATGGCCCGCGCCCTTGCTCATTCAATTTGCTTCAGCCTGTTTGACGGCCCCAGTCAGATCGGCTTTGCCCGTGTCGTCACCGATAGGGCCACCTTCGCCTGGATTTGCGACGTGATTGTCGCGCCGGCTCACCGCGGCCGGGGCCTGGGCAAATGGATGATGGGCGTGGTTACAGACTATCCTGCGATCCGGGACACGCAGCAAATTCTCAGGACGCGCGACGCCCATAGCCTCTACGCGCATTTTGGCTTCGAAGTCAGACAGTGCATGCGCCGCCGTTCCCCTTCCTGGCGGCCGGCATGAGGCTGGACAGCGGCGACCTTCAGGCCTATATCCTGCGCCACAACATCAGCGCTGAGATCGTGCATCTGCCGGTGGATACGCCTACGGTTGAGGCGGCCGCGGCCGCCGTCGGCAGCCGGCCGGAGCAGATCGCCAAGTCGCTCCTGTTCTTGAAGGAAGGTCAACCCCTGCTGGTCATCGGCCACGGCCTGGGCCGGGTGGACTACCGGCGCCTGGCGGGCTGGCTGGGAGTCAGCCGCAAGAAAATTCAACTTGCCGGCGGCGCCCGGGTCGAAGCGATCACCGGATACGCGGCCGGGAGTGTGCCGCCCTTCGGCCACCTTAAGCCGCTGCGCACCCTGGTGGCGGCCGGCGTGCTGGCCTTGAGCGAGCTGTATGCCGGCGGTGGCGCGATCAACGCCCTGCTGCGCATCGCGCCGCAAGAACTGGTGCGGGCGAGCGCGGCCGAATTGGTCGAGCTGTGACGTCGCTTGAGGATGGCGTTCAGCCTGACGAGCCATTCCTGGCTGCCCCGCCGGCCGGAGGACAACCGCCTCGTGGTCCCGGGTATCACGATCCAGATAGCCGCCAGTGACGCGGGCGGCGGCGAATAGGTCGGTTGCCGCCTCTTGGATGGCGGCCGGGCAGGTTGCTGCTCAAATCTGGAGGACGAGCTTACCCATCACATCGCCCGCCTCCAGCCGGCGCAGCGCCTCGACCCCCTGGGCCAGCGGGAAGACGCTGTCAACAATTGGCTCCAGCCGGCCGGCGAAGATCAGCCCCATGACCTGCTCATATTCCCGGCGCGAGCCCATCGTCGAGCCGATAATCGTCAAGTGCTTGGCGAACATGAAGCGGTTGTCGAACTCAAAGGTCGGGCCGCTGGAGTTGCCCACCGTCAGCAGCCGGCCGCCCTTCTTGAGCGCCCGCAGTGAGCGCACGTAGCTGGCGGCGCCGACGTTGTCCACCACCACATCCACACCCTTGCGGCCCGTCGCTTGGTAAACGGCCCTGGCCCAATCCTCACGCTCGCGGTTGATGAGCACGTCGGCCCCCAACCGGCTCGCTAGTTCCAGCCTGGCGTCCGTCGAGCCAACGACCAGGATTCGGCCGGCGCCGGCCAAACGGGCAATTTGGATACAGGCTGTGTTCACGCCGCCACCCGCGCCGAGGATCAGCACCTCTTCGCCGGCCCGCAGCCGGCCGGCGGTGATCAACGAGCGCCAGGCGGTGACGAAGACCAGTGAGGCGGCTGCAGCGGCTTCAAAAGGGAAGTCGTCCGGCAACTTAAGCAAGTTGGCGGCCGGCACGGCCTGGAACTCGGCGTAAAATCCGGGCACATGCTCGCCGAAGATGGCGAACTGGTCGCACATGTGCTCCCGGCCGGAGCGGCAATAAGGGCAGCGGCCGCAGCTTTTGGTGGGGTTGACTGCCACCCGGTCGCCGGCCGCAAAATCGGTCACATCTTGGCCGACGGCCGCCACCACCCCGGCCGCGTCGCTGCCGAGCACGTGGGGGAAATCGAGCTTCAGCGCGGGCCAGCCTGCCACGACCCACAAGTCCAGCCGGTTCAGGGCGGCCGCCTTCACCTGGAGCAGAACTTCATCCGGCCCGATCTCAGGCTGGGGCACATCCGCCAGCTGAACCTGATCCAGCGCGCCATGGCCTTCAATGACGAGCGCCTGCATGCCAGCAACTATAATTCGATTGCGCCAGGCCCCAAACGAGCGCGCAGTGATGGCCTTAGCGGCCCCGCTTGTGTAAGCCCTCACAAGTGGTTACACTATGCCTCCTGGGGAACATGACCCGATGCGCCTGAGCCTGGCGCGCCCGCCCATTCTGGAGGAACCTGCATGCAAGATTTTGGCCCTTACCCGAGTAAGCATGGCCTCGAACAGCACGGCATCGCCAACGCCAACACCGTCTATTGGCACCTGACCACGCCCATGCTGTACGAGCAGGCGGTCCGCCGCCGGGAAGGGGAGATCCTGCATCACGGCCCCATCGCCGTTCGCACCGGCGACCACACGGGCCGCTCGCCGAACGACAAGTTTATTGTGGAAGAGCCGGGCAGCCAGGCCGACATCTGGTGGGGGCCAGTCAACCGGCCGATCTCCCAAGTGAATTTCAACCACATCCAGCGCCGCCTGTTCGCCTACGTCCAGAACAGGGATGTGTTCGTCTTTGACGGCTACGTCGGGGCCGATCCGCGCTTTCGCCTCAATGTGCGCGTCATCTCCGAGCTGGCCTGGCATAACCTTTTTGCCCGCAACATGTTCATCCGTGAGCTCGACGCGCAGCGGTTGACCCAATTTGAGCCCGATTTCACCGTGATCAACATGGCGCTGTTCCGCGCCGACCCAGAGCAAGATCATACCAGCAGCCCAACGTTCATCCTGATGGACTTTGGCAAGCGCCTGGTGCTGATTGGCGGCAGCGCCTATTCCGGCGAGATCAAAAAGAGCATCTTCACCGCCATGAACTACTACCTGCCCCGGCGCGGCGTGATGCCCATGCACTGCAGCGCCAATTACGGCCGGGAGCGGGATGAGGTGGCCCTCTTTTTTGGCCTGAGCGGCACGGGAAAGACGACTCTAAGCAATGATCCCGGCCGCACCCTGATCGGGGATGACGAGCACGGCTGGAGCGACGACGGCGTCTTTAATTTTGAGGGCGGCTGCTACGCCAAAGTCATTCGCCTGGATCCGATGGGCGAGCCGGAGATTTACGAAGCGACGCGCCGCTTTGGCACCATCCTGGAGAACGTCGCCTATGATCCCGACAGCCGCCGGCCGGACCTGAGCGACGACTCGCTGACCGAAAACACCCGCGGCAGTTACCCCATCAGCCATATCGCCAATGCCGATCCCACAGGCATTGGCGGCCATCCGAAGAATGTTATCTTGCTCACGGCCGACGCCTTTGGCGCCATGCCGCCGATCAGCCGCTTGACAACCGAACAGGCAATGTACCATTTTTTGAGCGGTTACACGGCCAAGGTAGCCGGCACCGAGCGCGGCGTGACCGAGCCCAAGGCGACCTTCAGCGCCTGCTTTGGCGCGCCCTTTATGCCCCAGCACCCAGGCGTCTACACCCATATGCTGGGCGAGAAGCTCGGCCGCCACAAGGTGAATGCCTGGCTGATTAACACCGGCTGGACAGGCGGCGCTTATGGCCAGGGCAGCCGCATGCAGCTCAGTTACACCCGGCGCATGGTGGCGGCCGTGCTGGGCGGCGAGCTGGACCGGGTGGAGAGCTTCGCCGATCCGGTGTTTGGCCTGCGCATCCCGGCCCACGTCGAAGGCGTGCCTGACGAGGTGCTCCGGCCGCGCGACACATGGCCCGACGGCGAGGCTTACGACGCGCAGGCGACCAAATTGGCGTACATGTTTCGGCGCAATTTCGAGCAGTTTGCGGCCGACGTAAGCCCGGATGTGGCGGCCGCGGGCCCGGAGCCGGGCGGAAAGTGATGGCAGCCGCCCGGCAGCGCCTGGGTGGCTATCTGCTGCGGGGCAGCGCGGGCGCTGCGCTGATCCTGGACGAGGGCGGCCCGGCGGTGATGGTTAGTTACGCTTTACCCCTGCTCGATTCGGGCCAAATCCTGCCCGAGCTGGTGCTTGATGACTGGGGCCGCGAGATAAAGGGCCTGGCGCTCTACGCCTGGCTCAGGGAGCAGGGCCAGCGCTTTCCGCGGGCCGAGGTGTTCGGTTTTGATTCCCAGGGGGATGCGCTACAATGTTTCGTGCGGGAGATAGATTTGACGGCCGGATTGCCACTCTACGCTCACAC
>JBOGUG010000458.1:0-6658 GCA_050696115.1 Promineifilaceae bacterium (SeqCode) | reverse complement strand
GCCGCCAGCGGCCGGCCCAGGCTGGCGGCCGCAAAGAGCAGGGCAAAGGCCGGGAAGTACTCCACGAAGCGGCGGGCGCGCAGGAACATCAGCAGGAAGGCCAGCGCCAGGAAGAAAAGCGTCAGCGCCCGGCCGTCCATCCGTTCGCGCCGCCAGCCCCAGGCGAACAGGCCGGCCACGAAGGCGGCCAGGGCGACGCCCGCGTTTTCGACCAGGGTCCAGCTTTCGTAGGGGTACCATTCGTTGCCCACGCCGGTCTCCGAGCCGGCCAGTTTGGGCAGCAGGTGGTAGGCGACGAAGGCCAGGTCGCGCGGGAAGTAGGGGTTGAGCACCAGCCCCAGGGCCAGGCCGAGCAGGGGGAAGGCGAGCGCGCCCCAGGCCAGGCGGCGCTCGGTTAGCCAGACCGCCAGGGCGTAGAGCGCGCCGGTCAGCAGCAGCAGGGGAAAGGCGTTATAGCTCCAGACGTAGACGAAGCCCAGCGGGGCCAGCAGCCAGGCCCGGCCGGCGAAGAGGGCCAGCAGCGCCAGCGCCAGGATGAGCAGCGAGGCCGCCTGGGCGCGGGGCATGCTCATGCGGTAAAGGAAAGCGTCGGAGACGGCGAACAGTCCGAGCGCCCACAGCCCGGCCGCGGGCGTCCCCAGCCGGCGCAGCAAGGCCCACAGGGCCAGGAAGGCGGCCGCCGGCAGGACGACGCTGGCTATTTTGGCGCTGCGGGTGAGCGAGACGCCATCGTCTTGGGCCGGGTCGCGGCCGCCGAACAGCCCCAGATAGGCGTGGTAGAGCAGGTGGTGGTCGTAATAGCCTTCCTCGTCCAAGATTGTCAGCGGCAGCCAGCGGAAGTCAGGCGTCAGGCCCTGCTGGCGCAGCAGCAGGCCCATCTTGGCGTGGTAATAGCCGTCGGTGCCGGCCAGCCCCTCGGCCGCGCTCTGGATGCTGGCGAACAGGGCCAGGAAGAGGGCCAGCAGGCCGGCCGCCAGGCCCAGGGCGCGCAAGCCGGCCGGGGTGGGCTTCATGCGGCCGGCGGGCCGGGCGTCAGCCGGGGGTGGCCGCCGGCGTAGCGGCCGGGTCGGGGGTGGCCTCGGCCGGGGGCGTGCCTTCCGGCTCGGGCGTGGGCAGTTCGGTGCCCGGCCCGTATTGGTAGACGTTCTGCCAGGGGATGTACTGGCTGACGAAGATGTCCTCGCGGATCAGCTCGTTGTTGAGATTGAACACCTGGCGGATGACGGTCACGTCCGAGCCTTCGACGGCCCAGTCTACCTGCTCGATCTCGCCGGCCGCCAGCTCTGGGTTCAGCTCGTAGACGTCCGGCTTGGGCGGCACCTCGTTCTGGGTGTAGGGCCCTTCTTTGGTGACAGTGCGGCCCATGCTGGTGCTGTAAATCTTGAAGGTCAGCGACGAGCTGGCCTCGCTGTAGTAATTCTCGATGATCAGGTGGTGGGGCGTGTCATTGATGAAGCGGAAGTCCACCAGCGGCGAAAAGACGGTGGCGTCCATGCCCGGCCCGGCGCCGTCGTCGTAATAGCCGACGCGGTAGCCGTGCGCCCAGCGCTCGGAGATGGGGAAGCCAGCCCAGAAGGCGGCCTGGAAGGCGGTCGTACTGACCTGGCAGACGCCGCCGCCGACACCCTTGATGGTCCGGCCGCCGACGATGATCAGCCCCTGGTCGTAGCCCGCGGCCGCGCTGACGTCGCCCAGGTACTGGTTGAAGGAAAACTCCTGGCCGGGGGCGATGACGATGCCGTAGAACTGGGCGGCGGCGCGGGCGATGTTGTGCTTGCGGGCGGCCGATGAGCCATAGAAATAGGTGGTCGCCTCGCTGACCAATTCCGTGATGCCCAGCTCCTGGGCGGTGGCGCCGGCATGGACGGCCGGCACGACCTCTTTCATCAAGAAGGGCATGGAGCGGTCGTTGGTCATCACCTGCTCCACGAAGCGGGCCACGGTGGCGTCAACGTCCAGCTCGCGGCCGTTGACGTGCGGCTCGACCAGCACCAGCTCCCGGGTGTTGTCGTCGAAATAGAAGCGGGCCGGCAGCGGCCAGCGGCGCAGTGGGCCCTCGAAGGTGGTCAGCCAGGCGCGGATGGCGTTCTCGTCCAGGAACAGTTCGGGCGCGCCGGCCGGGTCGCCGTTCGCCGGCCGGACGCGGATCCACTTAACCAGCTCTTCCGGCGGCACGCTTACCGGCTGCAAGTCCAGGCCGGCGATGGGCTCGTCCAGGTACAGCGTCATAGGCGCGGCCATAATGTTGCGGATCTGCTCGGCTGTCGCGCTGACGTCGCTGACCAGGGGGAAGGTCTGGTGCACCAGCAGCTCGACCTCGGCCGGCTGCATGCTGTTGACCGCCGCCAGCAGCCGCTGGCGCGTCTCCTCAACGTCCAACGCGCGGCCGGTCTGGCCGCCTTCGAAACTGACGTCGGAGCCGGTGAAGTTCAGGCTGGCGTCGGCCGGGGCCTGGTTGACCTCGGCCCCAATCGCGGCCAGGGCCTGGTCAAATTGGGCCTGGTCGAAGACGATGACAGGGGCCAGCGGCCGGCCGTAATACCAGGCCTGGAAGATCGCGGCGGCGCGCTCGGCCGGCTGGCCGCCCCGGCCGACCTGATAGGCGGCGTCCACCGTCCGCTCCACGTCTATGGCAACGCCCAGGTCGGCCGTCGAGCGCTGCCAGCTTTCGCCGGAGGCCGGCTCGCGCAAGACGATGGTTTCGTCGCCGGGGAAGACGGCCGCCTGGCTGAGCGCGTGGCGGGCTTCCTCTTTGGTCAGGGCGCTCAGATCCACGCCCCACACCTGGACGCCGGTGTAGATGCGGCCCTGGTGGCGGGTCTGGTAAGCGCCGGCCACCAGCGCGGCGCAGATGGCCAGCAGGGCGACGGCCGTGAGCGGGGCGACAAAAAACCAGCCCAGCTTGCGGGCGGCTGTGGGCAGGCGAGGTTGGTCGAGCGTAGCTTGCATGGCTATCTATCTTCCCAGAAAGGGGCGAATAGGGCAACGGCCGGGGCCATTTTGGGGCGTGGCCGTATCCTGGCGGCGGGCAGGCACGGGGCCGGCCCCTACAGGCCCGGGGCGTGAACGCGGGCTGCGCCCGCCGACGGGCTGGAAGCCCGTCCCACAAAAGGGCGATCCCCAAATCCCGGCCAAATCATTACAGGTCGCGCCGGCCGAACCACGACATGCCCAGCCCCAGGAGCGCCAGCATGTAGACCACGGCGTAGACGATCATCAGGTCGCTGGGCTGGGAGACAACGGTGAAGGGGCCAGCGAATTCCAGGCCGCCGGCCGGCTGCGGCTGGAACAACAGCGAGGCCTTCTTCCACAGCACCTCGCTTGGCATGATCAGGCCGGCCAGGATGCCCAGGTTCACGGCCGTCTCGTTGCGCAGCAGGGCGCCGACCTGCTCCACCCAGCCGCCGACGAAGGCCAGGCCAAACATCATGAAGGCCAGGGCGCCGTTGGCTAGGGTGGACAGGCGCGTGCCGCCGGCCAGGCTGAGGGTCATGGCGACCAGTCCGCCCAGAAAAATCAGCGCCAGCCCGGCCGGCACGTTGTTCAGCGAGAAGCCGGCCCGCAGATAGGCAATGAGCAGCACGCCGCCGGGCAGAAGCAGGACGAACAGAAGAATGATGAGGGCGAAGCCCAGCCACTTGCCGGCGATGAGCTGCCAGCGGCCGATGGGCTTGGTCAGCAGGCTGTCAATCGTGTGCGACTCAATCTCGCCCGAAACGGCCGTGACGGAGATGAGCACGGCAACCATAATGACCAGGAAATTGGTGGCGTAAAGGCCGGCCGTGGTGAGGATGTTGAAGATGATTTCAAACTCGCCCTCGTCGGCCGGCACCGACGCGCTGATGTCCTGGTAGATAAAGTGGAAACCCAGGCCGAAGAAGGTCAGGAAGGCCAGGCCCATGAGCAGGCCGACCCACAGGATGCGGCGGCGCTGCGTCTCACGCAGGGTCAGGCGGCCGATGGTGGCGATGACGTTCATGGGGCAAAGTCAGGCGGCGACGAAATCACTCCCGGCTACTCTGTGGGACGGGCTTCCAGCCCGTCGGCGGGCGCAGCCCGCGTTCCAACCGCCTGATCATGGCCGCGCCGCCTCACGTTCCGGGCCTGCGGCCCGGCCGCGGGCAGGGATGCCCGCGCCACAAAATGGGCGACGGACGATGGTGGCGATGACGTTCACGGGGCAAAGTCAGGCGGCGACGAAATCACTCCCGGCCGCTCTGTGGGACGGGCTTCCAGCCCGTCGGCGGGCACAGCCCGCGTTCCAACCGCCTGATCATGGCCACGCCGCCTCACGTTCCGGGCCTGCGGCCCGGCCGCGGGCAGGGATGCCCGCGCCACATAATGGGCGACGGCCGTCTCAGGCATCGTACATCTGCTCGCCGACGATCTCCAGGAACAGCTCCTCCAGCGACTGCCGGCGCGGCGTCAGCTCGAAGAGCTCAAGGCCCTGGCCCACCAGCCAGCTGGCCAGGTCGGGCAGGCAGCGCTCGTCGCGCAAAGTCAGCCGCAACCGGCCGGCGGCCTCGTCCTCCCAGCGGGCGTCGTCGCCGAACTGGGCCAGGCCGGCCAGCAAGCCGGCGGCCGGCCGGCCGACGCGCACGGCCGTCTCCAGCCGCCCCTGGCGCAGCTCGGCCAGGGCGGCCGTTCTAAGGATGAGGCCCTCGCGGATGAAGGCCACCCGGTCGCAGGTCAGCTCGATCTCGCTCAGCAGGTGCGAGTTGATGAAGACGGTAATGCCCTCGGCCCGCAAGTCGCGGATGATGTCGCGCACCAGCCGCCGGCCGAGCGGGTCGAGGCCAGAAGTTGGCTCGTCGAGGAAGATCAGGCGCGGGTTGTTCAGCAGCGCCTGGGCCAGGCCGATGCGCTGCAGCATCCCCTTGGAGAAGGCCGCCAGCCGGGTGCGGGCGCGCCCCTCGAGGCCGACCAGGGCCAGCAGGCGCGGAATGGCGGCGGCGCGCTCGGCCGGGCGCATGCCATACAGCCGGCCGTGGAGGTCGAGGAACTCGGCCGCCTGGAGCCACTCGTGGAAGCGGAAATGTTCGGGCAGGAAGCCGATCTGGGCCCGCGCCGCCCGGTCGCCCAGCGGCCGGCCCAGCAGGTCGGCTTCGCCGCCGGTTGGCTTCGTCAGTCCCAGCAGCATCTTGACCGAGGTCGTCTTGCCTGCCCCGTTCGGCCCCAGGAAGCCGAACACCTCGCCCCGGCCGACCTGCAGGCTGAGGTCAGCCACGGCCACCTTGGGGCCGAACTCCTTGCGCAGCCGGCGCGTCTCGATCAGGTAAGGCCCGGCCGCGGCAGGCGCAGCGGGGCCGTCGCCCAGGCTCACAGGGCCGACTTTAGCCCAGCACGTTGGCGGCCGCCAGCAGTGTCTCCACGTCGCGGCCGGCCAGCATGTACAGGACGCCGCCCGTTTGCCACAGGATGGCCGCATTCTGGCCGTCCAGACTGCTCAGGGCCAGGCCACTGGCTCCGTCCACGCTCACCTCGCCAAAGGTGGCCACGTCTGCGGGAATGGGCAGCAGCAAGGTGCTGGTCCAGTCAATGCCGGCCGCCAGCCGGCGGGCCTCTGCCTGGCCCATGCCCATCAACTGCAGGGCCGCCTCGCCCAGCGCGGCCGGGTCCACCCCCTCGGGGTAGGCGACCTCCGGGCTGGGCATCTGGGTCAGCACCGTCCCATCGGCGAACTCCTGGCTCACGCCTGGGTAGAGGGTCACCTCCACCGATTGGCCCTCCAGGCTGTCGGGCAGCAGGGCCGGGTCGGCCCCGGCCGCCTGAAGGAAGGCCCGCGCCCGCTGCAAGTCAATCACCAGCCGGCCGCGGCCGCCGTCCAGCAGGTGGACGGCCACCGGATCGCCGGGCAGGCCGCGCAGGGCGAAGCCGGCCCGGGCCCGAGCCTCGGCCAGCGAAGCGAGCGGCCGCGGCTCGGCCGGCTCGTCAATCATCTGGACTTCGCCGGGATAAAGCCCCTGGTTGCCCAGCTCTTCGAGCAGGGCCAGCTGCTGGGGCGAAATCGAGATGGGGGCGAATTTCTGCACCCGGAACAGGCCCAGGAAGTCGCCGGCGGCCGCGCGCAAAGGCGGGACGGTGAGGACGGCCGCCAGGGCCAACAAGGCGATCAAAGGCAGGGCGAAAGTGCGTCGCAACATAGGGAACCTCTCGTTAGTAGGTGAGGCCGGCTGCAGGCGCGGCCGCAGCCGGGCCAGGGCCGCCGGCCGGGGGGCCTCGGCCGGCCCCGGCGCCAGCAGCGCCAACTTTTCGATTACATCGTCAACCTGTTCATCCGGCCGGTTTGTCATGGCCTTTCTCCGACGCTGTCTATCTCTGGGGGCAGGCACAAGGCGCGCCCCCTAGAGCGGGCAGGCACAGGGGCCTGCCCCTACTTAATCCCATCATCCCCAAATCCCGGCCTCCCGCCACGTCAGCCGCGGCCGTATTCGCGGCGGAAGGCCGCGGCCGCCCGCGCCAGCAGCGTGCCCACCGAGCCTGGGGCCACTTGGCAGGCAGCGGCCAATTCAGCGTAGCTGAGGCCCATCTGGCGCAACAGC
This sequence comes from Promineifilaceae bacterium (SeqCode), assembly GCA_050696115.1. Taxonomy (GTDB): domain Bacteria; phylum Chloroflexota; class Anaerolineae; order Promineifilales; family Promineifilaceae; genus UBA11865. Next base: position 116 of record JBOGUG010000458.1, on the reverse strand, counting down.
AACAGGCGCGCCTGGCGCTCCGGCAGCCGGGCCAGCGTCCGCCGCACCCGTTCGGCCGTCTCGCGCCGGGCGGCCGATTCGGCCGGGCCGGGCCTGGCCTGGGCCGCATCCTCGGC
>JBOGUG010000457.1:0-2178 GCA_050696115.1 Promineifilaceae bacterium (SeqCode) | reverse complement strand
CGGCGGGTAGGGGCAGGCCCCCGTGCCCGCCCTGGTTCTGCCCCAACCACCGGCCGCCCTTGAGGGCCGCGCCCCCGTGCCCGCCCGATTCTGAGAGGGGCGGCGGCTCGACCGATTCGTAGGGGCGCGTTGCAACGTGCCCCAACCCACATCCCCCACCGGCCGGGTTGCTCCGTTTGTGGGACGGGCTTCCAGCCCGTCGGCGGGCGCAGCCCGCGCCGCAACTCCCCCAGGCCTGCGGCCCGGCCGCGGGCAAGATGCCCGCGCCACAAAATGGGGGGCCGCCCGGCCGGTCCCGCCTGCCAAAACACAATCCCCTAATCCCCCATCCCGGCCGGCGGGTAGGGCCGCGCCCCTGTGACCGCCCTCACCCAAGCGCCCTGGCCTCGCCCGCCAGCGGCCCCAGCTCAAACGTCTGGCCGCCGGCCGCAAAGCGCTGCCGCCGGTCGCCTAAATTGAAGCCGATCACCACCCGGCTGCGCTCGTCGGCGCGGCTGTAGGCGTAGGTCTGAGCCGCCTTGTCCAGGTGCAGCGTCTCGCGCCGGCCGCGCCACAGGCAGCTGTGCTGCCGGCGCAGCCCGATCAGCCCGGCGTAGAAGGCGCGCAGGTCGGCGTCCTGCGCCTCGCCCCAGACCATCGGCAGCCGCGCCTGGGCGTGGTCGTGCCGGCCGTCCGCCCTCAGCACGTCGGCCGGCTGCGACAGCCCCACCTCCGTGCCGTAATAGACGATGGGCGGCCCGGCCAGCGTGAACTGGCACAGAGCCGCCAGCTTAAGGCGGCGGGCGTCGCCGCCGGCCGCCCACAGGAAGCGGTTCATGTCGTGGTTGTCCAGGAAGCTCGGCCGGCTGAAGCCGGCCGGGAAGAACGCCTCGTGCTCGTCCAAAAAAGCGTCGAAAGCCGCCAGGCCCATTTCCCCCTCGGCAAACAGGCCGCGCAGGGCCACCAACAGTTGGAAGTCCAGACAGCCGTGCAGCCGGCCCCAGTAGCGCAGTTGCGTCTCCGGCGTCTGGATGACCTCGCCAAAGAGCCAGGCGTCCGGCCGGGCGGCCGTCGCCGCCCGCCGGAAATCGGCCCAGAAATCCAGGCTCGGCCCCAGCGCGTAGTCCAGCCGGCAGCCGTCGAAGCCAACTTCCCCCAGCCAAAACTGGGCCGCCTCCAGCAGGTGGGCTCGCGCGGCCGGATGATCCACGTTAATTTGAGGAAGGTCGCGCACGTCGAAGAAAGTGGCGTAGTCGTCGGGCCAGCGCCGCCAGTGGTACCAGTCGCGATATTCGCTCTCCGGGTCGGCGCGGGCCGCCTGGAACGTCGGGTGGCGGCTGCCCCAGTGGTTCGCCACGAAGTCCAGCAGCAGCCGCAGGCCGCGCTCGTGGGCGGCCGCCGCCAGCTCGCGCGCGTCCTCCAGGCTTCCCAGGCGCGGGTTGACCTTGAAATAGTCGCTGGCGTGGTAGCCGTGATAGGTGTGGTCGGGGAAGAAGGGGTTGAGCCACAGGCAGTTGAAGCCCAGGCCGGCGATGTAGTCCAGCTGCTCGATGACGCCGCGCAGCGTGCCGCCGTAGATGCCGTCCGGCCGCTTCGGCCGGCGCCAGCGCCGCCCCCGGCCGGGGTGGAAGCGGTCGGGGAAAACCTGGTAGATGATCGCCTCGGCCGCCCACGCCGGCGGCGCCGGGTCGCCCACCAGGTACGAGAAGACCGCGCCGTCGTCGGCCGGCACGCGGCCGCCGTCAGCCGTTTCGGCCGCCAGCGTGTAGCGCACCAGCGTCCCGGCCGGCTGGCCCGGCAGCGTCGCCCGCCACTCCTGGCGGTAGCCCCAGTTGAGAGTGTCCCATTCGACCGCCCGCCGTTCCAGCCCGATCTCGGCCGTTTGCGGCGTCTGCAGCCGGCAGGTCAGCCCGGCTACGGCTTGGGCCAGGCCGACCGTGACTCGGATCTCAACCGGCTCACCTGGCCCAGGCGCCAGCGGCCGGGTGCAGCTGAGGTGGCGCACGCCTCGGCCGAGCGCCCGCTGGTGCGCCAGCCGGGCCTCGTCGCTCGGCAGCGAGCCAAACACGAACTCACGCACCGCCATCGGCCGCCTCTCCTCCTAACCACCCGCCGGGCTGCCAGCGCCGGCCGGCGCCCTTGTCACACCGGCTGGAACAGCCAAATGAAAGTGCTCTGCGGCGGCAGCGTGTCCAGCGG
>JBOGUG010000456.1:0-1125 GCA_050696115.1 Promineifilaceae bacterium (SeqCode) | reverse complement strand
GCCCAGGCAGCACCGGCCGGAACGGCCGCCGAGCGCAGCCAGGGGCTGATCTGTCCCAACTGCGCCGGCGTGGTGCCGACGCCGGAAGGCGCGCGCATCGTGACCTGCCCCTTCTGCGGCCAGCGTTCGCTGGTGCAGGGCGAGCGCGGCCTGCGCCGCTGGCAGGTGGCCCGCGCCGTGGAGCGCGAGCGGGCTCTGGCGGCCATCAAGGGCTTCTTTAAGGGGCTGAACAAGGCCCGCGACCTATACACGGCGGCCGAGATCAAGGAGTTGTTCCTGGTCTTTTTGCCCTACTGGCGGGTGGAGGCCACCGTCGCCGGCTGGCGGCTGGGCCGCGTGCGCAGCGGCAAGAATAACGTCCGGCCGGTCGAGATCGAAGTGCTGGAGCCGATGCGCTGGACCGACGCGGCCGCCGACGTCTCCGAATTCGGCGTCCACCAGGTGAAGCTGCCGCCGGACGGCATGTTGCCCTACCGCGCCGACCAATTGCACGCCGAGGGCATGGTCTTTGAACCGGTCGAGTCGCCGGCCGACGCCCGCCAGGAGGCGGAGCGCCACTTCACCTTCAGCGCCCAACAAAAGCAGAGCCTGACCGAGGTGAGCTTCGAGAGGCTGCACCTGTTGGGCGAAAAGCTGGGCCTGGTCTATTACCCGCTGTGGGTCGGCCGCTATGCCTACCGCCAGCGCACCTATCAAGTGGTGGTGGACGGGGTAACCGGCGAGCTTCTCTATGGCAAAGCCCCAGGCAACCCTTTCTACCGGGCGGCGATGCTGGTGGGCGGCATGGCGTTGGGCACCTGCCTGATCGTCAACGGCACGCTGCTGGCCGGCTACCTGATGGCGGAAAGCGACGACGCCTCGCTGGCGATCGTTTTTCCGGCCCTGATCGGCATCGGCCTGGCGGCGGCCGGCTACCGCCGCTTCCGTTATGGGGCCGAGGTGGAGTTCCTGCATTCCCAGGCGCGCAAGGCCAGGTTGGCCGGCGCTGGCGCCGGCCGCCCGTGGTGGAAGCAGGGGCGCGAGCTGCTAGAAGGGCTGAGCGGCGCCGGCCGTCAGCCGCAGGTTGGCCGCTTCGGCCGCTTCGGAGGCCCCGGCTGAAGCTGCTCGCCCTGCGCTGTCCCAATT
>JBOGUG010000455.1:0-10615 GCA_050696115.1 Promineifilaceae bacterium (SeqCode) | reverse complement strand
ATCTGGCTAAGTCGCTGCCGGCCGTCCTCCGCGGCCGGCCGGCCGGCGACTAAGGGCCATGGGCGCGCGCCGGCCGCTCACGTCGGCCTGGATAGCGCCGGTGGTCACGGTTGCGGCCGCACTTGTGGTTTATAGTCTGACGCTGGCGCCCGATTTGACCCACGCCAATTACGGCGCTGACGGGGGAGAGCTAATCGCCGCCTCTGTGACGCTTGGCGTGGCCCACCCGCCCGGCTACCCGCTCTACTCGCTGCTAGGCAAGCTGTTCAGCTACTTGCCACTAGGCACTCTAGCCTTTCGTTACCATCTCCTATCGGCCGCCGGCTTTGCGGCGGCCGCGGCGTTGGTCGCGACCAGCGTCTACCGGCTTGGTTCGGCCGGCGTCTCGCACCCCCGCCGCTGGGCGGCCGCCTCGGCGGCCGGGATGGCGCTGGCGTTCACCCCTTTGGTCTGGAGCCAGGCGCTGATCGCCGAGGTTTACGGCCTGAACCTGGCCCTGGCGGCCGCCGTCCTTGCTCTGTGCGTACTGCCGGCCGGCCGCCACAAGTCGGGATGGATAGGTTTCCTTTGGGGCCTGGCGATCAGCCACCACCCCACCTCGCTGTTGCTGGCGCCAATGGTCGGTCTGGCGGCCGGACGGGGCCGCCTGGGAGCTTTGGTGGCCGGGCTGGCATTCGGGATGACGCCCTGGCTGTTGCTTCCCCTGCTTGCGGCCGGCGACAGCCCGGTCGTTTGGGGCGACCCACGCAGCCTGGAGGGCTGGCTTTGGCTGGTCAGCGGCCAGCTATACCAGCCGAATTTGTTCAGCCTGCCGCGGGCCGAGTGGCTGCCGCGCCTCTTCCAATGGATGCGGCCGGCCCTGACCGCCTTCACCCTGTTGGGACTGCCCATAATCCTGCTTGGCTCTGCGAGGACTTTCCAAGCGCAGCGGCGGCTGGCGCTTGGCTTGGCGGCCATTGGGCTGCTTTATGGCCTATACGCCTTTCTTTACGCGACTCAGGATGCGGCCGTGTACTTTCTGCCCGGATTGGCTGCCATAAGCGTCCTATTAGGAGCCGGGCTGCTGCCCTTCGGCCGGCTGGCGCTCCTTTTGCCCATTGCGCTGCTTGGGTTAAACTTCGGCTGGCAAGATTTGAGCCAGGCGGGGCTGCTGCGCCGGCAGGCAGACCAATTGTTGGCAGCCATTCCGGCCGATGCCCTGGTCGTGACGCCGGGAGGTGAGGTTAGCGCCGCCTTTTACTATTTTCACTATGCGGAGGGCCATAGGCCTGACCTTTTCGTGGTAGATAGCAGCCTTTATCCCTTTGATTGGTATCGGCGTCAGATAACTGAACGCCTGGGGGCCCCAGCCGCCAGTTCCTTAGACCAGCTTACAGCGCACCTGGCAGCCGGCCGGCCGGTCTGTTGGCTCGACCCGGGTGCGCTGGCAATTGCGCGCTGCCGGCCGGCCGGCGAAGGGGCTGTTACATAGCCCGGTGGGCGATTCGGTAATAACGCCGGCGCAGAGCGCGCCCACAGCCCGGTCGCTGGCTGAGCGCATGCCGCGCCTATTAATCTTATCGGGCGTGGCGCTCATTGTGGTGTGGCTGCTGATCACGGCCGTGCGCATCGCCCGGCCGGTGGCCTCACTGTTGGAGCGGGAGACAGAAGCCAGGGCGCTGGCCCAGCGGCCGCTCACCGAGATCGATCTCGTGGAGGCGGAGCGCTTAATGCTGGGCATTCACCAGGATATCCGGGCTCTCGAGGACGCCAGTGCCGGAGTGATGGCGCTGGGGCCGCTGTTGGCCTGGGTGCCCAAGCTGGGGCCAACCCTCGAAGAGGGCCCGGCCCTGCTCGAGATGGCCGAGGCGGGGAGCCTGGCAGGCGTTCACGCCCTGCGCGGAGCCGGGCCGGCCTTCGAGCTGTTGCAGGGCGAAAGCGAGTCGGCCGGTTCAAAGATTCCTGCCCTGGTAGCGGCCCTGGATCAGGGTGAGGCAGAGTTTGGGCTGGCCTCGGCCGCGCTAGACCAACTGATCGAAGCACGGCAGCAGATCGAAGCGCCGGAGCGGCTTCCCTGGCGCATTCGCAGCCTGCTGGCGCAGCTCGACGCGGAGTTGCCGCTGGCCCGCGACGGCCTACGCCTTGCGCCCGTGCTGCCGGAGCTGCTCGGCCGGACGGAGCCGCGCGCCTACTTAATAATCGCCCAAAACGAGGACGAGCTGCGCGCGACCGGCGGTTTCATTACGGGGGCTGGCTATTTGGTCATTGACCAGGGCAACGTGCTGGCGCTGGAGTTTGAGGACGCCAACGTCGTGGACGATTGGCGCAACAAGCCATACGCCGATCCGCCGATGCCCTTCACCGAAATGATGGGCATGGACATATTTTTGTTCCGCGACGCCAATTTTTGGCCGGACTTTCCCGCCACGGCCGAGCAGGCGATGCAGCTTTACAGTTACGGCCAGGACGTGCCGCTGGACGGCGCCATAGCCATTGATCAGAAATTCGTACAGATGCTGTTGAGCGCCACCGGACCGATCCAGGTGCCGGCGTTGGAGTTGACCGCCTCAACCGAGAACGTCATCGAGCAGATGCGGGCCGAGTGGGGCGCTAACGCCGGTCAACAAGGCTGGATCGGTGAGCGCAAGGCATTCATGCGGCCGCTGGCCGACGCCATAAGGCGCAAATTGGAAGCCGATTTCTTCTCGCTTCACCCGGCCGAGTTAGCTCGCACGCTGCAAGCGGCCGCAGAGCAGCGTCACCTACAGGTCTACGTCCGCGATCTGGAAGTGGCAGCGGCGCTAAACCAAACGGCGTACGCCGGCCGGCAAATGCCTGCTTGGGGACAAGATTTTCTTCTGGCGGTAGACACCAATCTAGGTTTCAACAAGGTGAGCCGCAATATCAAGCGCCGCCTCGAATACCAGATTGAGCTGCGGCCCACAGGGGGCGGCGATGCACAACTTTTGATCCACTACACCAACGCGTCGCGAGGCGACGATCTCTGCGAACACTATACGACTTACACTGCCACAACGCGCTACGGCGATTTGACTCAGGACTGCCATTACAGTTATGTGCGCACGTTCGCCCCGGTTGGCAGCCAATTGACCGGCTGGTCTGAGCATCCCATCCCGGCCGTAGCGTTGTATTCCGGCCGCGCCTGGTCGGGAGACGCGCGCCAGGCGCAAGCCGAGAATAGCGCGATGACGGTGTTTGACCAGTTCCTCCTATTGGCTCGCGGTCAAAGTCAGAGCCTGCGCTTTGACTACGAACTGCCAGCTTCTGTGGTGACGATCGAGGCTGATCGCTTGGTTTATCGGCTAGAAGCCCATAAGCAGGCCGGCGCCCAACAGCTAGATTTGACCGTTCGCGTGACCATCCCCGAGGGCCGACAGGTGGTGAGCGTGTCACCGGCAACGGCCGAGATTAGCGGCCGTGTGGTAGCATGGGTCATCGAAAGCGTCGGCGACGTGGAGTTCGAGATCCAGTACCGTTGACGCAGGCCGATTATGACCAGACGAGCGCTTTCCCTGGTTTTCCTAAGTACTCTTGGCGTGCTGGTGCTGCTGGCTGCCCTGCCGGTTTACAGCGGCGTAACGGGCGTGGCGCCGAACACCTGGCCGACCAAGACGCCGACCCCGCCGGGCCAGCCGTCGCCGACGAACGTCCCACTGCCGACGGCCACATCGGGTGGTGGCGGAGGTGGTGGCGGTGGTGGAGATGTGCCCACGCCCATTCCACCTCCGCCTGCTGGAAATGGGGCTACAGCGACCAGCGGCGCACCGCCACCCCCGGCCGGCGACCCGCCTACGACTCCAATTGGTGGTTTTCTCCCGACTGCGCTGCCCTGCGGCGAGTCGCCAACGCTGCAAGCGCGGTCCGTGGTCAATGTCCGCTTTGGGCCCAACCTTGATTACGCCGTGATTGGCCGCCTCGCCTACTTGGAGGTGCGGCCGATTCTGGCGCGGGCGGCCAGCGCGCCCTGGTGGCTGATTGAGATGACCGGCGGCACGGCCGGCTGGGTAGCCGACATGGCCGTGCTGGTGAGCGGCCGAATTGAGGCCATAGAGGTGGCGACGCCACCACCATTGGGAGGCATCGAGCCGACGCCTGGCTCGGACTGGCAGCCAACGCCAAACCCGGCCTGCCCGCCCTTGCCAACGCCCACAGCTTCGCCAAACGCCAGCCCGCCGCGCGATACGGCCCGCCCGGCCACCAGCCAACCTTCGCCCCAGGCCACGCGAACCGAAGAGCCGGCAAGCCGCACGCCCCGGCCATTGCCTAGCGCGACCCAACCCCCGGCCGCCAGCCCAACAGCGCCACTACCAACCCCAGCGGCCGATGGAGGTGACGGCGCGAGAGGTGGCTTGCCTGTGATGTTATTCGCGGGTCTCGGCCTGGTGGCAGCCGGCGCGGCCGCGCTCGTTATCCGCCGTCAGGCCAACGGCGCCGCCTGAGCGGGGCTTAGCCCGGAGCTTGGAGCAGATTGAGCAGCAGGGAACGGCCGATGCGGCCGGCCTCCTCCGCTTGCTGGGCCCCTTCAATGACAACGATGACTGCGTAGCGCGGCCCGGCGGCCGGCGCCACGCCTTGATACCAGGCCAGCCGGCTCACGTCGGCCCCAGCTAACGCCCAGGCGCTGTGCTCGAGCGTCGCGCCCGCCTGGTTGAGGCCGGCTAGGGTTTGGCGGGCGGCAGCCGATGCCACCGCCTGACGCTGGGGCGGAGCGACCGCGGTTGGCTGCCAGACGCCAGTTTCGTTCTCAACTGCCAGTACCAACCTGGAAGGCGCAAATTGGCCTCCGTCTGCCAACGCCGCCAATGCCAGCCCAAGCTGAAGCGGGCTGATTGTCAAGTTTCCCTGCCCGGCGGCCGCCAGGCCCGCGTCATCAATCCCTTCGTTGTCCGCTGAAGCGACGGCGAGGGGAAGCTGGGGCGCCTCGTAAAAGCCGAACGCGCTCAGGGCCTCGGAGACGCGGCCGGGGCCCATGCGCCGGCCGAGGTCCGCCACCGGTGCCGGGCAGCCGCTTTGCAAAAGGCCCAACCAGACTTCGGCCGGTTCCGGCCGTGCCGCGCACTCTAGGGCCGCCCCATCGATGCGCAGAGCCGGATCGGTTCCTTCCCAACGATCTGCCAGGCTCAGCAGGCCCTCATCCAGACCGGCCGCGACGAGATAGGGTTGGAGCGCAGCGCCAGGCTGATAGTTCCCCTGAGTAGCCCGGTTCAGCAGAGGCGCTCCCTCGGCCGATGTCAACGACTCGAAGCGCTCGTCAATCAAGTTGGGGTCGTAGGCCGCGTGGCTGACCATAGCCAGGATGGCCCGATCTGGAATGGAAATGAGCACCAGCGCACCGTGTGCCGGGCCAAACAGCGCCTCGGCCGCCCGCTGCCAGCGTGCCACCAGCGTAATGCGCACGTCACGGCCCTGCCGTGGCAGGTGCAGGACATCAAAGCGCCAATGGTTGCGCCAGAAATCGGCCGAATCGCCGCGCAGCGTCCCGTTGAGGCCCTCCTCGACCCCAGCCGTGCCGTGGCGAAAGCTGTAGTAACCGACCGCCGGCCCGATCTCGGTCACTGGATAGATGCGCCTCAGCCCTTCGGGATCAATGACCGTTTCGGCCAGCACGCCGCCGTCGGCATCCAGGATACTGCCGCGTCGGATGGCCAATTCCTCTTGAACCCGACGCGGATTATCTGCGCGCGCCCGCAGTTCGGGCGCAAACAGGACGCCCCACACAAAGAGTGCGAGCGCCACACCGGCGAAGCCCAGCAGGCTGACCCGGCTCAGGCTGGCCAGACGGCCTTGCTCGGCCGCCAGCGGATCGATCGGGTTCACGCGGCCGGCGCCATGCCTCGGTCACCCGCCTTGCCCGAAGGGTTGCCGGACAGATGGATCAGCAGCCCAACCATAATGCAACTGGTCAAAAGCGAGCTGCCGCCGTAGCTTACGAAGGGCAAGGTCACGCCGGTCAGCGGAATGAGCTTGGTCACCCCGCCCATTATGAGCAGGGCTTGAATTGCGAATAACGAGCCAATTCCGGCCGCCAGATAGAGGCGGAAGCGGTCTTGGTTCATAGTTGCTATACGAAATGAGCGTTCCGCCAGGATTGCGTAGAGGACGATGACGCTTAGGCCCCCTATTAGGCCCCATTCTTCGGCGATGGCCGCGAAAGCGAAATCGGTGTGCACCACCGGGATGAAGTCGGGAAAACCCTGGCCGACCCCGGCGCCGAGCAGGCTGCCGGCCGCCAAGGCATATAGCGACTGGACGATCTGGAAGCCGCGCCCGCTCGATTCGCGCCAAGGGTTCCACCAGGTGTCTACGCGGAGGGCGACGACATCATAGAGGAAGTAACCGGCCAGAGTGGCCAGCAGCAGCAGCATTAAGCCAACAAACGTATAGCTCCAGCTTCCGGTCGCAATGAAGAGCAGCATGAGAAATAGGCCGAAGAATAGGGTGGCTGCGCCCAGATCGCGCTGCCAGATCAAAATTGTCAGGCAGAAGCCCCACATCAGCAGCAGGGGCCCCAGGTAGGCCAACCGGCCAGACAACCGGCCGTCGCCCAGGGCGAGCAAATGGCCCCGGTCGGCAAAATAGCTGGCCAAGAAAACGATCAGCAGAACCTTTAGCAGCTCGGAGGGCTGAAAGTAGACTCGACCCAACAGGGGCGCCTGGAGCCACAATTGGGCTCCCTGGCCGGAGGGGTTGACCCCGAGCACCAGCGTGGCGGCCAGTAGCGCCAGCCCTAACAGTAGCCACGAATACCGGTAGCGATGCAAGAAGCGTAAATCGGTCGGCAGCAGGGCCAGCAGGCCAATCACACCGCAGCCCAGGCCAAACCACACGACCTGGCGCCAGAGGAAGTTGGGCGCCAGCCGTCCAATTACCACCAGCCCCCAGCCGGTCAACAGGGCCAGCAAAGGCACCAGATAGGGGTCATGTGCCGGCCGCCAGCGGCGCAGCGACAGAAAAAGGCCCAGCGTGCCCAGCGCCCACAGGCAGATAGGCCAAAACATCTCCCCCATTACCGTTCCGCTGACGACTAGGTTCAGTGCTACAGCATTGGACAGCACAAATACGGCCGCCAAAAGCAGGAGGGCTCCTTCGCGCCAGGCGGGCGGCGCGCCGGTCGATCTCGGCACGCCGGGCCCTAGCCCCCAGGCTGGCAGAGCGCCAGTCCTATGGTCGGGCGTACTTGCCAATTATTGGTTCCAGCTCTTCGCGCACCGACGTTGGGATAGCGCTCCAGTCCCCAACAAGCGACAGGGCTTCGCCCATCGCATGGTGGGCGGGGAAGTCGGCCGGCCAATTGGCGCGGCCGCGCACCAACTCATCAATGGAGCGCCGGGCCAGCTCGGTATTAGCCGCCAACACTCGGATGACAGTTTCAACTGTCACGGGCGCTTCGGTCGCATGCCAGACGTCATAGTCGGTCACGTGAGCCATACAAGCGTAGGCGATCTCCGCCTCGGCCGCCAAGAACGCCTCTGGGCTGGTGGTCATGCCGATGATGTCTAGGCCCCAGCCGCGGAACAGTTCGGATTCGCCCTGGGTGCTGAAGCGGGGGCCTTCTATGGTGATGAAGACGCCACCGTGGTGCACGCGGCCGCCGGCTGCGCTCACGGCGTTGGCCAGGAGGGTGCTCAGCTCGGGCGAAAATGGCTTGGCCACGCCTAAGTGAGCCACCAGCCCGCGGCCAAAAAAGGTCGCCTGGCGCTTGCCCTTGGTGAAATCTACGAGTTGGTCGGGTATGACGATGTCTCTGGGCGCGTAGCGCTCGCGCAGCGAGCCACAGGCGCTCACTCCGATGACGAAGCGCACGCCCAGTTGCTTGAGGGCGTAAATATTCGCACGGTAGGGCACTTCGCTGGGCGTGAGCACGTGCCCGCGGCCGTGCCTGGGCAAGAACGCAATTCGCCGGCCGCGCAGCATGCCCAGGGTCAGCGTGTCGGATGGAGCGCCAAAAGGCGTCGTCAGCGTGACTTCCTCAATGTCGGTCAAGCCAGCCATAGCGTAAAGGCCGCTTCCCCCGATGACCGCAATTTCGACCGCTGGCATAAATTGAAGACAGCTCCGCCCTAGCGCCTGGGCTTACGCCGCCCCTTTCTGGCGCATACTGGCCTCGAGCTGCCGGATGCGCCTGGAGGCAACTTGAGCAAGACGCTTGATCTGTTCTGCCTGGCGGCCGATTTGCTGCTGGCTGCGGGACAGTTCCAGGTCGCGTTCCACGAGCGTAGCCTGTAAGAACGCCAAGAACTCGCCCTGAGCGGCTTGGGTCTGCTCCATCCGCTCCAACTCGGCCTTAAGCAGGGCGGGCGACCCGGCCGGCGCGCTCGCTGTCGGCACCTGCCGGCCGCTGACCTGGGAAAGTGATTCCAGGCCGGTGCGGCAGGCCTCCAGCTCCGCCTGGGCGGCCGCCAGGCTGGCCGACGTCCACATCAATTGGTCCCGGAACGCATCGGCCTGTTGCAGCGCCGCCTGCACATCAATGTCTACTGCCCGCCGACGCCCATCAGCGTCAGCCGAAGCCGGCCGGCTGGGAAGAGTCGCCTCCAGCTCGCGTCTGGCGGCCATAGCCGCCGCCGCTTCAGCCTGTAATTGGCGCAAGATTGGGAGCATTGCCCCGGAGCTTTCGTCCTGCGGCCGGCCCTCAAGGAGGCCCAGCAGTTCAGGCGGCAGCTCCAGCACGCCCACACCAGGGATGTCACCGGCCGCCAGCTCGCCCCCACGCAGGAGATCCAGAGTGCCTTCGTCGAACGAGCTGACCCAGCCGTGGATCTTACCTCCTGGAAGTAATTTGATGGAGGTGGCGTATACGTCACCCCAGACCTGGCCGCCATCTTCGACGACCAGCTCACGGGCAGTGACCGAGCCGTAGACCATACCGCCGACCACCACGCGCGGCGCGGACAAGTTGCCGGCCACAGAACCGGCCGGGGTCAATGCAATATCTCTTTCCAGGAGCAGGTCGCCAACGTGATAGCCGTCAATTACCAGCTCGTCGCCTTTGCGCCTGGCGCCGCCACGGAGCACAGCGCTGAGGCGTTGGCTCAAAGAAGGGGCTGGCTCGTCTCTCATGGCTGACCAATTAAACCAGCCTAGCCCAAGCCTAGCAACCGTTTCGGCGGAGCGCTTGCGGCCGCCAATTTGGTGCCCGATCGGCACTCTGTTAAACTTTCGGCCTATGTCCAGTCGGCGCGCCGCGCTCAAGCTCGCCCTGTTCTCCGCGATGCTGGCGCTGGCAGCTTTTCTCGTCCAGACCGTGAGCGCGATCCCGGCCGCCCAGGCGCCGGTGAGCGCTGACAGCGCCACGCCTGAACCGTTGAATTTCGACGGGCCAGCGGCGACGCAGACAACCGGCCGGCCGCCTCAAATCAAGCTGGAGCCGGCCACGGTCGCGGTCGGTCAGCCGCTGCAGCTGCGCGCTCTGGTCGATGGCCATGGGCGGGGAAGCCAGCGCTGGGAGCTAGGCGACGGCCGGGTCATTGAGGTCAGCAATCCGCTCGTCGTCTACGCCACGCCGGGCACGTATCTGATCACCTTGCAAGTAACCGGCCCGGCTGGGCCGGCCGCGGCCGCGGCGTCAATCACTGTGGTTTCCGCGCCAGCAGCCGCATTCGAGCTGGCCAATCTATCTGCGGCCGCCAACCAGCCGCTGGCCTTCATCAATACGAGCGGCGGCCTTAGCCCGCTCGCTTACAGGTGGGATTTTGGCGACGGCGTTATTTCCAACGAGCGCTCGCCCAAGCACGTTTACCCAGCGCCGGGAAGCTACCCCGTGCGCCTCACGGTCACGAATGCGTTCGGTTCCAGCGAGTTCAGCCAATTGGTGACCATCACCAGCGGGACGGAGCCAGCGGCCGAAGGCAACCCGGCTGGCGAGACTGAAATCAGCCGCGTCTTCCTTCCCCTAACGGCCTGGCGGCCTGCGCCGCCAGAGGAAATGGCCCAGGCGCTGGCTGCAACTACACTGGTTCACGCGCCCCTACCAGAGCTGCCGGCACTAGATCTAGCGCCCGGGCTGAACCCAGTCGAACAGCTGCTTGCCTACATCAACGAGGCCCGCCGCTTGAATGGGCTTAACGCACTAGCGCTTGTACCTGCGCTGAGTCTGGCCGCGCAGCATCACAGCGATGATATGGCAGCCAACGGCCACACCAGCCACGTCGGCTCGGACGGATCGCGGCCGGCCCAGCGACTGCGGGCGGCCGGATATGGCGGCGGCTATGGCGGTGAGGCGACCGCCTGGGGGATGCCCTTCGCCAAGCAGCCGGTGCGCTTTTGGTTAGCCAGCGCCGCCCACCGCCCCATCTTGCTGCATCCGGGCGTTGACCAGGTCGGCATCGGTTACACAAAGGATTTCGACTCGCCGAGTGGTTGGTACTGGACGGCCGAGTTCGCCTCCATGCGCCTGCCGGTCTTGGCGTTGCCGCCCCTGCCCACGGCGACGCCCAGCGAGACGCCGGCCGCAGCCGAGCAACCGTCCCTTGAGCTGCTCGCCCCAGCTCCAGATGGCCTATTCTTGCTGGCGCCAGGGGTCGAAATCGCCTTCAGTTGGCGCTGGCCTGAGCCGTTGGCGGCCAAGCAACGCTTCGTCCTTTATGGGCAAGGGGCCGGCCGGACGGTGCAGTGG
>JBOGUG010000454.1:0-6999 GCA_050696115.1 Promineifilaceae bacterium (SeqCode) | reverse complement strand
GACCTGGGCCCGGCCGCGCTGCTGACGACCGCGAGCGGCCTGGTCAAGGCGAACACGACGGCGCGCTGCTTCCCCTTCGGGGCTTTCCGGGCCGCGCCCGCGGCCGGCGTGCAGCGACCGCGGCTTCACCGGCCACAAGCACACCAACCGGCCGCCGGATGGGGTCGGGCTGATCGACATGAATGCGCGCTTTTACGTGCCGGCCGTGGGGCGGTGGCCGGCGCCGTCGGCTGCGAGGATGATGACCCTCAAGACAGGGGCGGAAGGATTCGAACCTCCGAATGGCGGATTCAAAGTCCGCTGCCTTACCACTTGGCGACGCCCCTAGCTGACCCCAGGGATCCTAGCACAGCCCGGCCGGGCCCGCAATTGCTCTAAGGCGGCCGGCCTCCCCGCTCAGGGCGCCGGGCTCAGGCTCAGCCGGTAGGCGGCCGGCTGGAGCGTCTGGGGCGCGCTGGCAGCGACGATCAGCAGCGCCTCGCCCTGGGGATCGAGCCGGGCCGAAAAGCGGCCGCCCTCCACGCCCAAGCGCTCGACCCGCGGCGCGCCGTCAGGGAAGGTGATGAGCTGCAGGTGCCAGGCCTGGGGGATGGCGGCCGTCACCCGCTGGAAGCCCTCGGCCTGCCAGCCGCCGGCCTCGCCCTCGGCGTCGTCGAAGAAGCCGATTTCGGGCACGGCGATGTCGTCCAGCGCCAAGCCGCCAAAGGTCAGGATGGGGTCCGTGATGTAGGCGAAGCGGATCAGGATCTCGCTGCCAGCGTAGGGGCTGAGGTCAATCTGCTCCTCGCGCCACGTCTCGCTCCGGCCGGTGTAGAAGCGGTCGGCCAGGGCGCTGTTGGAGGGGTCGTCGGCCGCCTGCTCGCCCTGCATGTTGGCCGCCGGCAGTGCCTGCCAGCTCTGGCCGCCGTCCTGGGAGACGAACAGGTAGCCGAAGTCGTAGCCCGCCTCGATGTCGTGGTAGACCTTGTAGCGCAAGGTGGCCTGGCTGGCCTGGCGCAGGTCAAGGGCGCGCGTGAGGCGATCGTGGCTGTAGTTGTGGCGGGTCGCCAGCCAGAAATGATCCCCAGAGGCGGCCGGGGCGTCCAGCAGCGCGGCCTGGCGGCCGGCCTCGAAGCTTAGCTCGACCGGGCCGCCGGCCTCGAAGTGGTAGTAGTCGGCCGCGAACTGGTTGACGCCCTCCTCGAAGCTGGCGGGCAAGCCTCCGATCTCCACCCGGCTGGCGGTGTTCAGCTCCGCGAGCTGGATGCGGTACGGCTCGGCCGCGGCCGGATGGTCGTGGATAGCCAGCGCCGCCAGCCAGTCGAGCCAAAGGTCCATCCCGATGAGGGCCAGGCCGTTGGCGGCCGCGACGGCGTCCACGGCCGCCAGGCCGGTCTCCGGGCTGGCCCCGAATTGGCGGTACAGCTCCGGCCCCAGCCGGTCGTACAGGTAGCGGTTGAGCAGGTAGCCCTGGCCATAATGAGGGATGGTAAAGCCATTCGTCCAGCGGTTGAGCTGCTGATCGGGTTGGGTCAGGAAGAGGTTGGCTCGCTCCAGGCCGCTGCCGGAGAAGCCGAGCAGGTCTTCGGCCAGGGTGGCCCCGCCTTCGGCCACCCAATCCGCGTCGCCGCGGTCGTAGTTGTCCTCAATCATGTGGCGCAGTTCGTGGGCCAGCACGTTGAGGTAAAAATCGGCCCCAAAATAGGCCGCGTTCATGACGAACATCTCGCGGGCGTTGGACTGGGGGTTGACGGCCGTGGACACGCCGTCGCTGGCGCTGAAGTAGCCCGCCAGGCCGCACTCCTGCAGCGTTTCCAGGCTGACGTCGCACAGGATCAGGGGCGAGGCATTGACGATGTGCAGGCGTGGGTCGCCGTCCACGCCCGGGTTGCGCTCCGGGCCGAAGAGGCTGATGCTCTGGGCGTAAATGGCGTCGAAGGCGGCGGTGACGGCATCCAATTCGGCCTGCTCCGGCCGCACCGAGCCGGGGCCGGTGTCGAACCAGAAATAGGCATGCTGGCTGACAGCAAAGAGCTCGGCCACGATGGTCTCGATCGTGTTGCGGTCGTGGTTGAAGACTTTCAGCTCCTGGACCGCGCCGGCCGCCAGCGGGACGGGCGCGGCCGGGGTTGGCGGCGCCTGGCCATCCCAGCCGGAGTAAAGGCGGGCCAGTTCCAGGTCGTCGCGCTGCGGCGGCCGGGCGGCCTGCAGGCGCTCCAGAGCCGCCTGCTGCTCCGGGCTCCGCTCGGCCGCGTCGAGCGGTTCGGGCAGGGCGGCCGGGGTGGGCCAGGCGTGGGCCGGGGGGACTCCGGGGATAGCGCCGTCGGGCGGGCCACCGGCCGGCGGCGAGCCTGGCGTGCGGCTCTGGGGCGGCACGGCCGTCAAGGAGGGCGCGGCCGAGGGCGCGCCGGGCGTCTCGGCCCGGGCCGGCGTGGCCGTCACCAGGATGGCGATCGGCGTTGGACTGGCCGCGCTCCGGCCGGAGGTCAGCAGGGAACAGGCCAGCCCCAGCAGGGGGAGCAACAAGAGGGGGGCCAGGCCGAAGCGGGGCGCTGCGCGCTGCGCCCTTTCTCGATGGTTGGGCTTTGCTTTCATACGGCCGTTGTAGCGGACAGGGCCGGAATGATATCCAATTGGCGCGGCCGGCGCTACCGTCTACAACAGCCGCTCCTGCTGGGGCGGCTCGCTGCGCTGCACGGGCAGGCCGAGGATGGCCTTGAAGCGGTTGGCAGTGGCCGGCGCGAAGCCGGCGTAATCGTTGTTGAAGAAGCCGTAGAGCGTGTGGACGCCGTTCAGCCGGCCGCGGATGTCGGCCCACCAGGCTTCCAGCCGGCGCGTGAGATCCACCCGCTCGTGATCCTTGGGCGTGTAGCGGCCGTGGCGGCCGATCCAGCGCACGTAAAGAAAGTCCGTGGTCATGTAGACGCGCTGGGGCAGGTGGATGTAGTCGGTCGAGGCCCAGCAAACGCGCTGCGTTTCCAACAGTTGGGCGGTGGCGGTCGCGTTCCAGGAGCGGTGGCGGAACTCGACGGCGTAGCGCAGGTCGGTCGGCAGCCCGCGCAGGAAAACGGCCAGGGTGTGGATGTGGTCAAAGCTGAGGTCGGGCGGCAACTGGATCAGGATAACGCCCAGTTTGTCGCCCAGCAGGCGCATCACGCGCAGGAAGGCGTTCATGGCGTCGGCCGCGCCGGCCAGGCGCAATTCGTGGCTGATCTCGCGCGGCGTCTTGGCGCAGAACTTGAAGCTGGGCGGGGTGACGGCCGCCCAGCGCTCGACGACCTCCGGCCGGGGCGTGCCGTAAAAGGTCGAGTCCAGCTCGACGGCGTCGAAGTAGTGGGCGTAATGGGCCAGGTAGTCGCGCGGGGCCAGCGTTTCGGGGTAGAAGGCGCCGCTCCAATCCTTGTAGCTGAAGCCCATTGTGCCCAGGCGGAAGCTCGGCATGGGTCGATTATGGCCCGATTGCGTGGTGGGGCGAGTTTGGCTATATTTCCGCCTTGCCCGCCAAGGAGTGATACGATGACGAGCGCGATTTGCCCCGATTGCGGCCGCCAGATTGACCTCGGGCCGAGGCCAAGAAAAGGCCAATTCATCGCCTGCCCCCACTGCAACGCCGACCTCGAAATCGTCAGCCTGAATCCACCGGAGCTGGAATGGGCCGAATACCTCGACGACGAGCTGGAGAGCGAGGACGACTTCCCGGCCGCCAACGGCGACCTCTGGGAAGAAGGCGACGACGACCTATGGGAGGATGACGAGGCGTGGCAGCCGGAAGACGAAGAAGCCTGGGACGAAGAGGAAGAAGAGGACGGCCGCTGATGGCCCTAACCTTCCGGAGCGGCCGCAGGCCCGGCAGGTTTTTTGCTTAGGGGATCGTGAAGCGCTGGTGCATCTCCGGCACGCTGACGTTGGCGTAGCCCAGCTCTTGCAGCCCGTTCAACAGGCCCATGGCCGGCTCCATCTCGCCGTGGACGATGAAGGTGCGGCCGGCCTTCCTCTGAAAAGCGGCCGCCCAATCGAGTAGCTCGCTGCGGTCGGCGTGGGCGCTCAGGCCGGTCACGGTGACCACATTGGCGCGCACGTCGTAATCCTCGCCCAAGATCTTGACCCGCTCCTCGCCGTCAACCAGGCGCCGGCCGAGCGTGTGGGGCGCCTGCCAGCCGGTAATCAGGATGGCGTTGCGGTCGTCCTCGATGTTGTTCTTCAGGTGGTGCAAGATCCGGCCGCCCTCCATCATGCCGCTGGCGCTGATGATCACGGCCGGCTTGTCCAGAAAGTTGAGCTCCTTCGACTCGGCCGTGGTGCGCGTGTAGCGCATCATGTCGAAGCCAAATGGGTCGTGGTGCTGGTCTTGGGCCAGGAACTCGAAGACCTGCTCGTCGTAGGCTTCGGGGTGGAGGCGGTAGATGCCGGTGGCGTCAATCGCCAGCGGGCTGTCCACGAAGACAGGCAGTTGGTGGGGGATGTCGCGTGACTCAACCAACTGGTGCAGGGTGTAGACCAACTCCTGGGTGCGGCCGACCGCGAAGGCGGGCACGATGACCGTGCCGCCGCGCCTATAGGTTCTGTTGATGACGTCTTCAACTTTGCGGCGGGCGTCGCCGCCCGTTTCATGTTCACGGCTGCCGTAGGTGCTCTCAATGAGCAGGACGTCGGCCGCCTGGATTGTGGCCGGGTCGCGCAGAATCGGCCGGTCGGGCCGGCCGAGGTCGCCGCTGAACACCAGCCGCAGGTCGCGGCCGGCCTCGTGATCCTCAATGTCCAGGGCGACGATGGCCGAGCCTAAGATATGGCCGGCGTCGTACAGCGTGAGCTGGACGCCGGGCATGACCGGATAGGGCCGGTCGTAGCCGATGCCGATGAAACTCTTGAGGCTCTCAACCACGTCCTCATTGGTGTAGATCGGCTGCAGCGGCGGCAGCTCCTCGCGCGCCCGCTTGCGGTTCAAATACTCGATGTCGTATTGCTGGATTTTTGCCGAGTCGCGCAGCATGATGGCCGCCAGGTCGCGCGTGGCGTAGGTGCACAAGATGTCGCCCTTGAAGCCGCTCTTGACCAGGTTGGGGATGTTGCCGCTGTGATCCATGTGGGCGTGGGACAAGACCAAGACGTCTACGGCCGAGGCGTCAAAGGGCAGGCGCAAATTGCGATCGCGGCTTTCGCGCCGGCTGCCCTGGTATAGGCCGCATTCCAGCAGGATCTGCTTGCCGTTGACGCTGATGAGGTGTTGGGAGCCGGTGACGGTGCGGGCGGCGCCGTGAAATTGGATTTCCATGGAGTCACTCCTAGCCGAGCAGTTTGAGCAAGGCGGCCTGGTATTGCTGGCGGCGCCAGGGCCCCAGGGAAGCGATCTGATCGAAGTCGGCCGGCGTCTCCGGGTTGGCGTGGGCCAGCTCCCAGAGCGCCTCGCGGCTCATGATGACGTCGGACTCGACGCCGCGGGCCTGGGCCTGGCGCTTGCGCCACTCGCGCAGCCGCTCGTAGCGTTCGATCACCGCGTCGGGCGTCCGCCGGCCGGCGCGCCGCGGCCGGCGCGGCGGGGCGGCGTTTAGCCCCTCCTGGATAACGGCCAACAGGCGCCGGCCGTGGCGGCGCAATTGGCCGGCGCTCATGCCGTGGACCTGGCCCAGCTCGGCCAGGTTGCGGGGGGCAGCCTGGGCCAACTCGAGCAGGGTGCGGTCGCCAAAGATCTTGAACGCCGGCCGATCCAGCGCCTGGGCCTGGCGGTCGCGGTAGAGATAGAGGGCCTGTAGCAGGCCCAGCCGGCCGCGTGGCAGCTCTTTGACGCCGTTGATGGCCCAAAAGCCGTCGGGGTCGAAGGCGGCCGGCGCGGGCCGGACGTCGGCCTGTTGGGCGAAGGTCTCTTCGGCCTCGGCCAGCCGGCCGGCGGCCGCCAGCTCGGCGCCCAGGTCGTCGCGCAGGCGCAGCAAATAGTGGGTGTCCATCTGGGCGTAGGCCAATTGGGCCGGCTCCAGCGGCCGGCGGCACCAGTCGGCCTTCTGATAGCGCTTGTTGAGGCGGACGCCGTAGCGCTCCTCGAGCAGATTGGCCAGGCCATAGCGCTGGATGCCCAGGATGCGGGCGGCCCACATGGTGTCGAACAGGTTCTCGGCGCGCCAACCGTAGCTGCGGCGCAGCAGGATCAGGTCGTATTCGACGGCGTGAAAGACCTTTTCGACGGCCGGGTCAGCCATGAGGGCGCCCAGTTCGTGAAAGTCGAAGCCGGCCACCGGATCGAGGATGTAATCCTGGCCGGGAATCGAAAGCTGGATCAGGCACACCTGCTCGCGGTAGGCGAACAGGCTGTTTGCCTCCAGGTCTAGCGCCAGGCGGGGCTGGGCCTGCAGGGCGGCGAGGCAGCGCTGCCAGTCGCCGGCCGCGGTCAGGAGACGGTATGGGGGGAGGTCGTGGCTGGGCATGCCGGAGTCTGGCCTCATTGTAACCGCCTGGACGGGAAAGGCGAACAGGGCCGGCCGCGAAGGCGGGCGCTTGCGGGGTTGGCCCTGGCTGGACTTCCGGAATCGCCGCTGAGGCGACTTTGCGCAGGTTGCAGACCCCCGGCCGGTTCTTAGGGTAAAATCGGCCAATGCAGGACGAGGTGCGGCCGGTGCGGGCGGCCGATCTGCTCGCCATCAGCCGCATGGCTTTCGCCAACATGACGGGCGTGGACC
Organism: Promineifilaceae bacterium (SeqCode); assembly: GCA_050696115.1. Taxonomy (GTDB): domain Bacteria; phylum Chloroflexota; class Anaerolineae; order Promineifilales; family Promineifilaceae; genus UBA11865. The sequence continues at coordinate 352 of JBOGUG010000454.1, read as the reverse complement.
CCCAGTTTACGCGCCTGGTCAGCCGGCCAATCAGGCGCTGGCTGAGCCACCTGACGCTGCCGTTCTACTTCGGGCTCGCCGGCCGGGGCTTCAAGGTGGTGCGCGCCGGCCGGATCATCGGCTGCGCCTACCTCTATTTGCGGCCGAACAGCGGCTACGTGTTCAATGTGAGCGTAAACCGGCCCTACCGGCGCCAGGGCGTTGCCCGCGGCCTGATGGCGCACCTTGAGGGGCTGATTCAGGCACGCGGCCGGGGTTGGGCGGCGCTCCAGGTGGACTGGGACAACAGCCCGGCGCGGGCGCTGTACGCCGGCATCGGCTATCGCGCCTACCATCCAGGGCTGTTCCGGCT
>JBOGUG010000453.1:0-1989 GCA_050696115.1 Promineifilaceae bacterium (SeqCode) | reverse complement strand
GGCACAGGGGGGCCCGCTCCTACAGGATCGGCCGGCCGGCCGCCTTTTTGTGGCGCGGGCATCTTGCCCGCGGCCGGGCCGCAGGCCCGGGGTGGTCAGGACGCGGGCTGACGCCCGCCGACGGGCTGGAAGCCCGTCCCACAAGGTAGCGGGCCGGATGCTCTTGACGGCCGGCGGCCCCTCACCTAGAGTAGGGCAAAGGAGCGCAGGCATGGATAGTTATGATTATCTGATCATTGGGGCGGGCATGACGGCCCACGCGGCCGCCAAAGGCATTCGCGAGCTGGACGCGGCCGGCAGCATCGGCATGATTGGGGCCGAGGAGGCCCCGCCCTATAACCGGCCGCCGTTGACCAAGGGGCTGTGGAAGGGCAAGCCGGAGGATTCCATCTGGCGCGAGCTGGAAGGGCTGGAAGTGGAGCTGATGCTCGGCCGGCGCGTCCAGGCGCTGGACTTGGCCCACAACATTATCAGCGACGCGGCCGGCCGGCCGTACACTTACGCCAAGCTGCTGCTGGCGACGGGCGGCACGCCGCGCCGGCTGCCTTTCGGCGAGGACGACATCCTATACTATCGCACTTTCGGGGATTACAAGCGCCTGCGCGAGCTGAACGAGGCGGCCGGCCGGATTGCCGTGGTCGGCGGCGGCTTCATCGGCTCGGAAATTGCGGCCGCGCTGGCGATGAACGACCAGCAGGTGAGCATGATCTTCCCCGGAAACGCCATTGCCGAGCGCCTCTTTCCGCCGGAGATCAGCCAGTTCCTCAACGACTATTACCGCGCCAGGGGGGTCGAGGTGCTGGCGGGCGAAATGCTGACCGGCCTGGAGCGGGACGGCGAGCGGCTGCGGCTGAAAATGGAAAGCGGCCGGACGATCGAGGCCGGCGGGGTTGTGGCCGGGATTGGCATCCGGCCGAATGTTGAGCTGGCCCAGCAAGCCGGGCTGGAGGTGGACGACGGCATCGTCGTGGACGAGCGGCTGCGCGCCGGCCGGGACGACGTCTTCGCGGCCGGCGACGTGGCCTCCTTTTACAATCCGCTGCTTGGCAAACGGCTGCGGGTGGAGCATGAGGACAACGCCAACAGCATGGGCCGGGCCGCCGGCCGCTCGATGGCCGGCGACGAAGCCGCCTACGACTATCTGCCCTACTTTTACTCCGACCTGTTCGAGCTGGGCTATGAGGCGGTGGGCGAGCTGGACAGCCGGCTGCAAACGGTGATTGATTGGCAGGCGCCGTTTGACAAAGGGGTCATCTACTACCTGGATGGCGGCCGGGTGCGCGGCGTGCTGCTGTGGAACGTCTGGGACCAGGTGCCGGCCGCGCGCCGCCTGATGGCGGAAGCGGGCCCGTTCGCGGCCGATGACCTGAAGGGCCGCCTGCCGGCCTAATTCATGCGGCCGGTCTTGTAGGGGCGGGCCCCCGTGCCCGCCCTCAGAATTGGGCAACCACGGGGGGTTGCCCCTACGAATGCGGCATTGTATCCGGCCGGCAACCTTGTGGGACGGGCTTCCAGCCCGTCGGCGGGCGCAGCCCGCGTCCTGATCACCCCGGGCCTGCGGCCCGGCCGCGGGCAAGATGCCCGCGCCACAAAAAGGCGGCCGGTTAACCGGACACCGGGCGTTCGCCCGGCCGCGGGCAAGATGCCTGCGCCACAAAATGGCGGCCGGCCGGCCGGGTTGGCTGGGGATGGTTATCGCTCCAGAAGGCGCAATATGACCCGGTCGCCCTGGCGGCGCAGCTCGACCGGGTCGCCGTCCTGGACGGCCGCCAGGATGGCCGGGTCGAAGTCGTAGGCGTAGGGGATGCCGGCCAGCGAACAGGCAGGGACGCTCTGCTGGTCAATCTGGGTGTTGACGACGGCGGCCGGCGCCCGGCCGCGATAGGAAAGCTCCAGCAGCACGTAGGGGGCGACGGTGGAGCCGCTGCCCCTGGGGTAGATGGCGATTTTGCCGGCCAGGCCCCGGCCGTGGGCCGGGTGGCCCGGCTC
>JBOGUG010000452.1:0-5103 GCA_050696115.1 Promineifilaceae bacterium (SeqCode) | reverse complement strand
CCCCAGGCCAACCCGATCGCGGCCGCCGCCAGGCCCAGCCCGGCCAGGGCCGCCCAGGCGGGCCAGCCCGCCGGGCGCATAAAAAAGACCAGCAGCCTATAGACCGGGCCGTGAACCAGCCGGCCGTCAATTTCCATCTGTCTATGGTACCAATTTCGGCCGCGTATTGGACACGGTGATTTTGTAGGGGCAACCCCCCCGTGGTTGCCCGATTTCATTGGCGGCCGGGCGCTCAGCATGTGGGACGGGCTTCCGGCCCGTCTGCGGGCAAGATGCCCGCGCCCCAAGCGCGCCGCCTCGCGCACCGGGCCTGCGACCCGGCCGCGGGCAAGATGCCCGCGCCACAGAATCGGCCGTCGGCTGAGGAAACCACCCTCGGCTACTTTGTGGGACGGGCTTCCAGCCCGTCGGCGGGCGCAGCCCGTGCCCCAAGCGCGCCGCCCTGCGCACCGGGCCTGCGACCCGGCCGCGGGCAAGATGCCCGCGCCACAGAATCGGCCGTCGGCCGGCGATTTGTAGGGACACCCCTGGTAGTTGTCGAATCTGATGGCGGCCGCGCGTTGATTGGCAGCATTCCAAATCAAGTCTATACTTCGCTTCTTGCTCCGGTGGAGTATGGCAGAATGGGCGATCCGAGCCTAGCCCCGGCCGCTCCGGCCTTCGACTCGCCTTCACCCGCGGAGGAACAGTTACCATGTTGCGCGCAAAGCGTATCCCGCACCCCCTCTGGCTGGCGCTGCTTGGCGCCGGCCTGGCCGTTTTCCTGGGGCTGGCCTGGCTGGCTCCGGCCGGCGCGGCCGGCGCCACCCCCTGCGTCGGCGGCATGGCCGGCCCCTATCCCTGCCAGAACATTGACCTGCTGGGCCAGCTGACCCTGCCTGAGATGGGCGCCGGCCCCGAAACGCTGGGCAACGACTTGTGGGGCTGGACCGACCCCCTGGACGGCAAAGAGTACGTCATCTACGGCATGACGGATCAGGCCGCCTTCGTGGACATCAGCGACCCGGTCAACCCGCGTTACCTGGGCAGCCTGCCCACCCACACCACCAGCTCGGTCTACCGCGACATGCAGGTCTACCAGAATCACGCCTACATCGTCGCCGACCAGCCCAGCCTGCACGGCATGCAGATTTTTGACTTGACCGAGTTGCGCGGCGTGGTGACGCCCACGACCTTTACCGAGACGGCCTACTACGGCGACTTCGGCAACGGCCATAATCTGTTCATCAACCAGGACACGGGCTTCGCCTACGTGATGCGCACTGAGCAGTGCAGCGGCGCATTTTACATGCTCGACCTGCAAGAGCCGCTCAACCCGGCCTTCGCCGGCTGCTTCCACGACGACGGTCTCACTTCCGACACCCAATGCGTGGTCTACGCCGGGCCGGACGCCGATTACGCCGGCCGCGAATTGTGCTTCACCGGCAGCGACGACGCCTTCACCGTCGGCGACGTGACCGACAAGGCCGCCCCTGTCCAGTTGGCCCGCCTCACCTATCCGGGCATCGAGCGAGCGCATCAGGGTTGGCTGACCGAGGACCACGCCTATTTCCTGCTCAGCGATATTGACGACGAGCATCACAACGGCCACAACACCCGCACCCACCTCTGGAACGTGGCCGACCTGGACGCCATCCAGTACATGGGCTACCACGAGTTCCCTAGCCCGGCCGTTGACCACAACCTGTTCATCAAGGGCGCCTACGTCTACGAGGCCAACTTCCGCAACGGGCTGCGCATCCTGGACATCTTCGACCTGGAGAATGGCGTCCTGAACGAGGTGGCCTATTTCGACACCGACCCGGCCGGCGACAGCCCGACCCACAACGGCGCCTGGAGCAGCTACATCTGGTTCGAGAGCGGCACAATCGCCGTCAGCAACGTGGACCAGAATCTCGGTCTGATGTTGCTGCAGGCCACGCTGCCCGGCCCGACCTCGGCGTCGCTGTCCGGTCTGGCGGCCGAATCCAATCCGGCCGGCTTCTGGCGGGCCCTGGCCCTCCTGCCGCTGCTGGCCGGCTTGCTCTGGCTGACCGGCCGCCGGCTGAAGGCGCGTTAAGCGTGCCCACGCGCCGGCCGCAGCAGCGACCGATTCGCGATCAGCGACCTTGAGCTTACCATTTTAGAGGACCCTAGATGAAGAACCTGTCACCTGAGAGGCTGGGCCGGCCCCGGCCGCGCCTGGCGTTCAGCCTGTTGGCCCTGATCCTGTTGGCGGCCGCGGCCCTGCTCAGCGGCGGCCGGTTGGCCGCCCAGGAAGGCGGCGACCTGCCCGCCCCGGACGAAGTCAAAGAGAATGTGCCGCTCACCCGCGCCATGCAGGCGCTGTTGGAGCGCAAAGTGCCCGTCCAGGACCTGGCTCCCATGGGCGCCACCCCCTGCGTCGGCGGCATGGCCGGGCCGTATCCCTGCGACAACGTGGACCTGCTGGCCTTCCTGCCCTTGGGCAACATCGGCGGCGGCAGCGGCAACGACAGTTGGGGCTGGACCGATTCCCTGGACGGCAAGGAGTACGCCCTGATGGGCCGCTCCAGCGGCACCTCGTTTGTGGACATCACCGACCCGGTCAACCCTATTTACCTGGGCAACCTGCCCACCCACACCAGCAACTCCGACTGGCGGGATATCAAGGTCTACAGCAATTACGCCTTTATCGTCAGCGAGGCCAGTGGCCACGGGATGCAGGTCTTCGACCTGACCGAGCTGCGCAGCGTGCCCGCCCCGCCGGTCACCTTCAGCGAGACGGCCCACTACCCCGGCTTCGGCCACGCCCACAACCTGGCCATCAACGAAGAGTCGGGCTACGCCTACGGCGTCGGCACCAGCACCTGCTCCGGCGGGCTGCACATGGTTAACATCCAGGACCCGCTCAACCCGACCAACGCCGGCTGCTTCGGCGCCGATCTCTACACCCACGACGCTCAATGCGTCAACTATATCGGCCCCGACCCCGACTACGACGACAAGGAGATCTGCTTCAACTCCAACGAGGACACGGTCACCATCGTGGACGTGACCAACAAGGCCGACCCGCAACTTATCGTGGCCGCCTCCTACCCCGGCTCCGGCTACACCCACCAGGGCTGGCTGACGCCCGATCACGTCTACTTCTTGCTGGACGACGAAGTGGACGAGCTGAATTTCGGCCATAACACGCGCACCCGCATGTGGGATATGAGCGACCTGGACGCGCCGGTGCTGATTGATTTCTTCGACAGCACCTCGCCGGCCATTGACCACAACCAGTACGTCCACCAGGGCTACACCTATCAAGCCAACTACACCAGCGGCCTGCGCATCCTCGACCTGGCGGACATCGCCAACGGCAATCTGAGCCAATTCGGCTTCTTCGACATCTACCCCTCGCATGACAACCCAATCTTCGCCGGCTCGTGGAGCAACTACCCCTACTATGCCAGCGGCAACGTCATCATCAGCGGCATGGAGTCGGGCCTGTTCATCGTCCGGCCGACGTTCGCGCCTGACTTCAGCCTGACGGCCGATCCAACGGCGCTGACGGTCTGCGGCGACGCCAGCGACAGCTCGACGATTGACTTGACGGCCAGCGCCGGCTACACCGGCACCGTCACGCTCAGCACGGCCGGGCTGCCGGCCGGGGCCACGCCGGCCTTCGCGCCCAACCCGGTTGACCCGCCGGCCACCAGCACGCTGACGGTCAGCACCAGCGGCGTGAGCAGCGGCAGCTACCCGTTTGACGTCATCGGCGACGACGGCGCGATCAGCCACACGGTCGGCCTGGAGCTCAGCGTCTACGACGCCGCCCCCGGCGCGCCGACCTTGGTCGCCCCGGCCGACGGGGCCGCAGACGTTTCGCCCGCGCCGCTGTTCGAGTGGACGGCCGCCGCCCAGGCCGACAGCTACACGCTGGAGGTCGCCAGCGACGCCGGCTTCGGCAACATCGTCTACCAGGCCTCGGTGGCCGGCACCAGCCACCAGATGACGACTGGCCTGGAGCCGTTGACCCTTTACTACTGGCGGGTGCGGGCCGTCAACCCGTGCGGCGAAGGGCCCAACTCGGCCGCCTTCAGCTTCACGACGCTGGAGATCCCGCCCATCCTGCTGGTGGACGACGACGACAACTCGCCCGACGTGCGGGCCGACTATACGGCCGCGCTCGACACGCTGGTTGGCCTGACCGGCTACGACATCTGGGATACCGAGAACAGCGACGATGAGCCGTCGGCGGCCGAGCTGGCGCCCTACGACATCGTCATCTGGTTCAGCGGCGAGGAGTTTGGCGGCGCGGCCGGCCCCGGCTCGGCCGGCGAAACGGCCTTGATCACTTGGCTCGACGGCGGCGGCTGCTTCATGATCAGCTCCCAGGATTACCACTACGACCGCGGCCTGACCCCCTTCATGGACACCTACCTGGGCGTCACAAGCGTCGAGGATGACACCAGCCAAGACACCGTCACCGGTCAGGGCGCCGTCTTCGGTGGCCTGGGGCCCTACAGCTTGAACTACCCCTTCGTCGATTTCAGCGACGTGATCACGCCCGACCCGGCCGCCGAAGTGGCCTTCCTGGGCAACAACGGCAACGCGGCCGTGGACAAGGACGGCGGCGCCTACCGCACAAGCTACTGGGGCTTCCCTTTCGAGGCCATCCCCACCAGTACCGACCAGCAGGAGTCCTTGCTGGCCTTCCTGGATTGGTGCGCCGGGGCGACCCAGGTCGGAACGCTGGCCGTCTCGGCTGAGGCGGTCGAGCTGAGCGTCCAGTCGGGGCTGACAGCCACGGCGACGCTGGTGATCAGCAACACCGGCACGGCCGACTTCGACTTCGCGACGGCCATTGACGTCGCCTGGGCCAGCGTTGAGCCGGTCAGCGGCACCCTGGCGCCCGGCGAGTCGCTGGAGCTGACGCTGACGTTCGACGCCGCCGCGGCCGGGCCGCCGGGCGACTACAGCGGCGAGCTGACCTTCAGCGGCACCTTCGGCAACGTCGTGCCGCCGGTCGTCCTGATCCTGCACGTGACCGACGGGCCGCCGCCAGGCGATCAGTTCTTTATCTACCTGCCGGCCATATTCGGCTCGTAACGCCGGCCGGCTGAGATGCTGTCAACCTCAGCCGGCCTTGTGGCC
>JBOGUG010000451.1:0-2312 GCA_050696115.1 Promineifilaceae bacterium (SeqCode) | reverse complement strand
GTCATGGACGCCCTCGACGAACAGCGAGGGGGCTATGATCAACTCGACCAGGTCGGGCCCTTCGCCGGCGTCGATCGCGGCCGTCAAGGTGGCGATAAGCTGGGCCTGGTCAATGTGATCCACGGTTATGTCCACGCCGCGCGACGTGCCCCACTCCTGGGCGAAGGGGTCGAACCACTCGTCATAGCGGGGGACGAAGTGGCTCCATTGCAGGATGCGCAGCGGGGTGCCATCTGGGAAAGCCTCGCCTTCGCCGGCCGGCTCCGGCGTGTCGCCGGCCGGTTCGGGCGTGTCGGCGGCGTTTTCGTTGCCGGCCGGCTCGGCCGGGGTTTCGTCGGCCGGCGGCTGGCCGGCCGTGCAGGCCACCAGCAGCAGGCTCAGCGCCAATAGAGCGCCGAGCAGGGTGAATAGCCAGGTGCGTTTCATTCTCTTCCTCCTACGCTTTCACGGGAACCAAAACAATGAAGTTTGTCCCAAAAGGAGACCAAGTAAAGAAGCCCGACTATTTATGAGCACCGATAGCTAGAGTATACGCCCTATAGGGCCAATTCCCAAGTAGGCCGAGGCGACTGGCCGCTGCTCTTATTGATCGCCGCGTCCGCGCCGGCCGCCGCGCTCCCGCCGAATCCTTAAGGGCGAACGCGCCAGATACATGGGCTATAATAAGGGCGGGAGCGTTGCGCCAGCCATGACAGCCGCCGCCAAGTCACCCAGGAACAATTCAGCCGCCGCCTGGCTGCCGGCCGGCCTGGCGTTTGGCCTGCCGCTGCTGATCTACGGGCTGACGCTCGCGCCGACGATCTACAACCTGGACAGCGCCGAGCTAACCACCGCGGCCGCCACCGGCGGCCTGGCGCGGGCCACCGGTTACCCCCTTTACCTGCTGCTTGGCCGGCTGTGGAGCCTGCTGCCGCTTGGCGACATCGGTTTCCGCATGAACCTGCTGTCGGCCGTCTGCGGGGCGTTGACCATCGGCCTTACCGAACGGATCCTGCGCCGGCTGGGGGCCGGACCGTGGGCGCGGCTGGGGGCGCTGGGCCTGCTGGCGACGGCGCCATTCTTCTGGGCCTTGTCGCTGGTGGCCGAGGTCTATACGCTGCACACGGCGTTAATGGCCGGCTTCATCCTGCTCATACTGCGCTGGGCTGAGCGCCCCACGTCCGGCCGGCTGGGCGCGGCCTCCGCCGTGTTGGGGCTGGGGCTGGCCAACCACGCGGCGACGGTCTTGCTGCTGCCGGGCGCGGCCGTCTTTTGGTGGAGCCAGCGCCGGCCGGCCAACCTGCGCCAAGTCGCCGCCGGCCTGGCCCAGGCGGCGCCGCTGCTGCTGGGGCTGGCGCTCTACCTGTATTTGCCGCTGCTCTCCGCCGGCCGGCCGGCCTTCAATTACGCCGGCGCCTACGACGCCCAGGGCGTGTTCCGGCCGGTTGACCTCAGCACGCCGGCCGGGCTTGGCTGGCTGGTCAGCGGCCAGGCCTTCAGCGGCCAGATGTTCGCCTACGATCTGGCCGAGATGTGGGCTGAAGTGGGCGAGTTCGGCCGCCAACTGTGGGCCACTTTCTTGGCTGTGGGGCTCGGGCCGGGCATTCTGGGCGCATTCGTCCTGCTGCGACGCAATGGGCGCTTCGGGCTGTTTCTGCTGCTCTTGTTTGGCGCCAACGCCTTCTTTTACATTAATTACCGGGTGATTGACAAGAACACCATGTTCTTGCCCGTCTACCTTGTCTGGGCCCTGTGGGTGGGGGTCGGTTACCAGAGCGTGCTGGACGTGCTGGCGGCCGAATCGGGCGGCCGGCGCTGGGCCCTCCCGTGGCTCGGCCGGGCGATCATCCTGGCCGCGGCCGCGGCCGCGTTGGTGTATAATTGGCCGCGGGTTGACCAATCCGGCGACTGGAGCGCCCGCCAGCGCGGCCAGGCCATCCTGGACCGGGTCGCGCCTGGGGCGTTGCTGCTCGGCTGGTGGGATACGGTACCTGTGGTAGAGTATCTGCAACTGGTCGAAGGGCGCCGGCCGGATGTGACGGCGATTAACCGTTTTCTCATCGCCGGCGACGACATGGAAATCTTAATTCGCAACGAGCTCCCGCAGCGGCCGGTGTACATCAACAACCCGCCCACATCACTGCTGCGCTCGTACGACGCGGTGCGCGTGGGGCCGGTTTACCGGCTGCTGCCCCGCGCGCCGGCGGTGGGGAGCCGGTCCTCCGGCTGAAACGCCGGCCGGAAAGGAGTAAGCGACATGCAAAGGGTCGGGCGAGCGCTCATCGCTATTCTTATCCTGCTATCGGGCCTGGCGCTGCTGCCCTACATGGAGT
>JBOGUG010000450.1:0-13968 GCA_050696115.1 Promineifilaceae bacterium (SeqCode) | reverse complement strand
CAATCCGGGCGCCGGCGAAGCAACCCCCGGCCAGAGTCTGCCGGCCGACGTCCAGTCTGCCTTGCGCGACCTGGGAAGCGCGCTCAGCCAGCAGGCGCCTACCCAGGCGATTGGCCAGGCGCTCCGGCGGGGTGATCTGAGCCAGGCTGCCCAAGGGCTGGGCGTCCTATCCGACCAGGCAGGCGGGATGTCGCCGCTGAGCCGCCTGGGGCTGTCGTCGCCCTTTTCACGGGCGGGCCAGCAGCTCGGCGGCTCGCCCTCCCAGACCGGCCAGGAGCTGTCGCAGGCCCTGCAAGAGGCGGCCGAGGGGCTGCGCGGCGATCCGGAGCAGGCCTCGGAGGCCCTGGATCGCCTGGCCCGCATGCTGGCCGAATTGGCCGGCCAGGGCGCCGGTGAAGCGCCCCAGGATGGCGACCAGGGCGGCGCCGGTTCTGGCGGTTCCGATGGCAGCGACAGCGCCGGCCGCGAACAGGGCGCGCCCCAACCCATTGAGCGCCTCTACGGCGAGAGCGGCACGCTGCAGCTGGCGGAGGATGAAGGCGAGGGAGGCATTCTCGGTCAGGGCCTGGGCGGGGATGGGGATGACCTGGCTGCGGGCGACTCTCAGCAATTGACGATCAGCGACAGCCGGATGGTCACCAGCACGCTGACCCCATACGGCTTCTATTGGCGCTGGCGCGATGTGGTTGCAGAGTATTTTGCGCCGCGTTAGGCCGGCTGAGGGCGCCGGCCTCGGCGCGCCGCAGTCGCGCCAGGAGGCCCTGCGCCTGCCCGCGGCCGCGCTGCGCCAGCTGAACCGGCTCCAACTCAGCGCCAGCCGCTACCTGCCAGGCGAAGCGGCCGGCCAGCGGGCCAGCCTGCGCCGGCGGCCGGCTTACGACTTCCGCGAACACCGCGCCTATGTGCCGGGCGATGACCTGCGCTTTGTGGATTGGAAGGCGTCGGCGCGCCAGGAGCATGTCTTCGTGCGCCAGGGCGAATACCCGAAACAGGCGACCGTCTACCTGCTGTTGGACGGCAGCCGTTCGATGGTCTGGGGGGAGCCGCCAAAGTACCTGGCCGCCCTGCAGCTGGCGGCCGCCCTGGGCCTGGCGGCCCTGTCCCAAAGCGATCGCCTGGTCGTCCAGCCGCTGGGGGCGCCGGAGGGCCGGCCGCTGGGCCCGATCAGCGGCAAGGGGCAGATGGCCACCCTGCTCAATTACCTGCGCGGGCTGACCTTCGACGGCCAGGCGGAGTTGGGGCAGGCGGTGCGCGACTTCAGCCGCCGCCGGCGGGGTGGGCTGGTTCTCCTGTTGTCCGATCTGCTGGAACTGGGCGATCTGGCGGCCGTGCTGGATCTCTTGCCGGCGCCCCGCTGGGATGTGGTCCTGCTGCACCTGCTCCACTCGCACGAGCTGGCGCCCGAGCTGCGGGGTGACTATGAGATGGTTGACATCGAAAATGGCCGCGCAGCCAACTACGATGTGGACGAGGGCGCGCTCAAGCAGTACCAGAGCCACCTCGATGCCTGGCGGGCAGGCCTGGAACTGACGTGCGTCGAGCACGGCGCGTTCTATAGCCTGATTCCCACCGGCTGGTCGCTGGCCGAAGAGATCCTCCCCCACCTGCGCGAGCTGCACATTTTGACGCCGCTGTGAGCTTCGCCGGCTTTGGCTTCCCGCTGGGCTTCCTGGCGCTCCTTGGCCTGCCGGCCGTGTTGGCCATCCATCTCTTTCGCGAGCGGCAGCGGCGCACGGTTGTCTCCAGCCTCAGCCTGTGGTCGTTCCTGGAGCTGGAGGTGCGCGGCCCCAAGGTCCGGCGCATCCCGCTCACCTGGCTGCTGATCCTGGACCTGCTGGTGGCTTTGCTGCTGGCGCTCGCCCTAGCCCGGCCGCAGGTTAAGCTGGCCCAGGCCCAGGCGCCCGCGCGCCAGGTGGTGCTGGCCCTGGACGTGTCCGCCAGCATGCAGGCGCGCGACGCCTTGCCGGCCCGTTTTGCCCAGGCACAGGCGCAAGCGGCCGCGCTGCTCGCAAGCCTGGGCCCGGAGGACACAGCCATCCTGGTAGCCTTCGCCGGCCGGCCGCATTGGATCGGCAGCACGCGTGAGCTGTCCCTGCGGGAGCTGAGCGCGCGCCTGGCGGATTTGCGCGCCGGCGAGGTCGGGCACACGGGTCTGCTGCCGGCCGTCAGCCTGGCGGCCGCCGGCCTAGACACTGCGCTGCCGGCCGAGCTGCACATCTTCACCGATGCTGCCTTCCCCGAAGTCGCCCTGGAGACCTTCCCTTTTCCGATTCACTGGGAGCTGGTGGGAGGCTCAACCCGCAACCAGGGCGTGATCCAGCTGACGGATCAGCCCCTGGCCGGCGGCCGGCGCCAACTGCTGGCCCAAGTAGCGAACTTTGGCGACGTCAGCGCCGATCGGATTGCCACCCTATTTTTGGACGGCCGGGCCGTTGACAGCGCCCCGCTCCAACTCCCGCCGAATTCCTCCCGGACTCAAGTGTGGAGCGTGGAAGGGGGCGCGGCGGTCGCGGCCGCCTCGCTGGCCGGCGCAGATCCCTACCCGCAAGACGACACCGCCACGCTGGGGCTGCTGCGTTTCGGCCGGCTGCGGGTCGCCCTGGTCGCCGAGGAGCCAGAACCCCTCAAGCGGGCCATTGAGTCCGTTCCAGGGGTCTCGCTCGCGATCCTGCGGCCGGGGGACTATTTGCTGGGAATGGATTTCGACGTCACCTTTTTTCGCAAGGCGCTGCCGGCCGCCTGGCCCTCCGGCGTCGTGGTGGCCTTCGACCCGCCTGAGAACGCGCCCTTGTTTCCGGCCGGCGCCGCTCAAAGCCTGCCGGCCGAACCGATCCGCCAGGTTGGGCCAGGCGTCGAAACGGTTGACTTTGGCGGCCTCCGCCTGCCCGAAGCCATGACGCTTCCCCAGTTGCCGCCCGGCTTCGAGGAGCTCTTGCGCGTCGGCGAGCGGCCGTTGTTGCTTCGCGGCCAGGCGGGGACAGGCCAGCTTTTCGTCTTCCTGGCCGATCCTGATGCTGGCAACCTGGCGCGCCACCCGGCGCTGCCGGTGCTGGTAGCCGTCCTGATCCAGGCGGCCGGCCGCAGCGCCTTTCCGGCCGCCTTGCCGGCCGGCCAGCCGCCGGCCCTGCCTGCGGGGCGCGATTACCTGGCGGCCGAATTGAGCGGGCCAGACGGGCAACGCCGAAATCTGCTGGAACGCCCGGCCGAGTGGCGGGACACGCTTACGCCCGGCGCCTACCAGCTGGAATTGGTCTCGGCCGGCGCGGGCGCAGAGCAGCTCCCCTTTGGCGTCAATGCCGGCGCCGCCGCCGAGTCCGACATCCGCAGCCAGAGCTGGCCGGCCGGGGGCGCCGCCGCCCGGGAGGAGACGGCAGAGGCCTGGCTGCTGGAGCTGGCGCCCTGGCTGCTGGCTGCGGCCACGCTCGTGCTCTTGCTGGAGGCCTGGCTGGCATGGCGCTGATCGCCGCCCGGCCCTGGTTCTGGCTGGCTCTGGTCGGCGGCGGCCTGCTGCTGCTCTGGTTGGCCAACCGTCGCCGGCTGCGCTGGCGGCCGGCCTGGCTGTTGCGATTTTCGCTGCTGGCAGCCGGCCTCTTCCTCATCTTTGAGCCGCGCGGCCAGCCGGCCGGCGGGGCCGCGCCAGCGCTTGAAGTGCTGATCGTGGATCGCTCCGACAGCGTGGACCCAGGCGCGGCCGGCCAGTTTGAGGTCCAGGCGCGAGCCTGGCAGGCGGGCCGGCCGAACCGCCTGATCCTGCTCTACGGCGCCGAGGCGCGGCCGCTCCTGAATCCGGGTGCCGTCTGGCCCGAAGTGGACGGGCGAGGCAGCAACCTGGCGGCCGGCCTGGCTGCCGCGGCTGATTGGCTGGCCGATCGCCCCGGCCGGGTGATCCTGGCCTCCGATGGCCTCGCGCCGGACTCCGGCCAGGTGCGCCAGGCGATTGCCCGGCTGGTCGAGCAGGGCAATCGGTTGGACGTCGTTCCGCTGCCGCCGTACAGATCGGCCGGCGACCTTTCCCTCGGCGTGCCCCAACTCGCCGCCAGTTTGTGGGAAGAGACGCCCTACGTGGCTATCGTTCCCATCCAGGCCGCCGCGGCCGGCCAGGCCAACGTTGAGATCCGAGTCAATGGGGAGCTGGAGTTGCAACAGGCCCAGGAACTGGCGGCCGGCGACAACTTTATCGTCTACACCGGACAGGCGCCGCCTCCGGGCCCGCTGACCTTCGAGGCCAGGCTGGTCGCCGCGGCCGATCCCCGGCCGGAAAACAATCAGGCTTACGCCGTGGCCCAGGTCTTCGCCGCGCCCCGGGTGTTGTGGGTGGCCCAAGACGCGCAGAATGACGAGGCCCTCACCCAGATTTTGGCGGCCAGCGGCCTGCAAATTGAGGTGGCGCCGGTCGAGGGCCTTAGCACCGACCTCGGCCACCTGAGCCAATATGATGTCCTCGTGCTCAGTAACGTGCTGGCGCGCAACCTGCGGCCGGAGCAATTCCAGGCCATTCAGATCTTTGTCCTGGAGCGCGGCGGTGGCCTGTTGCTGATGGGCGGCCGCAGCGCTTACACCCTGGGCGGCTATGAAGACACCCCGCTGGCGCCGCTGTTGCCAGTCGAGATGAAGCCGCCTACCCGCTCCGAGCGCTCGCCAACGACTTTCGTCTTGGTGCTCGACCGATCGTCAAGCATGGGCGAGGCGCAGCCGCTTACCCGGCCGATCGAGCTGGCGCGCGAGGCGGCCATTCGGGCGATTGAAGTGCTGGAGGCCGACGATTTGGTCGGAGTGCTCACGTATTCCAATAACTACACTTGGGACGCGCCCATTGCTCCGCTGGGCGACGGCCTGACCCTGCGCTTGACCCAGGATACGATCATGCGTGTCAGCACCCGGGGAACAACCCACATGCACCAGGCGCTGAGCGCGGCCGTGCAGGAACTCGCGGGTTCCGCCCAGACTGAATCGCGGCTCATTCTGCTGCTGTCGGACGGCGTCAGCACGGATGGCTCGCCCCAGGAGTTTCTGGCTCTGGCCCAGGCCGCCCACGACGCGGGGATCGCCATTTCCACAATTGCTTTAGGCGGCGTTGCTGAGGCCGTGGAATTGATGGAGCTGATTGCCCAGGAGGCCGACGGCCGTTTTCATCTGGCGCTGGAGCCTTCCGAATTGCCGCGGATCATGGTCGCCGAAGGTGAGGCGGCCCGGGCGGAGAACATTCAGCTCGGCCGAACGAATCTGGTGCTGGGCGAGGAGGGGCATCCCGTCCTGTCCGGATTGAGCCCTGACGAATTGCCGCCGCTGGCCGGCTACAACGCCCTGGCTAGCAAGCGAGAGGAGGGTGCCGAGGACATCTTGCTGTCCGGCAGCCAGGGCGATCCCATCTTGTCGGCCCGGCAGGCCGGCCTGGGGCGCGTTGTAGCCTGGATGAGCGATACCGGCGAGGAGTGGACGGCCGACTGGCTCGCCTGGCCCAAGCTGGGCCTGTTCTGGTCGCAGGTGTTGCGCTACGCCTTGCTGAACCCGGCCGAAGGGCCGGCGGCCATCACGATCTCAGATCAGGCCGCCCAACTGCGGCTGGAAGCGCAGCTTCAGGCCGAGGCCGGCGCGCCGCTCAACGCGGCCGAGATCCAGTTTGCTTACCGCGCCGGCGAGGACCAGATCATTGGCGCGCCTGTCCCTCAGGTTGGGCCGGGTGCCTACGCCCTCGAAGTCGCTGCCCCCGAAGCGGGCGCTTACCCGGGCGTGGTTCGCTATCAGGCGGCCGGTCGAGAAATTGAAGTCCCGGCCCCCTTTGCGGTCAACTATCCGGCCGAATGGCGGCCCGGAGATGCTTCTCAGGGGCAGCTGAATCTCGCGGACTGGGCCCGATTGGGCGGCGGTGACGTTGTCACCCTGGCTGTGGGGAGCGAGCCAGCTGAGGCTGCCGCGGCCAAGCCCCAAGCCGGCTTCGCGCCACTCTTGTTGGCCCTGATCCTGGCCTGGCCACTGGAGATCCTCGCCAGGCGGCGCTGGCTGCCCTGGCGTTAATGCACCACCATTCAGGAGGGACCGCTGAAATGAGCGTGAACGAGAATTCTGACCTCAGCCTGGACCGCTTTCACACAACCGCCCAGGCTGTCCTGACCCAGCTAGAGCGGGTGATGATCGGGCAGAAGGAGCTGATTCACAATCTGCTGGTGACCCTGCTCAGCGGCGGCAATGCCCTGTTGGAAGGGGTACCGGGGCTGGGCAAAACCCTTTTGGTGCGCACCCTGGCGCGCAGCATTGACTGCTCCTTCAGCCGCATTCAATTCACGCCCGACCTGATGCCGGCCGACATCGTTGGGACCATGATCATCACGGAGACGACTAGGGGCCAGCGCGGCTTTCGCTTTGAGCGCGGCCCCGTCTTTGCCAACCTGGTGCTGGCCGACGAGATCAACCGGGCCTCGCCGCGCACGCAATCGGCGCTGTTGGAAGCCATGCAAGAGCGAAGCGTGACCATATCAGGTGAAACCCACGACCTGCCCCAGCCCTTTTTCGTCCTGGCGACCCAGAACCCATTGGAGATGGAAGGCACCTATCCATTGCCGGAAGCCCAGCTCGATCGCTTCCTATATAAGATAGACGTCCCCTATCCCAGTGAAGACGAGCTGGTCGAGATCGCCCAGCGCACGACCGGGGATGAGGTGGCGCAGCCGGAACGCGTCGCGGATGGCCCGACCCTGCTGGCGATGCAGCGCCTGGCGCGCCAGGTGCCGGTCGCCGAAGGTGTGATGCGCTATGCGGCCCGTCTGGTCGAGACAACCCACCCGGACAACCCGCGCGCGCCGGATGGCGTGAGGCGCCATCTGCGGGTGGGGGCAAGCCCGCGCGGCGTTCAGGCGCTGATTTGGGCGGCCAAGGTGGAGGCCCTGCTTGACAACCGGAAGGCGGCCGCCATTGACGATGTGCGCCAGGTCATCTACCCTGCCTTGCGCCACCGTTTGTTGCTTAACTACGAGGCCCAGGCCGAGGGGATCCCGGCCGACGCCATCCTCGACGAGATCTTGGCTGTGGCCGAAGTTCCGAAGGCTTAGCGGAAACGCCGCCGGATGCGCCGTTGGGGAGGGAGGGTTACCGCGGCCTGGGCGCGGCGGGCGCCACCAGCGCGCCGGCCGAGCAGGAAGCCGGCCAGGCCCAGGCCGAAGCCGATGCCGGCCAGAAGCGCCAGCCTGAGCAACCAGGCCGGCCAGACCTGAGCCAGCGCCGCCCGGCTGGCCTCGGCCGCCAGCTGGCGCGCTGGTGGGGGCGCGCCAGGCAGGGCCGCCAGCAGGCCTGCTTCGAGCGCCAGGAGTTGGGCCAGGTAGGTGGCAATTAGCAGCAGGCTGGAGAGAGCGGCCGCGAAGAAAAGGGGGCGGGGCAGCGCCCGCAGCAACTGGCGCGGGCCGGCCGAATAAAGCAGGGCATAGAGGCACAGGAGGAGCAGGGCAAGGCGCAAAGCATCGTCCAGGGCCGAGTCCAGCCAGTGGTATTTTGCGCGGGCCGCCTGCGCTGCCGCCAGGACATCGTCGCTCACGAGGCCGGCCGCCTCGAGGTCAGCCAGCGAAACAGATGGCGGCAGCGAGCCGGCGAGCGCCAGGGCCACGCGCCCGGCGATCTCCGTGATGTCTGCCTGCTCAGGCAGGCAGGAAACCAGGTCAGCGCTCAGTATCGTGAATTCGGTTGTCCCGGCCGGGCAGCGGGGCGTGTTTTGTAGGAGAGCCAGCGTGGCCACCACGCCGCGCTGGTCCCGCAAGGCTGCCTGGAGCGGCCTGACGTCAAGGCTGAGATCGGGAAGGGGCGCGGCCGGCACATCCAGCCAGGCGTACAGCGCCTCCAAGGCGGTGTGCAGGCTGTCATTCAGCCACTCGTCGGGCAGGAGCGACCCGGCCGCCGCCTCCCAGGCCGAAGCGGGCAGGCCCGCCAGGCTTGTCGCGGGCAACGCATACGCCGGTAGGAAGCTTGCGAGCAGGGCCGGCGAGCGCTGCTCCAACTGAACTGAATTGATAACCGCGTGGCCAGTTTGCGGCGCGCGCAGCACATTCAGCGCCGTCCGGCCGGCCAGCGCCAGCGCCAGCGTCAAACCAAACAGCAAGGCGAGGCCGGCCGAAGCCAGCCGATGAAGACGGGAATAGCGCGCAGGTCTGTCAGCTGTCTTCACGGCCCAAACTATACGACACGAGCGCAACGCGCATAGGGCATAATAGCTGAGATTCTAGCGGTTAAGCAAGTGGCAGTTCAATCATTGCGCACGGCCGCGGGATTCCCCTATGCCTGAGGGCTAAGAAGGGGCCCGGCTCACTATCAGTCAAGCCATACTTAATCTAAAGATCGTTAGCTAATGTAAGATTTGGGGCTGGTTTCAACCCCAGCATAGGCGCCTACTTTAATCTGGCGCCGAGGGTGATGAGGCCGAGACTCATTGCCAGGCAAGCGGTCCAGGAGGCGTTCGGTCGCGAAGTGGAGGCGCAGCCGAATGCCTCAAAAGCTGAAGAGGTGCCCTAGAACGGCCGCAATGAGATAGAGCACAATGGGCAGCCCCAAGGCGCTGATGAAACCGCGAAGTGTGCCCGGCTCCCAGGGCCAGGTGGAGATCTTGTCCAGCACCTCGCGCTCCAAAATGAGGCTGGCCATCGCCTTGTTGACGTCGTCCATCTTTTCCAAGCTGCGCGAACGCACCGGCTGACGAAGGTCGGCGATCATCTCTTCCAGGTGCTGGTTAGCCTCGGCCAGCAGGCGCTCCTTCTCCGCTGACAGTCGCCTATGCATCCCAGATAGGGGTAAAACGATACACGCCGTTCCCAACAAGCCCATGAACACGGCCGTGATGGTGCTTCCCGCTATGCCGCTGTCACTTGGATCGGTGGCGATAAGCGCCAGGGCGAGCGCCACGCCCGGGACGATGGCGACCAGCCCCAAACGCGCCAGCGCCGTCGTGAGCTCGAAACGCAGCCTGGCGTACTCGGATTCATCTATCTCAACGGCCGGCCGGAAGGCCTCCAGCGACCGATGGGCTACCTCGTTTAGATAGTATGTCAGGGTCAGGAAATAGAATGGATAAAACGCCGCGACGACCAACGCGCCGTCAAAAGTGCCGGGCGCCAGCGTTCCACTCAGCCATTGCAGCGCGTGGCTCAACAACAGGTGGGCAAACAGCAAAGAGGCAAAGGCCAGCCAGGCCGGTCCGGGCAATCGGGCGATCCAGGCGATCCACCCAACTCGGCCGGTAGGGACTGACAAAGGCCTCGGCGGTCCTGGCTTCCGATTGCGGCCGAACTGATTCGATAGCCATGTCGGCGACCCCTCTAGGCACGCAAAGACAGCTCAGTATGCCTTATAAAGTTACGGGCCGTCAATCAAGCGCGTGCTTTCAACCCGGCCGGGCCGGAACCGACGATGCCAACCTGAGTGCGGGCGCTCTGTGGCGTGACGGGCTCAGGAAGGAAGAGAGCCGCGGCGATGAAGCGTTAGGCCAAGGGCAGCCATTTCAGCAGCCTAGCCAACCTCGGCCAGAAAGGCGCTGACGGCGCGCCGGAAGGCGGCCGGCTGGTCCATGTTGACCAGGTGGGCCGCGTCCTCGAACACGACCTTGCGCGCGTCCTTGACGTGTTCCAGCATGTAGTCGGCCGCGGCCGGCGTGTAGGGCTCGTCCTCTGCGCCCACGACGATCAGCACCGGTATTTCGAGCTCGCCCAGCCGGCCGGCGGCCGGCGTCGCGCTGTCTGGCACATGCCGGCCGAGCCCCTTGGCTTGGTGGGCCAGCGCCTGGCGGTTCATGGCGTAGGCCAGCCGCCGCATCTCCTGATTCACCTGGTCGGGGCGGCGGCCCAGGCCGTCGAACCAGATATGGGTCTCAATTTCGGCCGCCCGGTCCAGGTCGCCGGCCGCCGACGCCTTCTCCGCCTCAGCGAACTCAGCCGCGCCGTGCTCAGCATCTGCCTCCGACATGTCCAGCATGTCCAGCTCCATGCCACTCGGTCCAGAGCCCACCATGATCAGCGCCTTGGCCCTTGCCGGCCGGGCCAGGGCGAAATCCAGCGCCAGGCTGCCGCCCATGGAACAGCCCATCAGGATGGCCGGCCGGCGCAGGCCGAGCTGATCAAGCAGCGCGGTTAAATCCTCAAGGTGGTTGAACTCCCCCTCGGCTGGCTCGCTCCGGCCGAAGCCGCGCCTGTCGTAGCGCAGCACGCGGTATTCCTGGGCGAAGTGGGCGAACTCGGTGTTCCACTGGCGGCTGTCGGCGACGCCGGCGTGGAGCATCACGAAGGGCTCGCCCTCCCCGGCCAGCTCGTAGTAAAGCTGCGCCCCGCCGATGGTTGCCAGGCCGGACTCGGTCTGCGTCGTTGCCATACTCACCTTCCTTGATCGTGACTGGGGCTGTGCTGGGTTATCTCATGCTGACTATGCGAATTATTCGCCGCCCCAGGCGCCGGGGTCCACGGCCGCTTAGGCCAGCTTCGGGATGATCGTGCCGGCCGGCATGGAGCGGTTAGTCTGCTCAGCGGGGTTCGCCATTCGCTTGGTCCTCCGCCGCCTGCCCCTGGTTGCTGGGCAGACGGAAGCCTATCGTAACCCAGAATGGGAGGCCGGCCTAGCGGCGCGGGCATGGCCCACGCGCGAGCCGCCCAGTATGCCAACCGGCTCAGAGGTTAACGGATCAGCAACAAATGAAACCGCTGAGGCCAAACGGGTTGCCAAGCCCGGAAAAGTGGCGATCATCGTTTGCAACCAGGCAACGCTTGAATCTTGAATAGGGAGAACAGCATGCGAAGAATTGTGGTTAGCGCGTTTCTGACATTGGATGGGGTCATGCAGGCCCCGGGCGGCGCGCAGGAAGACACCGAAGGCGGTTTCCAGCACGGCGGTTGGCACCTGCCCTACTTCGACGACGACGCGAGCCAGATCATGGACGAGCGCATGCCCGGCCTAGAGGCGCTGCTGCTCGGCCGGAAAACTTACGATATCTTTGCCGGCTATTGGCCCTTCCAGCCGGACGATGATCCGACGGCCAACCAGTTGAACAGCACACGCAAGTACGTGGTCTCCACAACGCTGGCCAAGGCCGACTGGAACAACTCAACCCTGATCAAAGCCAACGTGCCAGAGGAGATCGCCAGGCTAAAGCAGACCGGCTCGGGCGACATTTGGGTCTTCGGCAGCAGCGAGCTGGCCCAAGCGCTGATGGAGCATGACCTGGTGGATGAATACCTGCTCTGGATCCACCCCCTGGCGCTGGGCGACGGCAAGCGCCTCTTCAAGGACAGCGGCCCCAAGACGTCGCTGAAGCTGGTAGACACCAAGACGACCGGCTCAGGCGTGCTGGTTCTGACCTACCGGCCGGAACGCCAGGAGTAGCAACTCGGCTGAAGTTTCCGACAGCGATCGAGCTGGGCGGCAAGACGGCCGAGACGCGCCAGCGCCGCACTGGCAAGGCGGTCACCAAGCTGCCCCAACCCCCGGCCACATGCTACAATGGCGGCCTCAAATCACGCCTACCATACATAGGAGGCATTGCCATGTTCGCACCCCTGACCGGCCGCGCACGCCTGTTCCTGCTGCTGGCGCTGCTGGCCGCCCTCACGACCGCGGCCGGCCAGCATTCGGCCGCCCCTCCGGCCGCGGCCCAGGCCGGGCCCGGCCTCATTGTCAGCGTCGAGTCGCTGGGCCTGGTGACCTTCGCCACTGGCACGATCTTCGCCGGCACCGAGGTCGGCGGCTTGTCGGCCGTGACCTATGACGCCGCCAGAGGCGTCTACTACGTCCTGTCCGACGACCGCAGCGAAATTAACCCGGCCCGCTACTACACCGTCGGCGTTGATTTGGGCGATGGCAGCCTGGACCCCGGCGACGTCGCCTTCCAGGCGGTCACCTTCCTGAAGCAAAAGAACGGGGACGCCTACCCGCCCTTCTCGCTCGATCCGGAGGGGGCCTACCTGCTCCGGCCGGGGCAGTTGTACATCTCGTCCGAGGGCAACGCGGACGGCGCGCCGCCGCTGGACCCCTTTGTGAACCGCTTCAACCCCGACGGCAAGCTGAATCGCGAGCTGACCATCCCGGCCAAGTTCTTGCCTGATGGGGCCGAGACGTTCGGCGTGCGCGACAACCTGGCCTTCGAAAGCCTGACGGCCGCCCCCGACGGCCGCAAGCTGGCCACCGCCACCGAGAACGCGCTGCACCAGGATGGGCCGGCGTCCAGCCTGACCGACAGCAGCCCGTCGCGGCTGCTGGAGTTCGAGCTGGGCAGCAAGCGGCCGGCGCGTGAGTTCGTCTACTGTGTCGAGCCGATCCCCCAGGCGCCCATCCCGCCCGGCGCGTTCGCCGACAACGGCTTGTCCGAGATGCAGGCGCTGGACAACCAGGGCACGTTCCTGGCCATGGAGCGCTCCTTCGCCGTGGGCGTGGGCAACACCGTCATCCTGTACGAAACCTCCAGCCAGGGCGCGACCGACGTCTCAGCCATTGAGGCGCTGGGGCTGAGCGGCTGCCCAGCGGGCGCCATCACGCCCATGAGCAAGAGCCTGGTGGCCGACTTCGAGCAGGATCTGGGACTGGACCCCGACAACCTGGAGGGGATGGCCTTTGGCCCGGCGCTGCCGGACGGCCGGCTGGTGTTGCTGGTGGTCAGCGACAACAACTTCAACCCATCGCAGACGACCCAGTTCATCGCCCTGGCGGTTGAATTCGCGCCGTAGCCGAGCCCGGCCGCAGGGCCCGCTTGGGCTGGCAGTTCTCGCGCAGGATGACGACGGCGTTCCAGGCGCCTACGGCCAAAAGCCGGCCGACGGTCGGCTTGAATGGGTTTAGCTGGCCGCCACCTCGACGGCCGCGCTCCCAGGCGCTTCTCTAAGCCCGATAAGCCGATGCTGCGCTGGGCCGGCAAGCTCGCGATTCAACCTGGCGGTCGGCACAACGTAAAAGCGCCATTGGCCAACGCCCAGGGGATCGATGGCCCCCTGGTCAAGATGGGCCAGAAGGCAGAAGACGTAGACATCGGCCGCGCGTGGCGGAGGTCAGATTTGTCTGGGGATCCCAGCCAAAGGACTCAGATATGCCGAACCGGATGACTGAGCGCCCATTCTGGGCCCAGCTCTGCACGTAGGCGGCCGATTTGACCTCGGCTTTGATTCCCGAGGGCTGGCCAAATCGTAGGCGGCCCACTCCAAGCGGACGCCGCCGGCGCAACCCAACGCCATCGCCACCAGGAACTCGGCCAGGACGCCCCGCAAGGTATTGTCCAGCAGGTTCGAACTGGACCACTGCCAGAAACCGAGGAGTGTCGCGCCGAGGGGCATAT
Organism: Promineifilaceae bacterium (SeqCode); assembly: GCA_050696115.1. Classification (GTDB taxonomy): domain Bacteria; phylum Chloroflexota; class Anaerolineae; order Promineifilales; family Promineifilaceae; genus UBA11865. Next base: position 686 of record JBOGUG010000450.1, on the reverse strand, counting down.
TGCCGGCATGAAATGGCTCGACGCCTTCTTTATCGCCCGGCTTTGATGGGTGGCAGCGGATATTCCGAACTTGTCATGACTGGAAGTGGGCGTTTGGCAGCGCCTGGCTAACTTGTTGGGCGGCCGCGGCCGGGTCGGATTGGTTGGCCGGCTGGCCTTGGCCTGCGCCATCCGCGGCGGCTCCCGACAGCCCAATCTGAAACACGGACAGGGCCAAAACGGCGATCAAGCCAGGCAGCCCAAACAGACGCTTCTTCACGGCAGTCCTCCTCTGGATTCCATTTGGTTGAATCGCTCGACAATCTTCCAAACGACGCGAGAGTACGCAAAAGCAGTATACACCTTTCCAGCCGGATGGAACGGCCGGCGGGCCATAAACCCTCACGTGCGCCCGCAAGAACCGGCCGAGACGGATCGCGCGGCCGAGCCGGCCGCAGCCTCAGACGGCGCAGCTGTAGGCGGCGAACAGTTGGCCCAGGCCGTCCAGCCCGTGCGGGTCGTGGTACAGGCTGTGCAAGCTAAGGTCAATGGCCGGCTCGAACAAATGGCCGGCCACAATGGTGGCGTACCTCTCGCCGCCCAGGATGCGGTTGGCGTAGGTCAGATACAGCCGGTCGAGAACCCGGCCGCTGAGCAGCATGTGCAAGATCTGGGGCCCGGCCGCCGAGTAGACCAGCCCATAGCCC
>JBOGUG010000449.1:0-11472 GCA_050696115.1 Promineifilaceae bacterium (SeqCode) | reverse complement strand
CGGCAGGGCAGCTCCAGCACCCAATCGGCCGGCCAGCCCGCCACCGCCCCGGCGTGGCGCGTGTTGACGACGTGGACCTCGCCCAGGTCATTGTAATGGGCGTTCAGGAGCTGCGTCGCCACGGTGGAATAGTGGGCCCCACCGCGCCGCATCAGGCCGGCCGGCGGCTCGACGTTAGCCTCGTCGGCGTAGTAGGCCAGCAGCTCCGTTTCGATGGCCTGGACCTCTTCGGCGCGCGAAGGCGGCCACTTCTCCTGGGCGGCCAGCTTGCGGCCGGTAGCGTAGTAATAACTCAGGTAGTAATTGGGAATCAGGCCCAGGGCCTCCAGGGTCTCAAGCGGCCACTCAGGCTCCGGCTGGGCGCGCAGTTGGCCCAGGTAGGCCGCGAAGACGCGCGGCCACATCTCTTCGCCGTCCAGCGTAAAGCCGCGATGCCAGGAGAGATGGTTCAGCCCCAGCGTGTCCAGCGCGGCCCGCTCCGGCGCCAGCGGCCGGCCCAACTCGGCCTCCAGCAGGGCCAGCAGGCGCATCTTGGCCGTGATGGGCACGTTGCAGACGCCCACGGCCGGCACTTCGGGCGCGTAGCGCTGCAAGGCTTCGGTCACCAGGCCGGCCGGGTTGGTGAAATTGACCAGCAGGGCGCCGGCGGCCAGCTCGGCGATATCCCGGGCGACCTCCAGCAGGACGGGGATGGTGCGCAGCGCCTTGGCCAGGCCGCCCACGCCGGTCGTCTCCTGGCCGATCAGGCCGTGGCGCCGGCCGAGATATTCGTCGCCCTTGCGGGCCGCCATCTGGCCGACCCGCAACTGGGTGCAGACGTAGTCGGCCCGGCCGATCGCCTGGCGCCGGTCGGCCGTCAGCCTCACCTGAAACGGCGCCCCAGCGGCGGCGGCCATGCGCTGGGCGAAGCCGCCCACCACCTCCAGCCGCTGCGCGTCAATGTCCATCAGCCACAGCTCGCTCAGGGGAAAGGTGGCTTTGCGCGCCAGGAAGCCGGCGATCAACTCCGGCGTATAGGTGGAGCCCGCCCCAATGACCGCCACTTTCATGGCTTACTTTTCCACGCCCGTGCCGGTCAGGACGACGCCCTGCAGCAAGAAGCGTTGGGCGAAAATGAAGAGCAGGACCGGCACGATGAGCGTCATCAGCGTGCCAGCCTGGATGAGGGTGGGCTCGTTGCCGTAAATGCCGTTGAAGCGGGCCAGCCCGACCGAGATGGGCTGCAAATCCTGGCGGGTGGAGAGGTAGATCAGGGGGCCGAAGAAGTCGTTCCACGAGTAGACGAAATGGAACAGCGTCACGGCGATCACGGCCGGCCAGGATTGGGGCAAGATGACGGCCGTCAGGACGCGGAATGGGCTGGCGCCGTCAATCATGGCCGCCTCGTCCATCTCGCGCGGGATGGTCAGAAAGAATTGGCGCAGCAGAAAGACGTCGTAGGCGTTGGCGAAGAAGGTGGGCACGATGAGCGGCAGCCAGGTGCCGACCCAGCCCAACTTGACGAAGGCGGTGTAGGTCGGGATCAGGGTCACGGCCGCCGGCAGGAAGATGGTCGAGATGAGCAGAAGGAACAGGATGTTCTTGCCGGGGATGCGGAAGCGGGCAAAGCCGTAGGCCACCAGGATGCATGAGGTGAGGACGCCTATCGAGCTGAGCACCGCCAGGGCGAAGGTGTTGAACAGCAGGCGCGGGTAATCAATCAGCTCCCAAACCTGGGAGAAGTTGTCCCAGGCGGGGGCCCAAACCCAGGCGCGCTCCAGGGTTCGCCACGAGCCTTGCCAGGCAATTGGCCCGGCGGCCGGATCGGCCGGATCCAGGAACAGGCTCTCCTGGCGGCCCTTCTCGTACAAGGCCCAGCGCTGAAGCCCATCTTCGGTAGGCACCTCGTATAAGTCATATTCCTCGCCCTGGTAGCTGAAGCTCTCCGGCCGGGCCGGCCACATGGGTGCCCCCGGCTCGGTCACCTGCTCATCGGTCTTGAAGGCGGTGATGCCCACCCGGAGCAAGGGCGATAGAAAGGCGGCCAGGATGGCCACGGTGACAAAGGTCACCACGAATGATTTGACGCCGTTGCTCTGGGCGGCGCGGCGTCGGGTGGCCGCCAACGGTCGGGCCAGGGGTATGGTCGCCATGCTGGCCTCCTCAGCGCTGCTCGCCGGCATAGTAGACCCAATACTTGGCGCTCCAGAACAGCAAACCGGTCACGGCCAGGATGATGGCGAACATCACCCAGGCCAGGGTCGCTCCATAGGACATGTTCTGGAAGGTGAAGAAGGTCTTATATAGGTAGAGGTTGTAGAACAGGGTCGCGCCGGCCGGCCGGCCGGTGCCGCCATTCAGCACCAGCGGCGCCAGGAAATATTGGAACAGGCCAATTATGCTCAGGGTCAGGGTGTAGAAAATGACCGGCGACATCATGGGCAGGGTGATGTGGCGCAACGAGGCCCAAAAGCCGGCGCCATCCACCCTGGCGGCGTCATACAGCTCCGTCGGGATGCCGCGCAGGCCCGCCAGATTGATGATCAGGCCGTTGCCGATGCCCCACAGCCCCAGGATCACCAGCGCTGGATAGACCCAGCTGGGGTCTTCGAGCCAGTTGGGGGGGTTGGCCACGCCCAGCGCCTGCAGGCCCTGGTTGACCCAGCCGCTGACCGGGTTGAGCATGCCGGCCCAAGCCAGCAGCCCGGCCACCAGCGGCACCACGTAGGGCATGTAGAATAAGGTGCGGGCGACGCTCTGGCCCTTCAGGTACTTGCTGTTGATCACCAGGGCCAGCCCCAAGGGCAGGGCCAGGCCAACGGGCAAGGCGAGCAGGCCAAATTTGATCGTCACCCCCAGGGCGGCCTTGGCCTGGGAGTCTTCCAGCATGTGACGGTAGTTGACCAGGCCGACGAAGCGCAGCGGCTCCTCCTGGGCCAGGGTGACGTTGCTGAAGCTGAAGCCCAGGGTGGCGATCATCGGCAGGAGGGTGAAGGCCAGAAAGCCGATGAGCCAGGGCGAGAGGAAGAGCAGGCCCCAGAGCGCCTCGCGGCGGGCGAGCGGCCGCAGCCGGAACGCCGCGCCTAACTCACTGATTGCGTTCATGACGCCCTCCTAGCCAGGCTGTCCGGCCCGGCCGGCGATCCTGTAGGCCGGACTATAGCCCGGCCTACAGGGGAATGCGAGTCGAAGCGGTTACTGTTGCTTTTCGAAGATCGCCCGCAAGTCCGTCTCCAGCTTGGCGATCTCGGTGTCCATGTCCAGCCCTTCGGTGGCCCTCAGGTTGGACAGGAACGTGACCAGATAGTCGAAGGCTTCGTTGTAGTTGGGCATGTAGCCCTCAAAGGAGGGATTGTCGGCGTAGGCGATGCCGTCGGTGAATACCTGCCAATCCACGTCCTGGGGATACTCCTCGGCCTTGGTCTGGAAGAAGGCATCCTGGGCGTCGATTTGGGCCGGGAAAGCGCCGTAGATGGGCACCAGCTTCTCCGAGCCTTCGCCCAGCAAGTAGGCCAGCGCCTGGAAGGCTTCGTCGGGGTGCTCGGTCGTCTTGAAGATACGGAAGGTGTCGGCGTTGAAGTTGGCCGTTGTCACGCCGTTGTGCGACGGCACGGCCGCGACGTCCCAGTTGCCGCCAGCGTCGGCCAGACAGCAAGTGTACCACAGGTGAGTGAGCGTCATCGCCACCCGGCCGGCGTTGAACGGGTTGCCCTGGCCGAACTCGTCGGTCTGGATGACGGCCGCGGTGGGGATGAAGTGATCCTCCCACATGCCGCTGTAGAGCCAGCGATAGGCGTCGGCCCAGGCGGGCGGCACCTGGGCGCTGACGCCATCCTCGGCCACGAAGGTGCCCGCGCCGAAGTAGGAGCCGACGGCGCGCGCGTCCTGGAAGGTGGGCTCATAGCCGTACTGGACGATCTTGGTGGCGTCGAAGTCCGGGCTGGTGGCGTCGTTGCCGTTCTCGTCCACGGTCAGGATCAAGGCCAGCTCGCGCAGCGTCTCGAAGGTCCACTCGACCTCGCTGCCGTCGGGCATGACGTAGGGGTCGCCGTAGGCGTGCGGCGGGTACTCCAACCCAGCCTCGTCGAACATCTCGCGCTGGTAGAACAGCGCTGAGGGGAAGATGGCAAAGGGCAGACCCACCTGGCCTTCACCGCCGACCTTGTAGAAATCCACCGCGCCCTGGTCGAACTGGCTTAGGTCGTAGTTGTGCGCGGCAATGAGGTCGGTCAGGTCGAGCCATTGGCCGTGGTAGGCTTCGGAGCCGGAGACGCCGACCGGGCCGACGATGTCCGGCGGGTTACCGGAGGCGATCTGGGTGGACAGGGCGTCGCGGGCGGCGTCGTAGTCCACGATCTCAAGCACCAGCTCGATATCTGGGTGGGCGGCATTGAAGTCGGCCACCACCTCCTGCTCGGTCGGCACCTGGGCCGGGTCGTCGCCGGTGCCCAGGCAGCAAAACCAGCGGATCTGGACCTTGTCGGAGGCCGGTTCGTCGGCCGGCTCGGTCGCGGCGGCCGGCTCGGTGGCCACGTCGGCCGGCTCAGTCGCGTCGGCCGCCGGCTCCGGCGCGTCAGTGGCTTGCTCTACAGCCGTGGGCGCGCCGGCCTGGCCGCAGGCCGCCAGCGCCAGCGCCAATATCAAAATCAGTAAACTCAACGGGGCAATTTTCTTGGACATGGAGATCCTCCTGGAATTGGGCGTTCTAAACTCGACTCGCAGCAAAGACGTGTACATTCAGATAGCTACTTCTTGCACCTCCTCAGCTCAGATACTCAAACAGGTGGCTGCGGCCGGCATCGGCGTTCGGCTAGGGCTCACAGCCACAGGAGCGGCGAATGATGAGTTCGGTGGGCAGCAAGGTCAGCGGCTCGGCCCGGCCGGTGCGAACCAGGGCGAGGAGCTGTTGGGCGGCGGCTCGGCCCACCTTAGCGGTGGGCGCGTGGACGGTGGTCAGGGGCGGGTGGGTCACGGCCGCCAGGCGCTGATCGTCGAAACCAACCACGGCGACATCTTCGGGCACTCGTTTGCCGGCCGACTGCAAGGCCTGCAAAACGCCGACGGCGGCTTCGTCGTCGCCGGCAAAGACGGCGTCAAACGGCACGGCCGCGGCCACCAGTTGGCGGATCGAACGGCCGGCCACCTCGCGGTCGAAGTCGCCCGCCAGCGCCAGGGCCGGGTCAAGGGGCAGTTGGTGTTGGCTGAGCGCCTCCTGGTAGCCCATCTCCCGCCAGTGCGAATCGTCGTTGTCGGCCAAACCGCGCAAGAGGACGATGCGGCGCCGGCCGTGGGCGGCGATGAGGTGCTCGACGATGGCCCGTGAAGCCGCCTTGTTTTCGATGGTCACGCAGGGCAGGCCCAGGCCAGGGGGTGACGGCCGGTGAACCAGCACCATGGGCAGGCCCAGGCTGTGGGCGTGGACAACACCGGCGTCGCTCAGGGCGCCGGCAAAGATGAGCAGGCCGTCGGTGTTGTGGCTGCCCAGCGAGCCCGGCAATTCCCTGGGAGCGCCGCGCCGGCCGGAGGTTGAGATGAGCAGGTCGTAGCCCTGCTCGGTGACCACCTCTTCAATGCCGGTCAGCAGCGGGCCGAAAAAATCGCCCAGCAGTTCGGAGACAAGCAGGCCGACGGCGCCGTTCTGGCGCAGCGCCAGGCTGCGCGCGGCCGCGCGGGGCACGTACTTCAGTTCCTGCATGGCGGCCTGGACGCGGGCGGCGGCCGCGTCCGAAACGGGCACGTTGGCGTTTATCACGCGGCTGACAGTTGAGATGGACACGCCCGAGCGGCGGGCGACGTCGTGAATGGTCGGGGCGGCCGGTTTCTGGTTCATCTGGCCCAAGTGGCTCATGAAAGCGCTTCTGCAAGCGCTTTCATAACTATAAGAGAGATGGTGGCCAGTGTCAAGCCCTCTTGCCAAAAGAAGGCCGGCTGCCAGGCGGGTGGGCAGCCACGGGGGCTGCCCCTACGAATGCGGAATCGCGCCCGGCCGGCATGCAGTGGCGGGCACCCGTGCCCGCCCAGGTTCTGGGCCAACCACCGGCGCAGTCAGCCTGTGGGACGGGCTTCCAGCCCGTCGGCGGGCGCCAGCCCGCGTCACCCCCGGGGCCGGCCGGGCCGCGGCCGGGCACAGCGGCCTGCCCTACAATTCGGGCCGGCCGTTGGCCGCCTGCGTGATACCTCAATAGAAATGTTACCCAAGGCGGGCCATTGCGCGCGCGCTGGCTTGGGGCATACAATGGCTGCCCCACCGTCCGCGGCGCAGTTGTCCAGGAGGTTCACGATGGCTGATATCCGTTACATTGACAAGGACTTCGTCCGCTTTGAGTTCCTCGGTTTTGATGACCGGCCGCAACAAGCGATCCTCGCCTTTGGCGACAAGGTTGACGTTTTAGAGGCGGGGGCCGGCAGCCGGCCGAGCCGGGTGCGGGCGCTGGAGCTGTTCGACGGCAGCCTGGAGGGCAGCGTCAGGGGGACGCCGTTTCGCGGCCGGGATCAGGGCGTGCTCAAGTTCTCCATGATTGACGTCCAGCAGGGCGACGGGATGGTGTTGGAAACCCCGCCCGACGAAAACGACGAAACCCGCATCGTGCTGATTGACGGCGGCGACAACAAGCTATTTGCGCGCCACATCGCGGCCCGCTACCGTCACCGGCGCAGCTCAGAGGCGGATCCGCTGGAGGTAGACCTGATCCTCATCACCCATGGAGACGCCGATCACTTCGACGGCCTCAACGACATAAAGCGCTCTGAAACGGAAAGAGGCATTTCAGCCCGAAAGCGGCTGTTCATCCATCCGCGGCGGGTTTACCACAACGGCCTGGTCAAGGCGCCCTCGGCCGTGCGCGAGCGCGACAGCCTCGGCCGGACCGTCGTTCAGGACGGCGTCCCGATGATCGTAGACCTCTACGCCGACCCGCGCGACGCCCCAGAGAGCGCGCAAAACCTCCCCTTCAGGCGCTGGGGCGACACGCTCAGCCACTGGGAGGCACCAGGGCCGATCACCTTCAGGCGCGTCGCCCAGGGCATGGACGCCGGCGCCCTGTTCGACTTCCTCGGCCCTGGGCTGGAGGTCGAGCTGTTGGGCCCTTTCACGGCGCAGGTGACCGACCCCCAGGATGGGCAGCAAAAGGACGCCCTGCCCTTTCTGCGTGAGCCGCCCAAGTCGGCCCTCATCCACCTGGAGGAAGGCAGCGAGCCCGGCTCCGGCAGCTTCTCCGCCTCCCACACCATCAACGGCCATTCGATCGCCTTTCGGCTGACCTATGGCAACGTGCGCTTCAATTTCACCGGCGATCTCAACCAGGAGGCGATGGCCCTGTTGCGCCAGCGGGTTGGCCTGGCCCAGCTCGAGGCCGAGATCCTGAAAGCGCCGCATCACGGCTCGGCCGATTTTGACTACAGCGCGCTGAAGGCGATGCGGCCGGTGGTCTCGATCATCTCTTCAGGCGACGAGAGCTCGGCCAAGGAGTACATCCATCCGCGGGCGACCCTGATGGCCGCCCTGGGCAAAGTCAGCCGCGGCAAGACGGGGGTTGTTCTCAGCACCGAGTTGGCGGCCTTCTTCGCCGTGCGCGACTACTCCCACGAGCGGCCGCGGATCGCCAGGTATTACGCGGGGGACGAGGCCATCAGCCGCGCCGATCTGCGCCAATTCTACGGCGCCAGCCGCCGCAGCCGGGCCGACGAAGAGGCGCTGCCGTCATACTACGGCTTCGAGCGCACCAACTTCGGCATCATCCACATCCGCACCGACGGCCGGCGCGTCCTGGTCTTCACCCACAGCGGCAAGGAGGGCATGCGCGAGGCCTACCGCTTTACGGTGGATGGGCGACACGCCATCCGTTTCGCGCGCGAGGTTACAACCGGCTAAGGGGGTGGGGCAACCACGGGGGTTGCCCCTACAAACGCGGAATCGCGTCCGGCCGGCAGGTAGGGGCAGCCGCCGCTCGCCTGTAACGGCCGGGGCAACCAGCGCATCACCTGTCGGCATCGCTCAAGAGCCTCCCACCACCGTCAGCCGGTGAATGACCTAGTTATAGGCCCAAGCGCTGCAAACCCGATCCATCAGCTGAAAGGCTCATTCGGCCGTCGGATTGGCTGTTGTCATGCTGGCCCGACCTCAGGAACGGTGAAGCGCGGCATGAGTTCGACTATAATCCTATGAGATGAGAATAACCGGCTTCATCTGGCTCCGCGCCACCTTGAAAAGGCGGCTGCCAAGCACGGTGCCACACCCAATGAAGTCGAGAGCGTTTTTGTCAATAGGCCGCAATATCGCCGCCTTGAGAGAGGCAGAATTGAGGGAAAGGATGCTTACGCGGCCTATGGACAGACAGATGCTGGACGTTATCTTACTATCGTCTTCATCCGAAAAGGCGGCGGTATGGCCCTAATCATTAGCGCCCGGGATATGGACCGCAAGGAAAGAAAACAATATGGCCGGTAAAGTTGATCCGATACCCGATGAGATGACGGTTGGCGAGGCTTCTGCCTTTTGGAACGACCACAGTGTCGCCGATTACCCATCGCACATCGTTGAACTGAGCTATGAGCCGGACGAACGGGTGACTGTTGTGGCTATTGCCGCCGAGGTTGCTGCGCGTCTTGAGCGACGCGCTCAAGAGAACGGCGTCTCCGTGGAAACACTGGTCAACATCTGGGTCCAGGAAAAACTATTCTCCCCCTGAGTGCGTGCTAACCCAGGGCCTGGCACCCGTTGACCAGCGAATATAACCTCAGCGAGCCGACAATAAACGGGTGGGATCAACGGCCGCGGCCGTCCATGCTCACCTGCACTGGGCCGCCCTCAGGTCGTTGGCAGGGGCCGCGGCTCGGCCAGAGCCTCCTGGCCCAGCGCGCTCGCCTGGCGGGCCAGCACGAAAGCCAGGCCAAAGCTCACTATCGCCAGCACCGGGTGGAAGGCGGAGACCACCGGCGCGGCCTCACGCATGAAGATGATTACGTCGGCCTGGACGACATAGATCCCGAAGAGCAGCCAGGTCTGGCGTTTCGTCCCGCCCGGCAAGCGGCCGCAACGGCGCCTGGGACCTCTATGCCTACCTCTTCCAGGATGTAACGCAACGATTTAGCCAAGGAGGCTAGAATGCCAGCTTATGTGGTTCTCACCCAGTTAACCGACCAGGGCGTGCGCGCCGTCAAGGACACAGTCAAGCGGGCCCAGGCAGCGCGCGAGAAGGTTGAGGCCGCTGGCGGCCGGGTCATCGGCATCTGGTGGCTGCTCGGCAAATACGACAGCGTGCTGATCCTCGAAGTGCCCGACCAGGAAACGCTGATGCGCGTTCTGCTGGCGGCCGGCATGGAGGGCAACGTCCGCACCCAAACCTTGCAAGCCTTCAGCGAGGCGGAGATGGCCGAAATCCTGCAGGGGATGGCCTAAACAGCAAACTCAAATTGCCGGGGTTGTGAGCCGGCTAAGCTGGCTGCGGCGGCCGGACGCAATCGAGGAAGCGGCTCAGCGCGGCCGGGTCACCCTCGACCCGGACCAACCCGCCAGCGATGGCCTCGGCCGGATCGATCTGGCCGACGAACAGGCCCAGAAAGTGGCCCATGTCGGCCTGGAAGAGCGCGTGGGCCGGCAGCGCCGCCCCGGCATGAACCCGTAGCGCCCCAGCCTTAATCTGCACCTGAAAGCGCTCCGGGCCCAGGCGCAGCTCATAGGTCTCGTCGAGATCCTCGGCCTGCTCCGGCCGGAAAAAAGCCTGAATGGCCAGGGCAATCGCGCCCACGCTGGGCAGGGCGGCGCCGTTCAAGCCGGCCGGCAAGAACTGGGCGCCCCAGCGGCCGAGCTCAATCACCGCCACCCGCAGCGCCCGCCCGGCCGGCGTCAGCTCGTAGACGGTTGAGCCGGCCGGCGGTGGCAGCACGCGCCGGCCGAGAAGGCCGCGTTCCTCCAACCCTTTGAGCCGCTCCGAGAGCAAATTGGTGCTGATGCCCGGCAGGCCGGCCGCGAGATCGGTGAAGCGGCGCGGGCCGGCCAGCAGCTCGCGGATGATGAGAAGGGTCCAGCGCTCGCCAACGACATCCAGGGCGTAGGCCAGGGCGCAGAATTGGTTGTAGCTCCTATTTTTCACGCCATATAGTGTACATGCTGCCGGCCAGGCTTCAAGTTAGATAATTGTAAGATGAGTTGGTGAATTATGCGCTTGACTTTTTGAAGCGCGATCAGTATGCTTAGCACGTTTGTTCTAATTGTGACGTTCGGCGCAATGGTGTGCCCCATGTTCAAAGTCCAACTCTTCGCCGGCGCCCTTTCCACCCTCCTGTTTGCTTGTAGCAGCCTGCCCATGCTGCTCAAGGCGCTGCGGACGCGCGACTTGGCGTCCTACAGCCTGGCCAATATCGGCCTGGCCAACGCCGGCAATTTTCTGTACTGGCTATACGTCGTGACGCTGCCCGTCGGCCCCATCTGGTTCCTGCACGGGTTCAACACGCTGGTGGCCCTGCTTATGCTGGGCCTGTATTTACGCTTCGAAACCTAGTACCTCAGAAATCTCGAGGAGACGCTATGACGACCGCCAAGGAGAAAGGCTCGCTCACGAGCGCAAGCAGCCCGGCCCGCGCCGGCCGGCGCGAGTGGATCGGCCTGGCCGTGCTGGCCCTGCCCTGCATCCTCTACGCCATGGACCTGACCGTGCTCCATCTGGCGGTGCCGGCGCTCAGCGCTGCGCTGAAACCCAGCAGCGCCGAGTTGCTGTGGATCATTGACATCTACGGCTTTTTCGTGGCCGGATCGCTGATCACGATGGGCACCCTGGGCGACCGCATCGGCCGGCGCCGGCTCTTGCTGATCGGGGCGGCCGCCTTTGGCGTCGCCTCGGTGCTGGCCGCGTTCTCCAGCAGCGCCACGATGCTGATCGCCACCCGGGCCCTGCTGGGCCTGGCCGGCGCCACCCTGGCGCCTTCGACGCTGTCGTTGATCCGCAACATGTTTCACGATCCACAGCAGCGGACGGTGGCCATCAGCGTGTGGATCACCAGCTTCTCGGCCGGCGGGGCCCTCGGCCCGCTGCTGGGCGGGTTGGTGCTTGAGTATTTCTGGTGGGGGGCGGTGTTTCTGCTGGCGGTGCCGGTGATGCTGCTCCTGCTGGCGCTGGGGCCGCGACTGCTGCCGGAATACCGCGACCCGGCCGCCGGCCGGCCAGACCTGCTCAGCGCGGCGCTGTCGGTGGCGGCCGTGCTGGCGATCATCTTCGGCTTCAAGCAGATTGTCCAGGACGGGCTGGCCTGGCTGCCGGCCGCCTCCATCCTGGCCGGGCTGGGCGTCGGCCTGGCCTTTGTGCGCCGCCAAGGGCGCTTGGCCGATCCGCTGATTGACCTGCGGCTCTTCCGCCGGCCGGATTTCAGCGCCTCGCTGGCGCTGTACGGGCTGGGCATCTTCGTCGTCTTCGGCAGCTTCTTCTTCTTGCCGCAATACTTGCAGTTGGTGCTCGGGCTGTCACCGCTCGAGGCCGGGCTGTGGACGCTGCCCCATGC
>JBOGUG010000448.1:0-6202 GCA_050696115.1 Promineifilaceae bacterium (SeqCode) | reverse complement strand
GCGTCCAGGTGCGTACCCAGGTGGTTGGAGGTCATGATGTATTGTGCATTCACGCCGTGCTCCGACTTGCGCTTGATGTATTTGACCTCAAAGGGCGGATAAAAGGGCCAGAACGAGACCTCTTGGTTCAACGGTTGGGACAGATCGTATATTTGCATGTATTCCTCTTGGTGGCGCGATTGGCTCCGCACAGCCGGGTGATCTAATCCAGATAGCGCCCGGCAAAGGCGAGCAAGGCGGCCTCGAAAATGGCCATCGGCGGCCGGACGAGGCCGGCGCCAACTTGGCCCACGCCGGCCTGGCGGTGGGCGATGCCGGTGTTCACCCGCGGCGTAATGCCCAGCTCGACCACCTTGCGGATGTCAATACCGGTGGGGGTGCCGCGAAATTCGAGGGCTGGAATGGTGAAGTGAGTGTGCTCGGCCTGGGTTATCTCGTACATCTCCAGGGTCGCGTTCAGGGCGTCCTGGGGCGTGCCGCTGATAAAGGTGACGATTGCCGGCGCGGCCGCCATGGCGAACGCCCCGATTCCGGCCGTTTCAGTGATGGTGCTGTCGCCGATGTCCGGGTTGGCGTCGTCGCTGCTAAAGCTGGGGAAGTAGAGGCCGTCGGGCACTTCGGCCGGGGCGGTGAACCATTCGTCGCCCAGCCCACTGACCCGGATGCCGAAATCGGTGCCGTTGCGGGCCATCGCCGTCACCAGCGTGCTGCCCTCAACGGCGTGAGCGGCGTCGGCCATCGCCTTGCAGGCCGCCATGACCGGGTTCAGCACACTCAGCGCATTATCGCCCAGGAACTGGAGCGTGCGCTGCTTGAGCTCGTCACCGGCCAAGGTCCGGGCGATGAGCGGGGCCAATAGTTTCAGATAGAGGAGTGAGCCGGCCTTGTTGCGGTTGTGGCCCTCGTCGCCCATGTGCAACGCCTCGGCGACCAGGGCGCGTATGTCCAGCCTCTCGCTCAACGCCAGCGCCTCGGTCAGCACTTTGGCGAAATCCCCATTTATCCAGCGCAGCCGGTCAATGACCTCCGGGCTGTAGGCGCCGTAGCGCAGCACCTTACCGTAACCCTCGTTCAGATTGGAATAGGCCATGTTGCCGTGTGTCTGGTTTTCGACTACATAAACCACCATTGAGGCCGAAGTGACGCCGGCCATAGGCCCGACGGCCTGCAAGTGGTGGCAAGGCTCGAACGCGATCTCGCCACCAGCCGCCATCGCCTCCGCCTGGGACGCATCGGCCGCCAGCCCCTCGAACAGCAGCGCCCCGACCACCGCCCCCCGCAGCGGCCCCGACATTCGCTCCCACTCGATGGGCGGGCCGGCGTGTAGGATGTGTTCCGGCCGCATGCCGGGAAGGACGTCACCAGCCCGCGCCAGGCTGGTCAGCACCGGCCGGGCGGCCATCATTCGCGTTACTGCCTCGCCATTGGCCGCTTCGATGTCCAGCATTCAGCGACTACCTCCGCCACCAGGCTGGCCGGTTTTCAGGCGGGCCAGCAATCCCATCATTTGTTCATCGCCGCCGGCCGGCGGCCGCCATTCAACGTGCACCGCCCGGCCGCCCTGTTGCATCAGGCTTTCGTAAAAGCTCTCCAGGCCGACGTTCACGGCCGCCAGAGGTTGCTTCAGGCCGGCCCACGCCCCCGGCCGCGCACTAGCCGGCAGGAGGCTGGCCAGGCAGGCTTCAACCGCCGCGGCCGTGTCAAACCTGACCGTTGCCCCGGCAGCGCGGAAACGCTGCTCCTGGACCGGCAAATCCTGCGGGTCTTCGTCCGTCCCAACCATGAGCACCACCGCCGCCAACTGCCGGCCGGCGGCCTGAGCCTGCGCCAGCGCCCCCTCGATGGCCGGCGCCAGCTCGGCGGCTGGATCCGGGTGCGCCCCGTAGCCTAACACCACGTCCAACAGCAGACAAGCCACGGCCGGATTGTCGGCCGCCTGGCGTACCTGCCGCAGGCGCGACGCATTGTCCAGCATTGGATGGAGCCTGCCCTGCGTGTACTCGTCGGCGCCCAGATCAATAATCACGTGTCCATCAACGCCTCGCCCACCGGCCGGCTTCAAGTTGTTGGATATTCCGCCAAGGAAGGGGCTGAAGGCCTGCAGCGCCTCGGCCGCCAGCGTGCCGCCGGAGTATAGGCCGCGCAGGAAGCCACCCCGCTCCTTGCCCTGGTCCCCGGCCGGAGGAGCTTGGGGCGCGCTAGCTCGCGCCAACTCGGCGGCAAGCTCGGCCGCGTCGCGCAAGCCGGCCGCGAAACTCAGATTGCCAATGCGACGCGCCGGCGGCGCGTAGCCGCTGAAAGCCACCACTACTGGCTTGGCGGTCGCGGCCGTTGCCTGAAGCACAGAGGCGGCTACGCTCGCGGCCGGCGGCTTAGAGATTAGCACGATGACTCGCGTGCCTCGGTCAGACGCCAGCAGGGCCAGCCCCTGGTGGGTTGTCAGGCCGCCGATCTCCGCGCCCAGGTCGCGGCCGCCGGCGCCAATGGCCTGCGAGACGCCCGCGCCCAGCCGGTGCAAATAGCTGGCCACCGCCTGCAAGCCGGTACCCGAGGCGGCCACCAGGCCCACCTGCCCCGGCCGCACCCGGTTCGCGAAGCCCAGCCCAATCCCACCTAAAATGGCGCTGCCGCAATCTGGGCCCATTAGCAAGAGCCCCTTTTCTTGGGCCGCCTGCTTCAGGGCCAGTTCATCAGCGACCGAGACGTTGTCGCTGTACAGGAAGACGTGCCGGCCGTGGGCCAGCGCCTCGCGCGCGACGGCCGGCGCATAGCGGCCGGGCACCGAAATCAGCACCACCTCGGCCTCTGGCAGCTGCTTCAGAGCGGCCGCCAGGCTGCGCGGCCGGAACGCGCTCCCGGCCGGCCTGCGCCGGGCCGCCAAGAGAGCGTCCACCTGCCCCAGGGCCTCATCGGCGGCCGCCTCGCTGTCGGCGCGCACGACGATGAGCAGGTCTTCTGGGGCGGCCGGGCGCGAAGGTTTCAGGTCGCTGGCGGCCAACAACGCGCAGTTGGCCGGAGTCGCCATCACGACGCCGGCATCCAACACGCCGGGCAATTCGGCCAACGCCCGCTGCAACTCCATTAGCACGACCGAGTCGTAATAAGCGCCCGGCCGGATCTCCTCGCGAACGTAGCTCATGGGAGCAAAGTCAAAGAGTGGGCTTACACGCCTGGCAGCCTGACGATCGGCTCTAGCGCCGCCGCCCACTCAAGCAGCGCCTCGTCTTCGTACCAGCGGCCGGCAAGCTGCAAACCCATTGGCAGACCGTCCGAGCTTGTGCCGGCCGGCAGGGTCATGGTCGGCAGGCCGGTATGCGTCCAGGGCAGGTTCATAATCGGGTCGCCGGTTGCCTCCAGCCCGGCTGGGGCCGGCCCGGGCGCGGCCGGCGCTATCCACAGGTCAATGGCGTGCTTCTCCATCTCCCGGCTAAGCCGCTTACGCAGCCGCTGCCGGCCGTTGAGCGCCTCGGCCAATTGGCCGACCGAGATTTTGCGCCCACGTTGGATCAGCTCAACCGTCCGGGCGTCATACAGGTAGCCATATTCGGCATACCAGTTAGCATGTACCGTCGCCGCTTCGGCCGCCAAGATCAGGCTGTGGCGCTCGACTATCGCGTCCAGGTCGGCAAAGGCCGGCACTGCCATGACCTTGCAGCCGGCCGCTTCCAGGCGTTGCCAGGTGCGCTCAAAGTGCGTCTGGCCCTCGGCCGAGGCCTTATCCAGATACGGCCCCTCTGGGATGGCCAACACCGGCAACTCCTCGCGGACCGCGATGTGCCAGTCCGGGCACAGGATGCTGGCCGCCACCTCCGCGCCGGCCACTTCGCGCGCGAAGACTCCCACGTGATCCAGTGAGGGCGCCAGGGGTACCACGCCGTCACGCGAGATGCGATCATAGGTGGGTTTAAAGCCTGTCACGCCGCAAAAAGAGGCCGGCCGGCTGATCGAGCCGATCGTCTGCGTTCCAGTCGCAAGCGGGCAGAGGCCGGCCGCAACAGCGGCGGCCGAGCCGCTGCTGGAGCCGCCAGGCGTGTGGTCAGGCCGGTGCGGGTTGCGAGTCGGCCCAGGCGCGAAATAGGCGAACTCGGTGCTGACCGTCTTGCCCAGCACGAGCGCGCCCGCCTGTTTCAGCAGGCCCACGCTGCGGGCTTCGCGGCCGGCCAGCGCCTCGGCCGGCAGCCGGCTGCCAGCCCGCGTTGGCATCCCGCTAACATGAAAAATGTCCTTCACGCCTACGACGAGACCAAACAGGGGCGGCCGGTTGAGCGGCTCCGGGTAGCTGGCGACCAGGGCGCGTGCTTCGCGCCCCAAGCGCTCAAAGCGCCCATCCTCGGGCACAAGGGCCTGCAACGCTGGCTCAATGGCCTCAAAACGCTCCTGGAGGTAGCCCAGCCACTCATCCAGCGGCAGTTCGGCCGAGCGCAAGGCGTTCAGCAGGCTCAGCACGGGCGCCTCGGCCAGCGCTTGCACGCCCTCATTCCTCCTGACCGTCAGGTCGCAGCCGCTCGGCCGCCAAAAGAACGGCCGCCACGATATTCTGGTAGCCGGTGCAACGGCACAGGTTGCCGGCGATCGCTGCGCGCACCTGGCCTTCGTCCGGCCGGGGATTCTCTTCCAGAAACGGCACCAACGTCATCAAGAAGCCGGGGGTACAGAAGCCACATTGCAGCCCGTGCGCGTCCCAAAACGCCTGCTGGAGCGGATGGAGCTCCAGCTCGCCGGGGTCGGCCGAGGGCGGCGCCAACCCTTCGACCGTCGTCAAGTCGTGGCCATCCGCCTGGGCGGCGAATAGCAAGCAGGAGCGCACGGCCTGGCCGTCGAACAATATCGTACAGGCCCCGCATACGCCGTGCTCACAGCCTACGTGGGTGCCGGTCAGGTCCAGCTCATGGCGTATGAAATCGCTCAACAACAGGCGCGGCTCAACCAGTCGCTCATAGCGCCGGCCGTTGACGTCGAGGGCCACAGCGACTCGATCAACCATGTGATTCTATGCCGCCGCCCTGACCGCGGCCGCAGTCAAGGCCCGCACGGTCAGAACCTGTCCCAAGTGGCGTAAATACTCGACGCTCGCGTGAATTGAGGCCGTCGGCCGGATCTCGTCAGCCACTGCTATCTCGGCCGCCTGGCGAAAGGCCGCCTTGTCAGGCCGCTGCCCGATCAGGCTGGAGGCTGCCTGGGCGGCGTCAAGCGGCGCTTCGCCGGCGTTCAAATAGACCAGCCGCGCGGTCGCCACCTGGCCGGCGTCGTCCAGCTTCAGGAGGGCGACTAGCCCCAGCAGGGCGTAGTCGCCGTGGCGCCGGGCAAATTCTATAAACTCCCAGCCCATCCGGCCGTCGGCCGGGGGAACAGTCACTTCCAGGAGTACCTCGTCGGCCTCCAGCTCAGTGCTGAAGACGCCCAGGAAAAAGTCGGCCGCCGCCACCTCCCGCTGCCTGCGCCGGTTCGCCAGCCGCAAGCTTGCGTCCAGCGCTAGCATCACGGCCGGTAATTCGGCCGCCGGGTCCGCGTGAGCCAGGCTGCCGCCCAAAGTGCCCCGATTGCGAATCTGGGGGTGGGCGATGTGGGCCATGACCGACCGCAGCAGCGGCAGCCGCCGGCCGATCTCCCCATCGCGCTCCAGGCGGCGCTGGCGCGTCATGGCGCCAATGGCGACCGAGCCGTCGCCATGCGCCCGGATGTAATCCAGCTCAGCAACCTGGTTCAGGTCTACCAGGGCGGCTGGCTGCACCAGGCGGAAGTTCATCGCCGGCACCAAGCTCTGGCCACCGGCTAGCAATTTGGCCTCATCGCCAAGTTCTGCCATGATCGAGAGCGCCTCGGCCAGGGAGCGAGGCGCGAAATAGGCGAACGGCGCCGGCTTCATAGCTTGCTCAGCCGGCCGGTGGTAAGTTGGTCAACACAGATAAGCCGGTTACGTTGGATCGTCGGCTGGCGCTAAGTGCAACCAACGAAAAGTGGGCGCCAATTGTCGGGGCCGGCCCGCGCTCGACGAATCGCGAATGGGATAAGGAAAATGGCAAGGAACGGTGGCGATTGCGCCGTCATTATCTTGAAAGTGTATAGGCTTGTCAACACGGGTCGGCCGGGAGCCAGGGCGCTCCGGCCGGGCCGCTTGCCGGCCGGAAGGACGGGCTGATGCGCGCCGTTACCCTGGCCGGGATGGGCCAGATCCCGGTCGAGCGGGCGGCGGCCGCCAGCC
>JBOGUG010000447.1:0-11903 GCA_050696115.1 Promineifilaceae bacterium (SeqCode) | reverse complement strand
CGGTAGGCGGGCGGCACCGGGCCCGGGCTGGGTTCGGGCGTGGCGCTGGCGCGCGGCGTGGGCGTGGCAGGCGGTGCAGGTAGGCTTGGCGCGGCCGTCGCGGTGGGAGCCGGGCTGGTGGTGGCGGCGGTCGGCAGTCCGGTCCGGTTAAACCAGGGCGCGCTGGTGCTGTCTGTCGTGAAGAAGGCCAGCAACATGGCAGCCACCTTGTCTCGGCCGGCCGGCGACGGATGAACGCAATCCTTGGCCAGGTCGGCCGCCAGCCACGTCAGCCCGTCGGAGCGCGGATTGGCGCCGTCAATCCAGAGATACGGCCCCCAAGACAGGTACGGCGCGACGGCCGGGCCTCGGCCGGGATCGAAGTTCAACGCCGGGTGGCCCTCAATCTGGGACTCGATCAGCCACTTGACGGCGAAGCCGCTCTCAAAAGCGGCCGGCTCCGGGCTGAGCCCCTCCCAGTAGCGGTAGGCGCGCGTGCGGCTGGAGAAATAAGCCAGGCGCAGATTAGGGTAGTTGGCCTTCAAGTTGCGGGCAATGAGCGTCAAGGCTTGTTGCAGGTGCTGCGGTTTCTTGGGGAAGTCGCCCCGGCCGGCGTGCACCTGTTTGACCCAGGCTACCTGCACCTGAGCCGGCGCCAGGCCGGCGGCCGCCAGCCGCTCGTTCACTACCTGCCAGCGCAGCTCCTGGGGGTCGGTCCAATCCTCAGCCGTCTGCCCGCCCTGAGCGCCGTTAATCAACAGGAGCTGCGGGTTCAAGCGCTCTTCGGCCGCGGCCAGTTCCATGAAGGTCTCGAATTCCTGGGCCGCGTTGGACATGCCGACCGCGATCATCACGATTCGGCCGCCGGCCGGGTCGGGCCGGCCGCTGCCATTTAGCGGCTCGATCTGGGTGGCGATGGCCACACCGGCCGCCTCGTGAGCCGCCGGCCGAACGTTGCTGCCACCGGGATACAGGCCGCCGCTGAATCCCGTTACCTGCCCGTCCATGCGAATGTAGCTGGCGGCGCCCAGGTCGGTCAGCGGCCGGCTCACATGTTGGTGCGGCCGCTCGCACAGCCGTTCCTGGGCTTGGGCTGGGGCCGTGCCGGCCGAAGGGCCAATGAGGCCCGCCAGCAAGAGCGCCATCAAGGTCAGGCGCCGGGGGGCGTCCTTCGCCTCTTTGCGTGTCATCATAACAAACCAGCCAGCCTTGGCCGGCGCGTCCGCGATTGCGCGGTGGGTCGGGCTGGGGTGCATTCTATTACGCACGGCCCGTGTCCGATTGACCCTCGGCCTGGCCTTGTTATAATCGCCGCCACATCCAAAGCGGCCAAACCACACGCCTTCGAACCTTCCACAGCCAGGTTGGAAAGGAAATTGCCACAGCATGAGCGACGCGCTGTTAACGGGAGCTTCGGCTGGCCGCGCCCAGCGAGCTGAAACGGCCGCCAGCGGCGTATTGGCCGGCAAGCGCGGCCGCCAGGTACGCGAAGCGTTGCTGGCTTACCTGTTCCTGGCCCCGGCCCTGATCATCATCTTCCTCTTCGGGCTGTTTCCGCTCGCCTTCTCAGCCTACGAAAGCACGCTGACTGGCCTCAGCAGGATTCTAGGCAACTACGATGGCCTGGGCAATTACGTCAAGGCGATGGACTCGCTGGCGTACGTTATCGCGTTCTGGCTGGCGCTGGCATTGCTGGCGCTGGCCGGCCGCCTGGTTGGCCTCATGATCGCCCAAGCCCGCTTACACCGCGACCGGCCGTGGCTGGTTGTGGCGCCGGCTGTGGCAAGCGCCGTGACTCTGGCGCTGCTGACCCGCTTCGTGTTCATCTTGCTGCCTGAGCTACTGGCTATCTCAGACAAGATGCGTGGTCTGGAGAACCGGGCGGAGGCGTTCCGCGTCTTCCTGATCCAGGCGTTCCTGACGCCGGCCGTGCTGGCTGCGCTCGTCAACACAATCCTGGCGCTGCTTGCGGCCGGCCTGTTGAGCGCCATAGTGTTGCGCTTCGCCCGCTTTGGCCCACGGGCAAGCGGCTACTTCGGCCGCAGCCTGCAGGCCGCGCTGCTGACCATCGGCGGCGGGGCGCTGGCCTGGCTGACCTGGCTGGAGGTGCAGAAGGCATTTGCGGCCGCCTTGGAGGCCGGCCAGCCTTTGGCCCTGTGGAGCCAGATTGTGACGGTCAGCGCCGGCCTGCTTTTGCTGTTGCTGGGCTGGCTGGTCTGGCGCGGCGCAAGCGGGCGGGAATCAAACGTGGGAATGGCCGCGAGGCTAATGGCCGGCGCGGCCTTGCTGGTGGGCGCGTGGGTGCTGATCGGCGAGCTGCCGCCGGCCGTGGCGGCCGGGGACGACGAGTGGTGGCGCGGCTTGCGGGCCACCACCTACTACGCCCTGGGCACCATCCCGGTGGAGCTGATCGTCGCCCTGGTGCTCGCCAGCCTGCTGTTTCGGGGAATCCACGGCAAGGCGATCTTTCGCATGGTGTATTTCTTGCCCTACATCGCGCCCTTCGTCGGCACGGCGGCCGCCTTCCGCATCCTCTTTTCTGGCCGGGCCAGCGCGCCTATCAACGCCGCCCTGGGGCTGGTGGGTATCGATCCGCTCACCTGGCTCAACGAGCCGGCCGGCATCTTCCAATTGATCGCGGGGCCGAATGTCGTCCTACCGGAATGGGCGGTTGGCCCCAGCCTGGCGCTGGTGGTCATCATGATTTACGGTTCTTGGACCTTCTTCGGCTTCAACACCGTGGTCTTTCTTGCCGGCCTGGGCAGCATCCCCGGCGAGCTTTACGAGGCGGCCGCGATGGACGGCGCTAACCGCTGGGCCCAGTTCCGCCATGTCACCTTGCCGCTGCTGTCGCCAACCATCTATTTCCTGACCTTGTGGGCGATCATCGGCACCTTTAAGGCCTTCAACCACATCTACGTGATGCGGACGGCGGCTGCTTTGGGCACGACGGACACCGCCAGCATTGTGATCTTCGAGGCCTTCAAACGGGACACGCGCTACGGCTATGCGTCGGCGCTGGCGATCTTGCTCTTGCTGATCATCCTGCTCCTGACGGCCGTCAACAACCGCTTCGCCAGCCGGCGGGTGTTCTATGGCTGAGACGGCCGCCTGGCTGGAGCTGGCCCGTGAGGCGGTCGGCGCGCGCGAGCCGCCCGCCCGGCGCTTGGATTGGGGCAGGCTGGCGATTTACGTTGTGCTGGTCGGCGGCGCGGCCGTGGCCCTGTTGCCCTTCCTCTACACGTTCAGCGTTTCTCTGATGAATCTGACCGAGGCGACCGGCGGCCGCTGGCTGCCGGCCGAACTCCATTGGGAGAATTACGCCGAGGCCTGGAACGAAGCTAACTTCTCGCAATATTTCTGGAACAGCGTCCGCATCACCGCCATCACGGTCGCCGGCCAACTCGTGTTTTCGACGATGGCGGCCTACGCGTTTGCCCGCATGGCCTTTCCCGGCAAGAACTTCCTGTTCGTGCTGCTGCTGTCCACGCTCATGCTGCCCGAGGCGGTCACCTGGGTGCCAAACTTCATCACCGTCTCCTGGCTCGGCCGGGTGGGGCCGGTTCCCTGGATCAACAGTTGGCCGGCCCTGACGGTGCCTTTTATGGCCGGGGCGTTCGGCATCTTCCTCCTACGCCAATTTTTCCAGCAAGTACCCCAGGAGCTCTGGGACTCGGCCCAAATTGACGGCGCCGGCCACGTCCGCTATTTGCTGCGTGTGGTCTTGCCGCTGTCGCGCGCGCCGCTGGTCACGCTGGGCCTGTTTACCTTTATCGCGAGCTGGAACGCGCTGGCCTGGCCGATCCTGGTCACAACCACGCGCGAATGGCGGCCGATCTCTTATGGCCTGCTGGCCTTCCTGGACGAAGCAGGCTCTTTTTTCCACCTGCAGATGGCCGGCTCCGTGATCACCATGTTGCCCATATTGCTGGTCTATTTCTTTGTCCAGCGCCAATTCACCGAAGGCATCGCCACCACCGGCTTGAAGGGCTAACATCGCGTTGGGCGCTGCCAGGGCGCATGCTAGAATGGCCGGCATGCTGGATCTGGGCATCGTCGTGGTCAACTACAACGTTTGCGAGCTGCTGCGCCGCTGTCTGGCGAGCGTCTTTGCCAGCCAGGGCGCAGTTACGTTCCGCGTCTGCGTAGTGGACAACGCCTCGGCCGATGGCAGCGTCGCCATGTTAGAGGCCGAATTCCCCCAGGTCGAGTTAGTCGCCAATACGGCCAATGTCGGCTATCCGGCCGCCAACAATCAGGGGCTGCGCCACCTGGGGGCGGCCGGCCGGCCGCGTCACTACCTGCTGCTCAATCCAGATACGGAAGTGCCGCCGGCTGGCCTGAGCCGGCTTGTGGCCTACCTGGACGCGCGGCCGACGATCGGCGTGCTTGGGCCGCGGGTGGCGCTCGCAGACGGCTCGCTGGACCTGGCTTGCCGGCGCGGCTTCCCGACGCCAGAGACATCCTTCTATCGCATGATTGGCCTGAGCCGCCTCTTTCCGCGCTCGGCGCGCTTCGGCCGCTATAACATGACCTTTCTCGACGAGTTCGAGACGGCCGAGGTAGATTCGGTCGTCGGCGCCTGCATGTTGGTGCGCGGCGCGGCCGTTGACAAGGTCGGCCTCCTGGACGAACGCTTTTGGATGTATGGCGAGGACCTGGACTGGGCCAAGCGTATCAAGGATGCCGGCTGGAAGGTGGTCTATTACCCTGAAGTGACGGTGCGCCACGTCAAGGGCGCCTCGAGCCGCCAGAACGATCGCGCTCAGACAGAGTTCCATCGGGCGATGCTCATTTTCTATTACAAGCATTACCGGCCGGCCACCGGTTGGCTGCTCCACCTGCTGGTCATCGCCGGCATCGCCTTGAAGGGCGGCCCGGCCGTTTATCCTTTCGTCAAGAGCGGACCGCGCATCCTCTGCCCACGGGCCGGCGCCGGTTGAGGCCATGTCAAGCCAGAGAATACGCAATATTTACGCGGCTTCGCTCATCCTGCTCGATGGCGTCATGCTCGCGGCCGCCTTTATCCTGGCCTACCAGTTGCGTCGTCTCATTCCGCTGCCGGCCGCGCTGGAAAACGACATCCCCTTCAGCCGCTATGCCGGTATCATGCTGACCTACGTCGCTTCGGTCATCCTGGCGCTGGCATTCTACCGCCAGTATTACCTGCGCCGGGCCACCTCACGGGTAGACGTTCTGTATTCGGTCTTCGCCGGCGTGTCTATCGGCACGATGATGGCTGTGGCAGTGGCAGTCTTCAGCTTTAAGAATAGCGTCTTTGAGGTGGACTTCCCGCGGGCGATGATCATCTACGCCTGGTTACTCTCCATCGTGTTGATCATGCTCGGCCGGATCGTCCACCAGTTCATCCGCGACTGGCTGCGCGACCAGGGAATCGGCAAGGATCGCCTTTTGATCGTTGGCTCGGGCGACACGGCCCGCATGATCACCCAGCGCATCTATTGGTCGCCGCAGCTGGGCTACGAGCTGGTGGGCATCGTCAACGGCAATCCACACGAGCCGGTCGACATGCTCGGCGCCCGCCTGCTTGGGACGCCGGAGGAATTGCCAACACTAATCGCCAACCACCACATTGACGAGGTGATCATTGCTGTGCCGGAGAAGGGGCACCGCGAGGTAATGCGCATTATCTCGTATTGCGAGCGCGGCCGGGTCTCGATCAAGGTCTTTCCCGACTTTTTCCAGTATGTCGCCACCGAAACGGATATAGACGACCTGGGCGGCTTGCCGCTGCTGGCGGTGCGGGATTACGCCATGCGCGGCTACATGCTGATCTTCAAGCGCCTGATAGACCTAGGCGGCGCGATTGTGGGCCTGATCCTATTCGCGCCCTTGATGTGCCTGACGGCCGTCGCCATCAAGCTGGAGTCGCGCGGGCCGGTCTTTTTCATCCAGGAGCGGATGGGGCTGGACGGCCGGCCGTTCCTGATGATCAAGTTCCGCTCGATGCGCCAGGACGCGGAGCGGGCCGGACCCGGCTGGACGCGGGACGGCGATCCACGCCAGACGCGACTCGGCCGGTTACTGCGCCGGATTGATGTGGACGAGACGCCTCAGCTGATCAACGTGTTGTTGGGGGAGATGAGCCTGGTGGGCCCGCGGCCAGAGCAGCCTTATTATGTAAACCTCTTCCGTGAGAGCGTGCCACGCTACATGGATCGGCATCTAGAGAAGGCCGGCATGACCGGCTGGGCCCAGGTCAACGGCCTGCGGGGGGACACGTCGATCATTGAACGCACGCGCTACGACCTGTGGTACTCCGAGAACTGGTCGGTGCCGCTTGACATCAAAATCCTGATCCGCACCCTGTGGCAGATCGTGACGCGCCAGAACGGCGGCCGGTGAGGCGGGCCGGAACGCCGTTGCCATTTGACGGGCCTCCGGCCGCATGCTATGATTCATGGGTGGGTTTTTGGCACTCTGATGTACAGAGTGCTAATTCGTATAGACCTTAAGCAAGGATGATAGCAGGGCGCATGAAAAGCGGCGGCCGCTTGCGGCCGGAAGCACTTGAACCGTTGAGCGAGCGCCAGGAGTACATCCTGGCGCTGCTCGTGCGCCGCTTCGTCGAGACGGGCGAGCCGGTTGGCTCCAAGAGGCTGGTTGAGTCATTCGACCTGGATGTCAGTTCCGCCACGGTGCGCAGCGAGTTGGCCAGCCTGGACGCGTTGGGTTATTTGACCCAATTGCACACCTCGGCCGGGCGGCTGCCAACTGAGCTTGGCTACCGCTACTTCGTGCAGCGGCTGCTGGGGGAGCTGGAGCTGCCCCAGGAAGAGCGCCACATGATCCGGCACCAGTTTCATCAGGCGCGCCTCGACCTGTTGCAGTGGATGCGACTGGCGGCGGCCGTCCTGGCCCATACGTCGCGCGTCGCCAGCCTGGTGACCGCCCCGCGGCCGACGACGGATCGATTTAAGCACGTCCAGCTCATTGCCACCCAGGGCCGGCTCGTGCTGATGATCTTGGTTTTTTCAGGCGGCCAGGTGCGCCAACAGATGCTGACCCTGGCCGAGCCCGTGGCCCAGTCGCGCCTGACGGCCGTGGCGGAGCGGCTCAACAGCCTGTATGAGAACGCCGATCTAGACGACATCGCCGGCCGGCAGAGCGCCCTGGAGGATGAGCTCGAGCGCGACGTGACGCGGCTGGTCCTGGATTGGATGGAAAGCGCGGACAAGCGCTCCATTGGCGATATGTATCACGATGGCCTGGCCAACATCCTGGAGCACGAGGGCGCGCGCCAGGTCGTGCGCGTGCTCGAGGAGGGCACGCTCATGCGCAGCGTCCTGGCCGAAATGCTCGGCCCGGATATGAGCGGCGTGCAGGTGGTCATTGGCGGCGAAGGGCGCTGGGAAGAGCTGCGCGACTGCACCATGATCCTGGCGCGCTACGGCGACGTCAGCCATCTGTCGGGCGCGGTCGCCGTCCTGGGACCGACGCGGATGCCCTACGGCCGGAATATTTCGGCCGTGCGCTACGTGGCCGACCTGATGAGCAGCTTTGTAAACGAATATTATCTGGAGTTTCCCACCGGCGACGCCGTGGCTCCCAACATTGCAATTGACGAGGTGGAAGACGCATCATGATAGAAGAGCGTGAGAACGAGATTATAGACGAGGCGCTGGCGGCCGCGGCCGAGATGGCCGAGGAGGATGGCCAGCCGGCCGAGTCGCTGGCAGAGCAATTGGCGGCCGCCGAAGCCAAGGCGGCCGAGTATTTGGACGGCTGGCAGCGGGCGCGGGCCGAATTTGCCAATGCCCGGCGCCGGCTGGAACGCGAACAGGCCGAGGCCGGCCGGAACGCGGCTATCGGCTTTGCCCAGCAGTTGTTGCCTATCCTGGACGATTTTGATCGCGTGCTGGAAAACGTGCCGCCGGCCGTGGCGGCCGAGCCGTGGTACCAGGGTGTGTTGCTGGTGCAGCGCAAGCTGCACGCCATCCTGGATGGCCTGGGCGTGGAGCGCATTGCCGCCTTGGGCGAGCCCTTCGACCCTAACCTGCACGAGGCGCTGGCGGCCAAGCCGGCCGAGGACGCTGACAGCGGGATGGTGGTTGAAGAGGTGCGCAGCGGCTACCGGCTGGGCGACAGAGTGATCCGGCCGTCGCTGGTTAACGTGGCGAATTAGCAGGAGCAAGCGAGAGCAGATGGCACGAATTATCGGTATTGACCTAGGGACGACGAACTCGGTGGTGGCCGTC
This sequence comes from Promineifilaceae bacterium (SeqCode), assembly GCA_050696115.1. Classification (GTDB taxonomy): domain Bacteria; phylum Chloroflexota; class Anaerolineae; order Promineifilales; family Promineifilaceae; genus UBA11865. The sequence continues at coordinate 3,705 of JBOGUG010000447.1, read as the reverse complement.
ATGGAAGGCGGCGAGCCAACCGTCATCCCCAGTGCGGAGGGCGGCCGGCTCTTCCCGTCGGTGGTAGCCGTCAACCCCAGGACAGGCGAGCGGCTGGTGGGCCAGGTCGCCAAGCGCCAGGGCGTCATCAACCCCGAGAACACGATCTTCTCGGTCAAGCGCTTCATGGGCCGCAAATTTAGCGACCCGGAGGTGCAGCGGGCCAAGGAGTACGTACCTTACCACGTCAGCGAGGCGGCCAACGGCGACGTGCGGGTGGTGATGAACGGCCGCGAGTATTCGCCGCCGGAGATCTCGGCCATGATCCTGCAGAAGATGAAGGCCGACGCCGAGGCCTATCTCGGCCAGCTGGTGGCCCAGGCCGTCATCACAGTGCCGGCTTACTTCAACGACAGCCAGCGCCAGGCAACCAAGGACGCTGGCAAGATCGCCGGCCTGGAAGTCTTGCGCATTGTTAACGAACCGACGGCTTCGTCGCTGGCCTACGGCCTGGGCAGCGATAAAGACGAGATCATCGCCGTCTACGACCTGGGCGGCGGCACCTTCGACATCTCGATTCTTGAGGTCGGCGAGGGCGTGTTTGAGGTCAAATCCACCAATGGCGACACGTTTCTGGGCGGCGACGACTTCGACCTGAAAATCATTAATTGGATCGCCGACCAATTTAAGATGGATCAGGGTATTGACCTTCGCTCCGACCGCCAAGCGCTTCAGCGGCTGCGCGAGGCGGCCGAAAAGGCCAAGATCGAGCTTTCGACCACCATGCAAACGGAGATCAACCTGCCCTACATCACGGCCGACGCCAGCGGTCCTAAGCACCTGTCTATGACGCTGACGCGGGCCAAGCTGGAACAGCTGACCGAAGAGTTGGTGCAGCGCACAATTGAGCCCTGCCGCCGGGCCCTTAAAGATGCGGGCGTCTCGGCGGGGCAGATCACTCAAGTGGTGCTGGTCGGCGGCATGACGCGCATGCCGGCCGTTCAGGCGGCCGTCAAGGAGTTCTTCGGCAAGGAGCCGCACAAGGGCGTCAACCCGGATGAAGTGGTCGGCATCGGGGCCGCGATCCAGGCCGGCGTGCTGGGCGGCGATGTGAAGGACGTGCTCTTGCTGGACGTGACGCCCTTGACCCTGGGCATTGAGACCCTGGGCGGGGTAGCAACGCCGCTTATCGAGCGCAACACGACCATCCCGACAAAGAAGAGCCAGATCTTTTCCACCGCGGCCGATATGCAAACCCAGGTAGAGATCCACGTTGGGCAAGGCGAGCGGCCGATGGCGGCCGACAACAAGAGCCTGGGACGCTTCATCCTGGACGGCATGCCGCCGGCGCCGCGCGGCGTCCCGCAGATTGAAGTGACATTTGACATCAATGCCGACGGCATCCTGAAGGTCAGCGCCCGCGACAAGGCCACCGGCCGGCAGCAGGCAATGCAAATCATGCCCTCCAGCGGCCTGAGCGACTCCGAAATTGAGCGCATGGTCTCCGAGGCCGAGCAGCACGCCAGCGAGGATGTCGGCCGTAAGGAAGCGGTCGAGGCGCGCAACGCGGCCGATTCGGCTGTTTACAGCGCCGAAAAGTTCTTGCAGGACAACGACCCCCAGTTAAGCGAGGAGCAAAAACGCTCGTTGCAGGCCGAGATTGACGCCCTGAAAGGGCTGACAGGCGCGGCGCCAGAACAGCTCCGGCCGGCCATCAGCCGCTTGCAGCAAGCACTTCAGGCGGTGGGCACGGCCATGTACCAACAGGGCCAAGCGGCCGGGGCCGGGCCAGGCGCAGCCGATGGGGCTCCGGCGGATGAAGGTTCGGCCGGCGGGCAGGGCAGTGAAGAGGACGTCATCGAGGGCGAGTACAGCGAAGAGTAGCTCCAATGGCCGCCAAGCGAGATTATTACGACATCCTGGAAGTTGAGCGCAACTGCACCCGCGAGGAGCTGAAGAAGGCTTATCGCCGGCTGGCGCGCAGGCACCACCCGGACATAAACGGGAACGCCGGCTCCGACGAGGCGTTCAAGGAGATCAACGAGGCCTACGAAGTGCTGTCCAACGACAGCTCGCGGGCGGCCTATGATCGCTTTGGCCATGCCGGGGTGAGCGGCGCCGGGTCCGGCTTCGGCGACTTTGCGGCCGGCTTTGGCAGCGTGGCCGACATTTTCGAGGAGTTTTTCGGAGGCTTTGGCGCACGCCGGCCGCGATCCGGCCCGCGCCGAGGCAGTGATCTGCGCTTCGACCTAACTATTTCCTTTGAGGAGGCCGTCTTTGGCGCCGAGAAGGAGATCCGCGTTCGCCGGCCGGAGATTTGCTCCCACTGCTTTGGCTCCGGCGCCGAGCCGGGCACCAGCCCGGTGCGCTGCGCCAATTGCAACGGCAGCGGCGAGGTTCGGCGCATGCGCCAATCGCTGCTGGGCTCGTTCGTGAACGTTAGTGCCTGCCCGGTTTGTAATGGCAGCGGCGAAACTATCCCCACGCCGTGCAGCGCCTGCAACGGCCGCAGGCAGGTATATGAGACGCGCACGCTCAAGGTGCGCGTGCCGGCTGGGGTGGACAACGACGCCCAGATCCGGCTGTCCAACGAAGGCGCGCCGGGCCTGGACGGCGGCCCACCCGGCAACCTGTTTGTCGTGATTCACGTGGACAAGCACGAGTTCTTCCAGCGCCGGGGCGAGGACATCTTGCTGGAGATCGAGATCAACATTGCCCAGGCTGCGCTGGGCGACGAGATCGCGGTGCCGACGCTGGAGGGCGAGGAGCGGCTTATCATGACCGCCGGGACCCAATCCGGCGCGGTTTTTCGACTTAAGGAGAAGGGCGTGCCACGCCTGCGCCGGGCGGGGCGGGGCGACCAGATCATCGTGGCCCACGTCAGCGTCCCGCGGACATTGAGCAACGAGCAGCGGGAGCTGCTCAAGGAGCTCGGCCGAACGTTGGGCAAAGAAGTCATCGCCCAGCGCGAACGGAGCTTCCTGGGCCAGTTGCGGGAGACGCTTGGCGACTTCTTCGGCGCCTAGGCCGGCCGCCGGCCGGCTTCGCCTGACCCGCACCAAGGCAGCCATTCCCCATAATCCGCTCCCACGGCCGTGAGAGCCGCCTACTGGCTGGAAGTTAGCGTCGCTTGCGATGGCGAGGCGGCCGAAGCGGTGGCCGATTTTCTCCAGCCCTTTGCCCACGGTGGCTCGGTCGTCATCGAGCAGCTAGGCGACCCGGCCGGCGCCGATCCGGCCGCGCTGGCGGCCGAGCTCACTGTGAAGATCTTTCTGCCGGCCGAGCAGGACCGGCCCGAACTGCGCCAGCGTATCGCCGAAGGGTTGTACCATCTGAATCGGCTCCATCCGATTCCGGCGCCGGTCTTTCAGGAGCTGGAGGACGAGGATTGGGCCGAGGCCTGGAAACGCCACTTCGTACCCTTTCGGGCGGGCCGGCGCCTGTGGATCCAGCCAAGCTGGCAGCCGGCCGAAGCCGTCGCGCCGGCGGCCGTGGTGCTGACACTCGACCCCGGCATGGCTTTCGGCACCGGCACCCACCCCAGCACGCAGCTGTGCCTCTGGGCTCTTGAGGAATTGGTCTGGCCCAGTTGCACGCTGCTTGACGTGGGCACGGGCTCGGGCATCCTGGGCATCGCGGCCGCGCTGCTCGGCGCCGGCCGAGTGTTGGCCATGGACACAGACTGGGACGCAGCTAGGGCGGCCCGCGCCAACGCCCGTCTAAACG
>JBOGUG010000446.1:0-8252 GCA_050696115.1 Promineifilaceae bacterium (SeqCode) | reverse complement strand
CGGCGGCATCCTCACTGGCGCCGTCAACGGCATCGCCCGGCTGGCCGATGTAACCCAACACCGAGCCGACCTGGACCGTCTCGCCGGCCGGCACGACGATCTTGAGCAAGACGCCCTCGCTTTCGGCCGTGGCCTCCGTGGTAACCTTGTCGGTTTCGATCTCCAAGATGGGCTCGTACTTCTCGACCCGGTCGCCTTCCTGCTTGAGCCACGTCGAGATAGTGCCCTCAAACACACTTTCGCCCAGGGCGGGCATGGTAACCTTGGTTGCCATCGTCACTCCGTTTGCCGGCCCAAAAAGTCGGGGTAGCGGCCGGGGTCGGCCTCGTTCATCATCTCGTACGCCAGGGCGAAGATTTGCTCGGCGTTGGGCTTGGACCAGTAATCGCCGTCGGAGCCGTAAGCCGGCCGGTGGGCGGCGGCCGGCAGCGTGCGCGGCTCGGAATCCAGCCACCAAAAGGCCCCCTGCGTCTCCAGCACCTCGCGCAGCATGTAGGCTGTCGTGCCGCCGGGCACGTCCTCGTCCACGAACAACACCCGGCCGGTCTTGCGCACTGACTCCCCGATCCGGCCGTGGATGTCGAAGGGCAACAACGATTGGACGTCAATAACCTCGGCCGAGACGCCCACTTCAGCCAGGGCTTCGGCCGCCTCCAGCGCGATGCGGCACAGCGCGCCGTAAGTCACCACGCTCAGGTCGTCGCCCGGCCGCAGCACTTCGGGCACGCCGACCGGCAGCCGCAGGCCGCCGATGTTGGCCGGCATGGGCTCCTTGAGCCGGTAGGCGTTGAGCACTTCGACGACCAGGCCCGGCTCGTCGGAATCAAGGAGGGTGTTATAGAAGCCGGCCGCCTGGGTCATGTTGCGCGGCACCAAGACGTGCATGCCGCGCAGCAGATGGACGGCGGCCGCCATGGGCGAGCCGGAATGCCAGATGCCTTCCAGCCGGTGGCCGCGGGTGCGGATGATGGCCGGCGCGGCCTGGCCACCGCGGGTGCGCCAATGGAGCGTGGCCAGGTCGTCGGACAGGATCTGGATGGCGTAGAGCAGGTAATCCAAGTATTGGATCTCGGCGATCGGCCGCAGCCCGCGCAGCGCCATGCCGATGGCCTGACCGGCGATGGTGATCTCGCGGATGCCAGTGTCGGAGACGCGCAGCGGGCCGTATTTGGCCTGGAGGCCGGCGAAGCCCTGGTTGACGTCTCCCAGCGCGCCAACGTCCTCGCCGAAGGCGATAACGCGCGGGTCGCGGGCCAGCATGGCGTCGAAGCAAGTGTTAAGCACCTCGAAGCCGTTGGCCAGGGGCGCGTCGGCCGCGTACTCCGGCTTGACCTCGGCCACGTTGACGGCCGCGCGTGCTGAAGCGCTCATGAGATGGCTGGTGTAGCGCTCCCGGCCGTCGGCGTGCAGCTCAGCGCGCAGGGCCATCAGCTCTTCGCGGGCGGCCGGGTCACTCTCGCGCAGGACGATCAGCGCCGCCTGTAGCGCGGCCATGATGTCGCGCCCCCAGGGGTTTTGGATCGCGGTCAGGCGCTGGGCGATGGGGCCGGCGGCATCCTGGCGGCCGGCGGCTTCGGCGGCCCTCTCGATCACGGCCCCCGCTTGTTTGGCCTTGCGCCGGATGGGGCCGATAAAAGCCTCCCAAGCCCGCTCGCGCGCCGCCTCGACCTCGGATCGCCATTCCTTTTCGAGCGCGTCCAGCGCCTCGGCCGGAGCGTATTCCTCGGTCAACAGCCAGTCTCGCATGCGGCGCACGCAGTCGTACTCGGTCTCCCAGGCCATGCGCTCGGCCGATTTGTAACGCTCGTGGCTGCCGGAGGTCGAATGGCCCTGCGGCTGGGTGACTTCGATCACGTGGACGACGGCCGGCACGTGGCGCTTGCGCGCCTTATCCACCGCCCGCCGGTAGGTCTCCATCAGGTTCGGGTAATCCCAGGCCCGAACAACGTAAACGTCCAGCCCTTCCTCGCCGCCCGGCTCGCGCTGAAAGCCCTGCAACAGGTCGGAGATGCTCTCCTTGGCGACCTGTAGCTCGTTGGGCACCGAGATGCCGTAGCCGTCATCCCAGATCGAGAGCACCATCGGGCTTCTCAACACGGCGACGGCGTTAATGGCCTCCCAAAACATGCCCTCGGCGCAGGTGGCGTTGCCGATCATGCCGAAGGCGACTTCGGCCCCCTGGCGCGAGAAGCGGGTCAGGCTGTGCAGCTCTTCTAGCTCGCGGTACAGGCGCGAAGCGTAGGCCAGGCCAACCAGCTTGGGCATTTGCGAGCCGGTGGGCGAGAGGTCGGCCCCGATGTTGTAACCTTCCGTTTGGTCGCGCCACTCGCCGGCCTCGTCCAGCAGGCGGCTGGCGAAATGGGCGTTCATTTGCCGGCCGGCCGACGATGGGTCAGCTGCCACATCCGGGTGGGCGTATAGCTGGGCGAAGAACTGCTCCAGGCTGATGATGTCCAGGGCCAGCATCAGCGTCTGGTCACGGTAATAGCCGGAGCGCCAGTCGCCGGGCTTGAAGAAGTGGGCCAGGGCGACCTGGGGCGTCTCTTTGCCGTCTCCGAAGATGCCGAATTTGGCCTTGCCGCTCAACACCTCGCGCCGGCCGATCACGCTGGCCTGGCGGCTTTGGTAGGCCAGTTGGTAATCGCGCACGACCTGCTCGCGGTCAAAACGCTGCTGGCGCGCTTCCCATTCTTCGGTATGAGTCACTCGTTCCATAGATTCGTTCTGACCCCACGAGCCTTCAGCGCCTGCGGAGGTTCACCTTCCCCGTCGGCGCGGGCTGAACCGCATCCCTGCCCGGCCTCAGGCCGGCCGCTCAGGGCAGCGGCTTGACGGCGAAATTGTCAAAGACCACCTGCATGCCGCCGGGGGCGAAGGTCTCGGCGTAGAGGCCGATGTCACCGGCCGCCAGGGTCGCATCGCTCGCCCGGCCGACCTCACTATCATTGACATAAAATATCATGTCCTGGCCATCGGCCGCCACGCGCAGCACGTTGGTCACCTGGTGGGCCTGGCGCACGGCCGGGGCGACAAACCAATCCTCGCCCACCAGCGCCGCCTGCTCGGCGCAGCCTTGGGCGCAGCGGCCGATGTAGGCGTAGCCGACGCTGCTCACCTTAAAGACGTAGAAGGCTTGGCCTGCTTCGTCCAGGCGAAAAATCATGCCATAGCCGTTATCCAGCACCCCGTTCAGCGGGCTAGCCTCCAACTCGTAAACGCCGTCGCCGAAGCGCCGGCCGGCAGTGGCCCAGTAGGCCTGGCCGCTCGCTGTCAAAGTCATCTGGTAGCGCCCGCCCGTTATCTGGCCCGAAACGCCGGGGTCGTCGCCCACCGTCCAACCGGCCGGGACGTCAAAGCGCTCCAAATAGGGATCGCTCATGGCTTGCGCGCAACCTGTCAGCCACAGGCCGATGGCCAGGGCCAGAGCCAGCCCGCGCCTCACCGGCCAGCGGGCCTCACTCGGCCTCTGACTGGGCCAAGGGAGCCACGCTGACGTTGTCGAAGGCCACCCTCACCCCGCCCTCGCCGAGGGTTTCGACCATAACCCCAATATCTCCCTGCGTCAAGCGGCCGTCGGAGGCCCGGCCGACCAAAATATCGTTGACATAGAAGGTCATTAGTTCGCCTTCGGCCACCACACGTAGATGGTTGGTCTGCTGTAAGCCTTGCTTGACGGCCGGCGACGGCAGCCAGTCGTCGCCCAGCAGCGTCATAGCCTCGTCGTTGCACAGGTTGGCGCAGCGGCCGACCCATACGAAGCCGTCGCCGCTGACCTCGAAGGCGTAAAAGGTGTTGGAGGCGTCCTCCACGCGCAGCGCCAGGCCGTAGCCGTTGTTCAGCGGCCCCTCGACCTGAGTGGCGTCTAGCTCAAATACGCCGTCGCCAAAGCTGCGGCCGGCGGTGGACAGGAACAGGCCGTAATCCTTCTTGACCAGCAGGTCGTAGACGCCGCCCTCCACCCGGCCGGCCACCTCGCTAGTCTCACCCTCGCCCCAGCCACCGGCGGCCGCAAACGGCTCCTGGTAGCCGTTCTGGCCGAGCCGGGCGCAGCCGGCCGCCGCCAGCATAGCGAGACACAGGGCCGCCAGCAGGCGGCCGGGATGCTGGGTTGGCGAGCGCTCCGTCACCCGGCCGTCCCCCTGAGGCTACGCCAGCGCCTCGGCGACCACCTGGGCCACGTCTTTTACCTGCATCGGGCTGCCGGCCTGGTTGTTGGCATCGCCCAGCATGCGGGCGCAGAAGGGGCAGCCGGTGGCCAGCACAGTCGCGCCGGTTGCCTGGGCCTCGCTGAAGCGGTTGCTGTTGACCGCCTGCCGGCCGTGCTCCTCCTCCTTCCACATCTGGGCCCCGCCAGCCCCGCAGCAAAACGAGTCGCTGCGGCTGCGATCCATCTCCAGCAGCACGACGCCGGCCTGGGCCAGCGCCTCACGCGGCGCGTCGTAGATCAGGTTGTGCCGCCCTAGATAGCATGGGTCGTGAAAGGTGGTCTGCTCCAGCCAGCCGTTCTTGAGCGTCAGCCGGCCGCTGCCGATCAGCTCGGCGATTAGCTGGGTGTGGTGGCTGACGCGGAAGAAGCCGCCCAGGTCGGCGTATTCTTTGCCCAGGGTGTGGTAACAGTGCGGGCAGTTGACCACGATGCGGCGCTCCTCAGCGCCGGCCCCCTTGAGCGTCTCGATGTTTGCCTGGGCCAACGCGTTGAACAGATACTCGTTGCCCGCCCGGCGGGCGCTGTCGCCGTTGCAGCTCTCCGCGTTGCCCAGAACGGCGAAGTTGACCCCGGCCGCCTGCAGCAGCGTGGCGGTGGCCCGGGCGATCTCCTGGGAAGTGGGGTCAAAGGCCCCGGCGCAACCCACCCAATACAAGACCTCGTAATCCGGGTTCTGTTCAACGGTCGGCACCTCGAAATTCAGGGGGGCCGCCCAGGCCAGCCGGTCCTCCCCCAGGCCCCAGGGATTGCCCTGGCGCTCCATGCCGCTGAAAGCCGCCTTCAATTGGCCTGGGAAGCGGCTCTCCATCAGCACCTGGTTCTGGCGCAGGTGCAAGATGTCGAACATCGGCTCATTGCCCACCGGGCACACCTGGACGCACGCCCCGCAGGCCGTACAGGCCCAGACGGCGCTCTCCGAAATGGCGTAATCCAGCAGCAGGCCGTCGTCGTTGCCGCCGGCCGCCAATTCGGTGAAGGCGTCCTTGATGTAATAGCGCTTGTTGATTTCCAGCGCGGCCGGCGACAGCTCCTTGCCGGTGACGTAAGCCGGACAGGCGTCCTGGCAGCGGTTACACATGATGCAGGCGAAGGCGTCCACGATCTGGGTCTGGGCCAGGTCGCTCAGCCGGGCGGCCCCAAACTGCTCGACCGACTCGTCTTCGAAGTCGAGCGGCTGCAGCGCGCCCAGGGCGCGGCGCTGCGGCCGGGTGCCGAAGTTGACCGGCCCCATGATCAGGTGCAGGTGCTTGGTGTAAGGGAAGTAGGGCAGGAAGAGAAATATGGTGCCCAGCGCCAGCCACCAGGCCACGTGCCAGCCGGCCGCCTGGAAGGCCGGCGTCGCCCCGGCCCACACGTTAGAGACCAAGGAGGCAAAAGGCTGCCAGGGGCTGGCGCCCTCAAGGGCGACGGCGAAGGATTGGCCCAGGAAGCGCGAGCCGACGTGGACCAAGATGAAACCGCCCACCAGTAGCGAGTCGCGCCGGATGCCGGCCCGGGCGTCGGGGTGCAGCTTGACCTGGGGCGCGAACTTCAGGGCCGGGTCTTTCAGCCAGAAGCGCCGAATCAGCAGGTAGCTGGCGCCAACCAGCACGCCGACGCTGAAAAGGTCGGCCAGCAGCCGGTAGCCGTCGCCGACGAAATTACCCTCCATGAAGCGAAAGCCAGGGATAAAGCCTTCCAGGATGTCTAGGGCATTGACCAGCAGGTAGAAAATAAAGCCCCAGGCGACGGCGTAATGAAAGAGGGAGGTCAGCCGCCGGTGGCGCAGGATGCGCCCCTGGCTGAACAGGGCGACGACGGCCGTGACGGCCCGCCGGCCGAGATCCTCCAGCCGCAGCCGGCCCTGGCCGCGGCCGATGATGCGCGCCATGCTGCCAAAAGTGAAATAGGTGGCGACTAGGGAAACGAGGAGGACGAGGCTAAAGAGGATGCGTTCGAGGTTGGTGAGCATATCGTTCCCGCCCGAAAAGTTTAACATAGCGGGGGAGGTGGTCAACTTGGGGATGCCCCTCGCCCCTGGCCCCTCTCCCCGGACGGGAGAGGGGAACGGCGGCCGCGCCTACAACAACCGGCCGCTCGACGGCCTAGGGCTTAGCCGGGTGTGCTACAATCGTACCCGCAACTATGCCCAGGGCGCGCGTTTTCTGTTGCTGGTTGTCCGGCGCGCTGGGCCAGGATCCCGGAGATGAAGGCATGGCGATTTCGGCCGAAGGGATTTCAGGAAGCGGCGCCATTGATCGGCCCGATATCAAGCGCCTTGTGAAAATTGCGCGCGCACATGGCATTTCGTAATGGACGAGGCCCTGCGCGACCGCTCCTACGTGCAGTTCCGCGACGACTGGGAGAAGCAGCTTGTTGCTGAACGCCTGCTTGAGATCATTGGAGAAGCGGCGTCTCACATCAGTCCAGGAATTAAGGCTCGGAACGACCAGATTCCCTGGCCCCAAATTGTCGCCATGCGCAATCTGGTCAGCCACGAGTACTTCCGCGTGGATCCGCAGGCAGTCTGGCGCACGGCCATCCATGCCGTGCCAACTCTCCGGCAGCAAGTTCAACAGATTGTGGTGGCCGACGGGCTAGAGTAGCCTCGCTCCATTACAGCCCTCACTCGGCCGAGAAGATAGGTCACTAGGATCCAAGACTACGGCTCCACAGGCCGCGCCGGGGGTGAGGGCCGCCCGCCTGGGGTATAATCACCGGCCGATGAAGCGCGCCCTCCTCCCGGCCGCCGCCGGCTTGGCCCTGCTGCTGGCCCTGCTGCCGCCCACCCTGTCCCCCTACCAACTGACCGGCGAAGAAGAGCCCGCCGGCCAGTTGCGCGGCCTGTGGCAGTGGGCCTTCTCGGCCGTCCGGCCCCAGCCGCGCCTGGCGGCCGAAGTCCCGCTCAGCGAGGCCAGCCTGTCCCCCTTTGGCATGAACACCTTCCTCCAGCTGGAAGTGCTGCCCGAAGTGCGCGCCGAGACCTTGCGCCTGCTCAGCGCGGCCGGCTTTGGCTACATCCGCCAGGAGTTCCCCTGGGAGGACATCGAGATCCACGCCAAAGGGGACTTCCGCGACCGGCGCGACCCGGCCAACGGCCCGGCCGGCATTGACGCCTGGGCCAAATACGACAACATCGTTGCCCTGGCCGAGCAGCACGATATCACCATTGTCGCCCGGCTGAGCAACCCGCCTGCCTGGAGCCGGGCGGCCGGCGACGCCCTCGGCTCCAAGGCGCCGCCCGACGACTTCGAGGATTACGGCGACTTCGTGGCCGCCGTCGTCGGGCGCTATCGCGGCCGGCTGACCTACTTCCAGCTGTGGAACGAGCCCAATATCTACGACGAGTGGGGCGAGCAGCCGGTTGATCCCGAAGCCTTCACCCGCCTGCTGTGTACCGGCTACCGGCGGGCCAAAGAGGCCAACCCCGCCGCCGTCGTACTGGCCGGCGCGCTCGCCCCGACCATCGCCCTCGACGGCCGGAACCTGAACGACCTGATCTTCCTGCAGCGCATGTACCGCGCCAGCGCGGGCGACTGCTTCGACATCCTGTCGGCCCAAGGCTACGGCCTGTTCTCCGGCCCAACCGACCGCCGCCTGCGGCCGCTGGTCATCAACTACCCCCACCTCCTCTATATCCGCGACCTGATGGTGGCCTTCGGCGACGCCCACAAGCCGCTGTGGATCAGCGAGATGGGCTGGAACAGCGCCCCGGCCGGCCTGCCGGAGATCTTCGGCCGGGTCACCGAAGACCAACAGGCGCGCTACGCCGTTGAAGGTTTTCGCCGCGCCCAGGCCGAGTGGCCCTGGGCCAGCCTGATCAACTATTGGTTCCTGAAACGGCCGGGCGACGGCGAGCGCGATCAGCCCTTCTACTACTTCCGCGTCATGGAGCCCGATTTTACGCCCCTGCCGGCCTGGGAAGCGCTGGCGGCCTACGCCGGCAGCCCCGAGGCGGCCGCCGTCGCGCCCCGGCCGGCCTGGCTGAGCGCCTGGGACAGCCTGCGGCCGTGGCTGGCGCTGCTGGGCGGCGCGGCGCTCTTCTTCTGGCTGCTCGGCCGGCTGG
>JBOGUG010000445.1:0-1358 GCA_050696115.1 Promineifilaceae bacterium (SeqCode) | reverse complement strand
CAGTGAAGTCGGCCGCCCGCAACGAGCCGGTAACGCGGGCGAAGGGATAGGCCATGTCGCCGCTCTCGATGGCCCGGCCGAGCGCCCGATCAAGCATCACATCGCCAACGGCCGCCAGCTGGACGAGGGGATCGGCGCAAAGTTCCGCGGCCAGGGCGGGAGCCAACTGGGCTGCGAGCCCAGCCCAGCCCGGTTCGGCCGCCAGGCTCCACAGCTCGACCAGCGGGTAGGCCGGGTCATTGGGCAGCCGGCCGTCAACGCGTAGCGCCTTATGGCCGGCCGGCATGCCAGCCCAGTCGCCGGCGGTTACCCCCGCCCGTCCGGCCGCCAGGATAGCCTTGGCCTCAGCGGCCGAAACGCCCTCCCCTGGCGTGCTAAAGGGCACGCTCAGGGCGACGGGACACCTGCCGGCCGGAATCTCTTCGCTGCCGGCCGCCAGGCGCAGCTCGGCCGGCTCGCCTTCGGGCAGAAGTTGCAGGTCGTAGGCGGCCGCCAGGCCGGGCATCGAGGCGATGGCCGCTGCGGTGGCAGCCTGCCAACGGGAAGGCAGGCTGATTCGCGCCAGCGGCCGGGCAGCGGCGTCAGGGTCGCAGGGTTGGGGCTGCTGCTCAAGCAGGTGGGCTGTCAGCGGCCGGCCCTGCTGCCGGAGCTGCGTTGCCAGCTCGGCTCCCACGTAGCGGAAATGCCACGGCTCATACACGAAACCGGTAAGCTCCAGCGCGGCCGGCGGGTAGCTAAGTGTGAAGCCGTATTCGTGGGCGCGCGCCGCCAGCCATTGCCCCTCGCCTGTTTGAGAAAAGGCGGTATGAAACTGGACGTCATCCCGGCCGACAAGCGGAGCCAGACTGGGCGAGCCGAAGTCAACGCTTGTTCCCAGTTGGTGCTCGCTGTGGCCGGCCGGGGCGCTGAGCAAGTCGGCTCGGGCCGGCTGGAGCGTCTGCCATTTCTGGCGGGCGACGGCCTGGGCCGCATAGCTGCGATAGCCTGAAATGATCGTCGGGCTCAACCCGGCCGCGCGCATGGCCCGGATCAAGCCCAGCAGCGGCCGGACGATGACCGCCCGCACTTCAGTCGCGTAGCCAAATGTGACGGATTCTGGAAAGTAACGCGCAAGCAACACAAGGTCAGTTGGCTCGAAGTGCGGGCTCAGGCCATATTCCAATGTCACCAGCGCCAGGAGGTTGCCGGCCGGCATGCGGCTGGCGCAAGGGCCAATCGGCGTCTGGGTTGGGGCCGGCGTCTGGGTTGGGGCCGGGGTCATCGCGGCGTCCGGCGTCGCGGCCAGGTCGAGCGCCTGCCTCTCCACCTGACCAAGGGGCGGGCTGGCTGGCGGTGGGGGCGAAGTCAGCGCATTGGCC
>JBOGUG010000444.1:0-2171 GCA_050696115.1 Promineifilaceae bacterium (SeqCode) | reverse complement strand
GGGTGGCGGCCCCGTCGCTGATCAGCACCAGGCGGCGAGCGCTGCCGGCCGGGAAGAGGGCCAGCCCCAGCCGGATGGCGGCCGCGATGTCAGTCTGCAAGCTTAGCGGCGTGGAGGTGATGGGGGCCAGCTCGGCCAGGCCGCTCATCGGCCGCTCGACCAGGGCGTTGGCGCCAAAGACGACGACGGCGGCTCGCTCGGCCGGGCCGAGCGCCTCGATGGTCTCGCGCACTAACGCCTCGGCCTCCTCAGCCTGGGTCGGGCCGATGGAGTCGGAGCCGTCCAGCAGGAAGACGACGGCCAAGTCGTCGGCCGGGCGCACCAACTCCAGCCCACCCAGGCCGAGCGCCAGCAGCAGCAGGATGGCCAGGCGCAGCCCCAGCGCCGCCCAATCGCGGCCGGCGGCCAAGCCCTGCCCCTGGCGGGCCAGTTGCACAAAATAGGGCGCAGCCAACAGGAGCAGCAGCCCCGCCGGATTAGAGAAGCTCATGGGCGGCCGGCCCCGGCCCGGGCCAGCCCCAGGGGGCGCTGAGCCTCAGCCCTGGCCCCACTCCCACCTGGAGCGGGCAGTGGCGGCCGCGCCGGGCGTGAGGAGGGCAACCCAGCCTGGCCCCGGCCAGATCCCCAAAGCATCCATTCCCGGCCCCCTTTATCCCAAATCCCAATTTGGGATATCTTTGGGATAAGGTGGAAGCGCTCGGCCGGCCTCATTTCAGGATGTAGTAGGTGCCCTTCTTCGAACCGATCTTCAGCAAGACGCCCCGCTCGACCAGGTCGGCGAGGTCAAGGCGCAGGCTTTCGGCCGACACATCTGGGCACAGGCGCTGGTACTCGCGGTTGGTGATGCTGCCGCTTTCGCGCACGTAGTTCAGCGCCCGCGCCTGGCGCTCGTTCATGCTGCGCGTCCACTTGGGCACGGCCGCCCGCTCGCGGCTGTTCGACAGCGTCACGGTGAACGAATGGGGCGTGGCGCTGAAGGCCGGCGGCGCGTGGCCGGCCTGGACCATCTCTTCGATCATCTGGTCAATGCCCAGCCCCAGCTCCTCGATGTAGCCCCATTGGAAGAGGCCGCCGACCAGGCGCGGGTTGCGCGAGTAATGCTCCTCGACGATGTTGTCCACCGTGATGTAGCCTGGCAGCCCGCCTGGGCTGATGACCTCCAGCCGGTCGGAGTACATGCGCACCTCGATGCGCCGGCCGCGGATGTGGTAATCGCGGTGGGCGACGGCGTTCACCAGCGCCTCGCGCACGGCAAAGGGCGGGTACTCGGTCAGCTCCTCGCGCTGCAGGCCGTTGACGACGGCCCCGATGCGCATCTCCTCCCAGACGACGTTCCAGGCGCGCTCGACGATGTGGGCTAGCGGGCCGCTGATCTCCTCGCGCCGGCCGTAACCCGCGCCGCCGTTCTCGCCGCGCGGCTGGCTGCTGGGGAACTTGACGAAGACGATGCCGCTTTGGGCCAAAAAGGTCTGCGGATTGGCCCCGAACAAGAGGATGCCGGCGACGGTCGGCCGCCCCTCGCGATCCACCGCCCCGATCTCGAAAAGCAATTCGGCCAGCGAGCCGATCTTGGACAGGCCGCGCGCTTCGCGCCTGGCCCGATATTCGGCCAGCAGCCCCTCGTCAAGGTCGGAGCGCCGGGTGCCGGGCACAAACTCGGATTCAAAGGCGGCCGCGCCCTTGCTGGCGGCCAATTGGCTGATCTCGGCCGCTTCCAGCAGGCGGTTTTCGGCCCCCCGGCGCACATAGACCCGGCCGTCGTCCAAGCTGTGGAGCACCTCGCCGCGCTCGACCTCAATGCGGACGACCGCCCCCCGCGGCCCTTCCTCGGCCCGCCATTGGCTGGGCACCGGCGGCCGGCAGAACCGGGCGGCCGCGCGCAGGGCGGCCTCGACCTCCTCTTCCCACAGGCCATCGCCCGGCCGGCCCTCTTCGTCCAGGCCAACGACAATCAGGCCGCCGTCACTGTTGGCTAGCGCCACCAGCGTCTCGGCCAGCGCCTGCGGCTCGGCCCGAGGCAGAAAAGCCAGCCGTTGGCCCGGCCGCTCGTTGTGCAGAGGCATGGCCCGCTTCATGCGGAGATTATGGGCGAGTTGAGCGGGCTTGGCAAAGGCAGCCGCCTCCTTTGTGGCGCGGGCATCTTGCCCGCGGCCGGGCCGCAGGCCGCGGAG
>JBOGUG010000443.1:0-6956 GCA_050696115.1 Promineifilaceae bacterium (SeqCode) | reverse complement strand
GCAAGAAAGAATGGCGCGGCTCTCCTGGGCTGGCTCTTCATTTGTGGGACGGGCTTCCAGCCCGTCTGCGGGCAGAATGCCCGCGGGCTGCCCGCGCCAAAATATGGCCTGCCCACCGGCTGGCCTGTAGGGGCGGGCCTCCGTGCCTGCCCAATTCCCCCGGCCGTCCGCCCGAACGGTTAATCGGATACGGGCCTGCAGCCCGGCCGCGGGCAGGAAGCCCGCGCCACAAAATGGGCGCCCCTACGCGGCCGGGCAGTCCAGGCCGGTCAGGCTGATGAGACCTCCCGGAGGTGCAAAACCTCCGGGAGGTTCGGTTCACGGCCGCTGTCTATTTGATGACCAGCGGCAGGTGCGTCTTCAGGCCCTGGGCGGGGTTCCAGCCGCCGCGCCAGAAGCCGCCGCGCAGGACGTAATTGGCGCCGGTCAGCCGGCCGGCGTCGGCCTGCCCGACCGTGCCGCCGAGCGTGTAGCTGCCGGCCTGGCTGCGGCCGCCGCCGCCGTCCACCGTCCACCAACTGATGGCGAAACCGCCGCCGGGCGCGTCCTGGGCCGCGACCAGGGCCGCCGCCGCCAGCAGCAGCGCCGCGCAGAGGAGCAGTAGGCTGAGCTTGCGCTTCATGCCGGCCTCCCTAGCGCAAGCTGACGAAGACGGGCACAGTTGCCTGGCCCTCGGCCGCGGCCGCCAGGGCGACGCCCAATACGGGCGCCCCCTCGCTGACCCGCATGCCGTCGAGTATGCGGGTTTGGAGCGGCCGGGCCGTTCCGGCCGCGTCGGCGGCCGTCAGCCGGTCGCCGGCGGCAATCGTGGCCCCCGGCGCGACCTTGACCTCGGCCACGCCCAACACGGCCAGCATGACGTATTCGCCCGGCTGAGCTGGGCCCTCGGCGCTCTGCAAGGCGTACTCGCCTTCGGCTTCCTTGCCTGGGGCCAGCTGCCAGACCCTGCGGCCGGTCACCACCCCTATGACGCCGTCGTTGGGCGCGGCCGAGAGACGCACGAGCGGGATGGGCTGGGCGCCGCCGGGCAAGGGATCGGCCACCCCGGCCACGGCGGCTACGTCGCCGGCCGTCAGGGCCCGGCTGCCGTCCACCTTGGCCAGGAGCGAGAAGCCGGCCGCGAACACGTTGCCAGCCTCGATGTTGTCCACGGTGTAGAGCGCCCATTCGCCGGCCGCTTCCGCAGTGTTGGGCCACAGCCCATAAGTCGCCACGCCCGGCGAGGGGATGTACACGCCATAATTGGGATAGTCAGGCGAGCTGCCGATCTGGATGCCATCATCGCCCGTGTCGTTGACGCGCACGCCGTCGCTGCCGGTCGTGTTGCTGATGACGAGGCTGTAATCCACGCTCGGCCCGACGCGCAGGCCGCCCTCGTTGGGCACCTTGAGCCGAATGCCCGCATTGTAGAGCTGCCAGTCGCCGGTGGTCCCGTTGTAGTAACTCCATGCGCGGAAGCTGCCGCCGGTGGCGTAACCGTAGAAGGGCCAGCCGTTGGGGTGACTGGTTTCGACGTACATGCCGCCGTATGCATTGGCGTTGCCATCGAAGCGTACGCCAAAGACCTCATTGCCCGAGATGCGGAAGTTGCGGCCGACGCCGACGAAGTTGGCGGCTTCATCGGTGTAAACGTTGGGCAGCGCCTGGGCCACCGGCGCCGGGGTGAGCTGCTGGCGCGGGCTGAGGGTGGTGTAAGCGCCGCCGCTGGCGCCCGGCCGGACGGCAATCTCCAGCCAGCGCGGGCCGTCGGCATACAATCCGGCGCCGAAATCGAGCTGGGCGGTGAAGCGGCCGTCCACCAGCGGAAGGTCAGCGATGACGTCGGGGGCGGCTAACTGGGCGCCGCCGGCCGGGACGTCAAACAGGCGGAACTCGAAATCATACGGGCCGTTTGCCAGCCCACCGCCATCGGTCAGTTCGCCCTGGTAGGTGAAGGCGGTGCCCACGGTTGTGTGGGCTTCGGGGCTTTGCGGCGCTTGAGGGGCTTCCATCTGCGCCTGGCTGATGCGGCTGGTGGCGAGCAAGGCCAGGGCCAGGCCGGCCGCTAGGCTCAGGCCCACCGAAAAGGAACGGTTTTTCATGTTTCCTCCTATTTTGTGGGGTGCGCGCGGGACCGAATTGCCCGCCTGCGCAGGCCAATTATGCCACAAACCAGGCCAGCCGTGGGGCGGCCGGTACTTCATTCCTAGTCCCGCCCAGGCCGCTAAGTAGTGCCCAATCCGTCGCAGGTTTGTGGACTGGCGGCCGCCAGGCGGCCGATGGCTTCCGTCAGTCGAGCGGGCAAGAAAGAATGGCGCGGCTCTCCTGGGCTGGCTCTTCATTTGTGGGACGGGCTTCCAGCCCGTCTGCGGGCAGAATGCCCGCGGGATGCCCGCGCCACAAGACGCTTGCCGGCCGCCCCCTATTTGTGGGACGGGCTTCCAGCCCGTCTGCGGGCAGAATGCCCGCGGGATGCCCACGCCAAAATATGGCCGGCCCACCGGCTGGCCTGTAGGGGCGGGCCCAGTGCCCGCCCAATTCCCCCGGCCGTCCGCCCGAACGGTTAATCGGATACGGGCCTGCAGCCCGGCCGCGGGCAGGCTGCCCGCGCCACAAAATGGGCGCCCCTACGGGGCCGGGCAGTCCAGGCCGGTCAGGATGGTGAGCCCTCCCGCAGGTCGCTCCCGCCTGGGGCGTTTACCGGCTGGCGGCCGCCAGGCGGCCGGTGGCTTCCGCCAGTTGAGCGGCAAATTGCTGCGTCCCGCGCGGCGTCAGGTGGACAGGGCTGTCAGTAAATTCGGCCGGCGCGACGGCGTCCCACAAGTCCAGGTAGATCAGCGCCGCCGGCCGCCCGCCGGCCGCGCCTGCATGGGCCATCATCTCCGTGGCTAGCAGGTCGCGATACTGGTCGTAGGCCCAGCGCGGATACCAGGCATTGAAGCGCAGGTCGCTGTTGCGGCCGGCGCTGATGAAGATCGGTTCGTTGACCACCAGCAGCGGTACGGCTCCGGCCTCGGCCACGCCGGCCGCCAGGGCGTCAAAGGCCAAGTCGGCGGCTGACAGCTCGGCCGGCCCTTCATGAGTGCCCCAACTGAGATCGGCCTCGAAATCCGACTGGCGCAAGCTGATCCCGCGCGGGGTGGCCTGATCCACGCCGGTGGCGGCCCAGGAGAAACCGTAGAGTTGGAGACGCAGCAGATCGGCCAGCGGCCGGCGTTGGCCCACCAGCGTGCGCGCCCAGAAGCCGGGCTCGACAAAGCGCGGGTCGGCCGGATCCAGCTTCAAGCCGTGGCGCTCGATCAGCGCCCGCACCCGCCCCGGGTTGTGCTGCAAGAGAGGGTGCGCCAGTTGCTGTTCCGGCCGGAACGATTCTAACGTCAGCGGCCAGAGGATCAGGTCGGGCTCGAAGGCCAGCGCCTCATGCAGCCACAGGGCGTCCTTGGTCAATGCCAGGATGGGGTAGCCCAGGTTGTAGGCCACGACGCGCCGGCCGCCGGGCGCCGTCAGCCCGAGCCGGTTGAGCTGCCCGGCGAGAGTGTCTTCGAATTCCAGCAGCCAGCCCCAGGCGCCCGAATCGCCGATTACCACCAGCCGGAACTCGTCGGCCGCTTTCGGCCGGCTGATGGCGTGGCTGGCCAGCATGCCAGGCACGTTGTTCAGGCTGAGGTTATAGGATTCGGCCGGCTGTTCGCCATAAGGCAGCCGCAGCCGGCCGGGGATCAGCCAGTTGTAGAGCGAAAGGCGGCCAAGCGCCTCGACTGGGTAGAGCCAGGCGAAGAGCAGGTTCAGGGCGGCGAAGAGCGCGGCCGCCTTGAGCGCGATGCGGGCCAGGGCCGGCCAGGAAGTAGGCATCAGAGTCCCAACAGTTTGGCGTATACGTCAAGCGCCAGCCCCAGGTCGGGCAGGGCAAACCAGACCCAGCCCAGGGCTACGTAGTGAAAGGTGGCAGCCCGGCCGAAAGCCGTCCACAGACGCTTGCGCCCCGGCCGTCGGCCCAGCTGGCGCTGCCAGTGGCGCGTCCGGTCGCTCCACAGCTTGTGGGCGAACAGGCCAACGGCGTGCCACAGGCCCCAGACGGCGAAGTTCCAGGTGATGCCGTGCCACAGGCCGATAAGGCTCATGGTGGTCGCCTGGGCCAGAAATACCGCCAGGACGGCCGGCGGCCGCGGCCGGCGGCGCAGCAGCTCGCGCGACAGGGGCGTAAAAACGTAAAAGCGGGCCCAGTCGCTCAGGGTGATGTGCCAGCGCTGCCAAAAGCTGGTCAGGTTAGGGGCCAGATAGGGGAAGTGGAAATTCTCTGGCAAGCGCACGCCGTAGAGGATACCCAGGCCGATGGCGATGTCGCTGTAGCCGGCAAAGTCGAAGTACAACCGCCAGGCGTAGCCATAGAGCAGCAGCCAGAGCCAGCCGGCCGCTTCGGTTTGGGCGGCGTTGGCCGGCGTCAGGGCCAGCCCCTGGGCCAGGAAGTCCGCCAGCACGAACTTCTTCAGCAGCCCCAGGCCGATCCACGCCAGCCCGCCTGCCCAGCGGCCGGCGTCCAGGCCTTCCAGCGCCGGCAGGGCGCGGTAGTCCTGGACAAAACGTTCGGCGCGGTCAATCGGGCCGGCGGTGTAGGCCGGGAAAAAGAGGGCGTAAGTTAGGTATTCGCGCAGCGATAGGGCCGGCAGCAGCCCCAATTGGCGGTCGCGCAGGGTGTGAATCAAGCGAAAGGAGAGGAACGAGTAGCCGATCCAGGCCAGGTCGGCCGGGGCCGCCAGGCTCACGTCCTGGCCGGACAGGTTACGCCATAGACCGGCCGCGGCCGCCGCCAGCGGCGGGCTCTTGAGGAGAACGAAGAGCAGCGCCAGGGCCAGCAGCAGCGCCAAGGCCGCTCGCCGCCGGCCGAGCCGGCCGAGCAGAAAGAGCAGCCCGCCGCCGGCCGCCAGGGCCAGAACAACATAGCCAACCGGCGGCGGCCGGGAGGCCGTCAGGCGCCAGGCGGGCGCCAGATAGCGAAAGAGCGACATGGCTGCGACAACGCCAGCCGCAAGCGCCAGCGTGCGCCGGTCGCTGCTGGTTGTGGCCTGCTGGGCCGGATCCTCCGGCCGGCGGGTCAACCACCAACCGGCCGTGGCCAGGCCAATGGCGGCCGTTGGCAGCCCGAAGTCGGCGTAGCGCGGGGCCAGGGGCGGCTGGAGCCAATAGACGGCCGCCAGGCTGGCGACCAGCAGCGCCCAGCCGCGCCATCGTGCCGGCAGCCAGGCGGCATAGGCGATGGCCGCCAGGCCGAAGACGAGGATGGCGGTCAGGCCGAAGGTCATGGAGTGTCAGGCGCGGCGGGCGGCTGGCGGAGGGCGACTGGGCCGAGCGCGGGAGGCCGGCAGCCGTCAGCCAGCCGGCATCAGAAGGTAAACTTCGTACAACGCCATTACGGCCGTCAGGTTAAACAGGCCATAGCCGCGCTGGAAGGCGCTCGGGGAGGTGTAATCGTAGGTGTCGTAGAAGGCCATGTGGACGCCGTCGCTGCCAACGCCGTGGTTGGGCAGGGTGGCTGCCACGATGTCGAAGTCCCACAGCGGCAGGCGATATTCGACCGCCAGGCCGCGGACGATGCCGTTGTTGCGGTTGTCCTCGCCCTCGAAGCGGTCGGCCTTGGTCGCCAATATGGGGATGACCCCCTGGCCGGCCGCGTATTCGATAATGGCGCGCATGTTGGCCTCGAATCGCGCCCCGGAGCCTGTGTCGTTGGTGCCCAGGGTGATGACGGCCACGGCCGGGTTGTGCAGACGCAGCTCACAGGCGACCGGCGCCTCGTTGGGCGCGCAGCCCTGCTGGCTGGCCCAGGCCGGGTCAAGGGCGCCGCCGGCGCTCATGCCCAATTGGGCGGCGATGCTGTCGCGGGCAAAAGAGCCCTGAAAGTGGTCTATGGCCGGCTGCAAATAGGAGAATGCCCCCAGGTTGTAGGGGCCATCGTCCCAACGGCCGAGGAAATGGTAGGTAGCGATGGTGCTGGATCCGATCTTGGAGAAGGCGCGCGGGTTGCGGCCGAAGGCCTGGCCCTGCGCGGCCAACTCGCGCACGTGGTCCTGGACCTCCGGCGGCAAAATCAGATAGGATGCCTTGCTCAGCCCGTTGATGGCCAATGGGTCTGGCTGTGGCGGCGCGGCCGTCGGCGAAGGCGGCCCGGCCGTCGGCGTGGGCTGGGGGGGACTTGGCGCGAGGGTGGCCGTGGGTGGCCGGTCGGTGGGCGTGGCGCTCGGCCGGGGGCTGGGGCTGGCAGTGAGCGGCGCGGCCGTGGGCGTGTCGGTCGGGGGCGGGCTGGCTGTGGCCGTTGGCTCGGCCGCCGGCGGCCGGTCGCGGATCGCTTCCGGCCGGAGGCCGACGCCGATCAGCGCCCCGCCCGCATTGGCCGGCAGGCCCGCCAGGCGCACGTCAAACGCCGCCAGTGGCGTGGCCACGGCCAGGGCGATGTCCGCATCGCGCACGCCGGCCGAATGCTGGAAAGCGGCCGTCGCCGCCAGCACCATGAAAGCGGCCAGGGCCGCCACGCAGAAACCGCTGAGAAAGCTCTTCAAGCCAGGTTAGACCGGGTTTAACGGCAGCCGGCGCTCAGAAGCCCTGGTATATCCAGGCCGGCGCGTCGCTGGTGGTGGCGATGAGCAGCAAGATTGCCAGCAGCGCCAGCGCCAAGGCCAGCTGGTTTTCGCGATGCCTCACGCCTCGCCGCACCATTTCCATTCGCCGTCCTCCTGCACGACCCGGTACGTGCCCAGCGGGAATTCGGTCTCTTCGGCCCCATAGAGGGCCACGATCTTGCCCGAACAGGCCACGCGCCCCTCGCCGGCCGGCTCGCAGGCCGAATCTTCCAGCCGGACGCCCGTCACGCTGTCAAAAGTGTGCTGCTCGCGCTCCAGAAACGCCTCCATCTCGGAGCAGAGCAGCGCGCGAATGCCTGCGGCGTCGCCTTCGATCTTGGCCTGCAGGTAGCTCTCCACGGC
>JBOGUG010000442.1:0-9113 GCA_050696115.1 Promineifilaceae bacterium (SeqCode) | reverse complement strand
ACTTTGAGGTGGGCCCGGCCGGCGCGCCGGCCGGGCCGGTCGCCCCGTCGGCCGAGGTCGGCCGGCTGCTGTTGATTATCGAGGGGGCGCTCTTGATCTTGGCGGCGGCCGTGGCGCTGAGGCTGACGCGGCCGGGCTAGGCGCAGGACAGTAGTTGTTAAGTCAAAGGGGGGCCATGCGCAGGGCGCCGTCCAGGCGGATGACGGCCCCATTGAGCATCTCGTTTTCGATGATGTGCTGGGCCAGGGCGGCGTACTCCTCCGGCCGGCCGAGGCGCGGCGGGTAGGGGGTCTGCTCGCCCAGAGATTGGCGCGCCTTTTCGGGCAGCCCGGCCAGCATGGGCGTGTCGAAGATGCCCGGCGCGATGGTCACCACGCGGATGCCGTGGGCGGCCAGCTCGCGCGCCACCGGCAGGGTGAGGCCGACCACGCCCCCCTTGGAGGCTGAGTAGGCCGCCTGGCCGATCTGGCCCTCATAGGCGGCCACGGAAGCCGTATTGATAATGACGCCGCGCTCGCCGCCGGCCGTGGGCCGGTTCTCGGCCAGGGCTTCGGCCGCCAGCCGGATAACGTTGAAGGTGCCCGTCAGATTGATGGCCACCACCCGGGCGAACGCCTCCAGGTCGTGCAGGCCGCGGCCGCTGAGCACCTTCATGGCGATGGCGACGCCGGCGCAATTGATGGCCCCCTGCAGGCCGCCGAAAGCCTCCCGGGCCAAGGCGACGGCCGCCCGAACGCTCTCCTCGGCGGTGACGTCGGCGCGGGCGAAGCGGGCCTGGGGGCCAATTTCGGCCGCCAGCGCCGCGCCCGCTTCGGGGTTGAGGTCGGCGATCAGGACGTTGCCGCCCTCGGCCGCCAGGCGGCGGGCGCAGGCCGCGCCCAGGCCGGAGGCGCCGCCGGCGATGAGGAAGGTGTTGGCGCGTATTTCCATGCGAGATGCCCTCCAGCAAATTGGGCGCAGAAGTGCGGGCGCAGCAGGCGGCGCCCCTACGCTTCTGGCCGGGCGAACTGGATGGCGGCCCAGCGGCCGCTGAAGAGCCAGTCGGGGTCGCGCTCGGCGGCCGCCTCGATCTGCTCCGGCCGCAGGCCGGCCATCACCTCGGACTTTAGCGCCCGCAGCGCCACCAGCGGGGCGGGGAAGTAGCCCAGGATAGCCTCAAATGGGGTGGTGTAAGGCCAGTGGCGGTCGCCCAGCAAGCGCCGGTAATGGGCGTCGCCCTTGCTGATGACCAGGCCGGCCGCGGCCAGCGTCTGGCGCAGGTCGGCCGGCATCTCCCAGGCGGGCAGGGGTGAGGTCCAGAAGAAATGGCCGTGCAGCGCCAGCCGGCCCTCGTCCAGCCAGGCCCGCGCCTGCCGGCCGAGCCGCGCGGCGGCCGGGTCGTCGCTCTCGGCCAGCGCCTCGACCGTCTCATGCACGTCTTCAATCAGGGCGTCGGAGACCAGCACCGGGTGGCTCTTGACGTGCAGCGAGATCGAGGCGGCCAAATCCCGGCCGAGCAGGAAGGCGGCCAGGGCCAGGTCGGCGACCAGCTCGTAGCTGGCGTTGTCGAGCAGCAGGGCGACCTGTTTCCCCGGCCGCTCCAGCAGCAGGCGGGCCGCCGCGGCCGAGTCGTCCACCAGGGTGTGGGCGCGGCGGGCGGCCGGGCCGGCGTGGCTGGGCTGTTCCTCATCGCCGACGGGCCAGATGCTCAGGTCGCCCTGGTTGCTCCACAGGGCGGCTTGAAACATTTCGCCCAGGCCGGCGGCCGGCTCCTGGGCCTCCAGCAGTGTGCTCAGCCGGCCGGCAAGCTGGGCGCTCGTCGCGTCGCTGGCGTCCAGGCCGCGGTATTTTTGCAGCGTGAAGGGGTCAACCTGCCAGCCGGGCCCGGCCCGGAAATAGCCGCTGGCTTCCAGGATGCGGCGGTAGAAATACATCTCGGCGAAGAACCAGGGCGCATCCAGCCAGTTCTGGCCCTGGTGGGCGGCGAAGTAGCCGTCCCAGGCGGCCGCGTCGGGGGCGGTTGGGTCGCGGATTGGCCGCAAGGGCGCGCCCGGGATCTCGGCGATCAGGGCCTCGATGGCCGCGGCCGTCTCGGCCGGGAAGTGGTTCTCGGCCAGCGTGCGCCGGCCGATCTCCGGCAGGCGCTCGACGATGCTGGTATGGGTGAAGGTGCCCGTCTCCCGGCCGCGCAGCGGTTCGGGCAGCGGCCGGGGCGGCGATTCGGGCTGGGGCCGGCTCATTTAAAGGCGCTCAATAACGGTGGCGGTGGCCATGCCGTGGCCGATGCACATGACTTGCAGGCCGAGCCGGCCGCCGGTTTGCTGTAAGCCGGCCAGCATCTTGGCCAGCAGCGCCGCCCCGGTGGCGCCCAGCGGGTGGCCGTGGGCAATGGCCCCGCCCCAGGGGTTGACCCTGGCCATGTCCGGCCGGAAATGGCGCGCCCAGGCCAGCACGACCGAGGCGAAAGCTTCGTTGATCTCGATCCAGTCCAGGTCGGCGATGGTCAGGCCGGCCCGCGCCAGCGCCCGCTCGGTGGCCGGGATGACGCCGGCCAATTGCAGGCTGGGGTCGTCGCCCACCACTACCCGGGCCAGGAAGCGGGCCCGCGGCCGGAAGCCGTCGGCCTCGGCCGCCTCCCGGTCGGCGAGGAGCACGGCCGCGGCCCCATCGGAGATTTGGCTGGCGTTGCCGGCCGTGACCACGCCGTCGCCGTCCGGGCGGAAGACTGTTGGCAGGGCGGCCATGCGCTCCGGCTCAACCGGCTGGCGGATGCCTTCGTCGCGGGTCAGCGTAAGCGGCTGGCTGGCCGGGTCCAGGCCGGGCGTGGGCAGGATTTCAGCGTGCCGGCCGGCGCTGGCGGCGGCTGCGGCCCGGCGGTGGCTCTCGGCAGCGAAGGCGTCCAGCTCGGCCCGGCCCAGGCCCCATTTCTCGGCCAGGCGCTCGGCGCTTTCGCCCTGGTGGATCAGCTCATAGCGGGCCAGTAAGTCGGGGTTGAGCACTTCAAAGCCGCCGCCAAGGCTGCTGAACATGGGCGTGCGGGTCATGTTTTCAACCCCCGCGCCAATGGCGTAGCGCATGTCGCCGGCCGCGATGGCCTGGGCGGCGAAGTGAACTGCCTGTTGGCCGGAGCCGCACATGCGATCCAGGCTGGTGGCCGGTACCCCGACCGGGAAGCCTGCCAGGAGCACAGCCAGCCGGCCGATGTTGGCCCCCTGCTCGCCGGCCTGGGTGACGCAGCCGGTCACAACGTCCTCGATCAGGGCCGGGTCGAGGCCGGCGCGAGCCGTCAGGCCGCACAGGGCGTGGGCCAGCAGGCCGTCCGGCCGCGTCTGGCGATAAGCGCCGCCGCGCTTGCCGAACGGCGTGCGCACCGCTTCGAGAATCACCGCTTCAGCCATCGTCCTGGTTCACCTTTTGGACGGCCGCCAGGGGCAGATCGTGGCCGGCCGCCCAGCGCTCCCATTCGGCTGCCGGCCGGCGGGCGAACGCTGCCGCCAGGGCCTCCGAGCTGACTTGGGCCAGGCCGAGCGCGCCGGCCAGCCGGGCCACAAAATGGGGCTCCAGGGCCGCCAGCGCCAGCCAGCCATCGGCCGCCGGATAGATATTGTAGCTGGGCAGCCGGCCGGCCAGCAAGCCGCCGGGCGCCGTCAGGCCGTGCGCCAGCGGCCGGGCGAAGGCGGCCGCCGCCTCGGCCAGCGCAACCTCGGCGTAGCGCTCGCTCGTTTCGGGCGCCCGCTCGCGGCCGAGCAGCAACGCCAGCGCGGCGCTGACGGCCCGCTCGGCCCCGGCCATGTCGGCCAGGGCTGTCAGCGGCAGGCGGGGCGGCTCGAGCAGCCCGGCCGCGGCCTGGTAGGTCAGGTCATGGCCGGCGCGCTCTTCGTCGGGGGGCGGATAGCCGGTGATGGCGACCTGGAGCAGACGCGGGTAGCGGCCGGCGAGATCAGCCCAGGCCAGGCCCAAGCGGGCCAGGCTGGCCGGCCGGCTGGCTGTGAGCAGCAGGTCGCACTCGGCCAGCAGACGCTCAAGCTCGGCCTGGCCGGGGCTTGACTTCAGGTCCAGCCGCCGGACTTCAACCCCGGTGTGCAGTTCCCGGTACCAGCCGGGACAGGCGGCCGCCAGCGGGTCGCCGGCCGGTGGCTCGATCTTGAGCGCCTGGGCGCCCAGCCCGACCAGGCAGGCGACGGCGGCCGGGCCGGGGATGTTGAGCGCCAGCGACAGCAGCCGAACGCCCGTCAGCGCGCTCACCGGCCGAAGGGGTCTGGCGCTACCCGTTGGGCTGGGCTTCAGCGCCGCCCCAGGCCTCGCGGTCAACCGGGGTCGAGAAGATCAGCTCGCCGTTTTGGTCCAGGATGCGGATCTCCTCGACGCCCAACGGCTGCCCCTTGTCCGACAGGGGTACGACCAACTCCCAGCTGACCTCGGCCAGGATCTCGGTGGTGTGGGGCGCGCCCTCTTCGCCGTCCTCAATGTGGGCCTCACGCGGGTCG
Organism: Promineifilaceae bacterium (SeqCode); assembly: GCA_050696115.1. GTDB lineage: Bacteria > Chloroflexota > Anaerolineae > Promineifilales > Promineifilaceae > UBA11865. The sequence continues at coordinate 4,647 of JBOGUG010000442.1, read as the reverse complement.
GGCACGCCGAAGCGCATCGGCGTCCGGCCGACCAGCTCGACCGTCCAGGCGCCGGCCCGGCCGAAGACGTTGGGCGCAAAAGCAGTCACGATCTGGCCCTTCTCTAAGCGCACTTCTTCGACCCGGCCGTCAGCGTTGGACAGGACGACCAGTTGTAGGATGGCGACCTGGCGGCCGTCGGCCGGCGTCGGGGCCGGGGTCAATTCCTGGGCCGGGACGACGGTGGGCAGCTCGCGCAGCTGTTGGGCCTCCGAGCCGGTTGCGCAGCCGCTCAGGGCGGCCGCAACCAGCGCCGCCGCGGCCAGCGCCAGGCTATATCCTCTCTTGTAGGGGTTCATAACATGCCTTCCCTTAGCTGTCAGCATAGCCGATCGGCCGGCCTAGGGCCAGTCCCAGGGGTCAGGAGCGAAGACGTCCGGCGTCTGGGCGGCGCCAAAGCCGAGGCCGCTGAGGATGCCATCCATGACGAACCAGTCAGCCTGACCGTATTCCAGCACCACCGAGCCGCCGACGCTCATGATGTCGTCGGTGTCGTCTTCGGAGCGCGTCCAATCTTCGCCGCTGCTGGCGGTGAAGGTGTCGCAGTCGCGCCAGGGGGCGTTGTCGGCATCGCCAGTACAGTCGGCCGCCTCGGCGTAAAAGACCGGCGGGGTGACGAAGTAGCCGCCGTCGCAGCAATATTCGTCGGGCAGGCCCCAGGCGGCGTGGCTAAATTCGTGCACCACGGTGCGGAAGCTGGTCGGCTCCGAAGTGACCTGGTTGCCGAAGGCGCAGTCGCGCAATGCGTTGGTGTGCAGCATGACGATGGACTCGGCGAAGGCGGCCGCGGTTAGGTCGGGCCAGGTGACGTCAGGGCAGATGCCTTCGTCGGGCTCGGCCACGTTGCCGGTGGCGGTCATGAACCAGAAATTTATGGCTGCAATGTTGCTGACGATGGCGTTGTTCTGGTAGAAGCCGGTGTCAATCATGTTGGCAACGTCGTCCAGGAAGACCTGGCGGTCGGCCACGTCGTTCATGTCGCCGTAGTCGTCGTCGGGGATGAAGACCACGTCAATGGCCTGGTCCTGGTCGCGCCAGCGCACGGCCGCGAAGACCGCCCCGCCGACGACGGGATCAGGGGTGCTGGTGGCCGACAGCGTGATCTCGCAAGCCCCGGTTGCCAGGATGACGACCAGGGCCAAGCAGCCCAGCAGGGGCCAGGATGGCCTGGCGGCGCGCCTTGGAATGCTCATCGCAGTCCTCCTTGTTCCGGCCGCCCCCCAGATTCGATGCCTGCTAGTATAGCCCCGGCCTGAATTCAGCCAATAGGCCTGCTGTCGGCGTCATGCGCCGGCCGGAAAGCGGCCGATCAGCCGGGCGCGGGCTTGACCACCATCAGGAAGACGATGGCCACCACCACCAGGCTCAGGACGATGCCGCTGGTGCGCGCCCGGCCGCTGGCGGCCTGAAAGGCGGCCGACTGCGGGCCTTGGCTCTCCAGCGCCTCGATCTGGCGTCGCAGAGCCGGGCTATAGACGAGCAGGCCCAGTAGGATGGCCACGAGGTACAGGCCCAGGGCGGCCGCAATCCAGAAGGTGGACAGCGGCAAGCGGCCGGCCCAGACCATGCCCAGCCCGGTCAGCAGCAGCAGGCCATAGGCCGGATTGGCGAAACGGTCGTCCAGCGTCTTGATGCCGCGCAGCACGTGGGACAGATGCTCCGGCTGGCGGCCGGCGCGGGCCAGCCAGATGGGGTACGAGGCGTTGAAGCCCACGGCGACGATCGCCATCAAGACGTGAATGAACTGGAGCCCATTGTAGATCAGCGTTCGGCTCATGGCGCAGCCACCTTTCGCCCTGGCGGCCGGCGGCCGAGTTTGCCACGCAAATGCCACCGATCGGCGTGGCAATTCTAGCCACTGTTGGTTAAACTACGAACGGCCCGGTGGAAAGACAAGGCCGTAATTTATTGGCCGTTCGAGACAAGGGAACCGGTTAACAAACGAACCTAGCCCCCGCTCGTCGCTGGAGGAAGGGCACGCCGTGAAGATAGCCAAGTCGAGTGATGGAACGCAGTTGGTCGCCAACGCGACCGCCCCCCACCAGGCTGTCTGTCCCATCTGTGGCGGAACGCTCACCTTGCGCAGCCGGCGCACGATGGACAACGGCAAGCGGGTCTACTATTGGCGCCATCGCGGCAACCACAACCCGCATTGCACGGCCCGCAACCGGCCGTTCAACTAGCACCCCAAGACGAACAACCCATGTGCGGACGCTTTACGCTGATCGCCCCCGGCGAGGCCATCGCCGACCTGTTCCAATTGCCGGCTGCGCCCGAGCTGGCCCCGCGCTACAACATCGCCCCCACCCAGCCGGTGGCGGCCGTGCGCGTCTCGCCCCAAACGGGCGAACGCGAACTGACCCATCTCGTCTGGGGGCTGATCCCCAGTTGGGCCGATGACCCCTCCATCGGCTCGCGCATGATCAACGCCCGCTCGGAGACGGCGGCCGAAAAGCCCTCCTTCCGGGCAGCCTTCAAATACCGCCGCTGCCTGCTGCCGGCCGACGGCTTCTACGAGTGGCAGAAGCAGAACGGGGCCAAGCAGCCCATGCGCGTCCAGATGAAAGACGGCCGGCCCTTCGCCATGGCGGGGCTGTGGGAGCGCTGGCAGTCGCCGGACGGCTCGGAGATAGAATCCTGCACCATCCTGACGACCGAGCCGAACGACTTGCTTGAGGAAGTCCACAACCGGATGCCGGTCATCCTGCACCCGGCCGACTTTGCCCTCTGGCTCGACCCCGGCGCCCAACATCCCGGCGAGGTCCAGGACCTTTTGCGGCCCTACCCGGCGGCCGAGATGCGCTTTTACCCGGTCAGCACCCAGGTCAACAGCCCACACAACGACACGCCCGAAGTCATTCAGCCGCTTTAAGCGCCGCTGCCAGCAGCGCGCGCACGGCCGCGGCTGACTCCTGGCGAAAGGCGCGCTGCGCCAGGTCGCGCGCCTCAGCTCGGCTGGCGGCCCGGATGGCGGCCTTGACGGCCGGCACGGCCGGGGCGTTCATGCTCAGCTCGTCCAGCCCCAGCCCCAGCAGCAGGGGCGCGGCCAGGGCGTCGGCCGCCAATTCGCCGCACAGCCCCACCCAGATGCCGGCCGCGTGACCTGCCTCCACCGTCTGGGCGACCAATCGCAGCACGGCCGGCTGCCAGGCGTCGGCCAGGGCAGCGACCTGGGGGTTGCCCCGTTCGGCCGCCATGACGTATTGGGCCAGGTCGTTAGTGCCCAGGCTTAAGAAGTCCACTTCGGCCGCCAGCAGGTCGGCGCTGACAACCGCGGCCGGCACCTCGACCATGATGCCCAGCGGCATATCGGCCGCGTGGGGCAGCCCCTCGGCGGCCAACTCGGCCTGGGCCTCGGCCAGCAGCCCCTTGGCGGCGCGCAGCTCGGCCAGCGTGGCGACCATAGGCAGCATCAAGCGCACGTTCCGGCCGTGGCCGGCGCGCAAGATGGCCCGCAGTTGGCCCTTGAATAGGGCCGGCCGATCCAGGCAGAAGCGGATGCCGCGCCGGCCGAGAAAGGGATTGGCCTCTGCCTCCATTGGCAAGTAGGGCAGGGGCTTGTCGCCGCCCACGTCCAGACTGCGGATGATCAGCGGCCGGTCGCCCAGGGCGTCGGCCGCGGCCCGGTAGGCCTGGAACTGTTCCTCCTCGCCGGGGACGGCCGCGCGATCCAGAAACGAGAACTCGGTGCGGAACAGCCCCACGCCTTCGGCGCCGTACTCCAGGGCCGGGGCTACCTCCTCCGGCCGGCCGATGTTGGCCCCGATTTCCAGCCGGACGCCGTCGCGGCTGACGGCCGGGGCCTGGGCGGCGGCTCGACTGCGGTTGCGCTCCGCCAGCCAGCGTTGCCGTTTCGCTTCCAGGGCGGCCTGTTGGGCGGCGTCGGGCCGCAGCCAGAGCCGGCCGGCGTCGCCATCCAGCCCCAAGAGCTGGCCGTCGGCCACCTCTGCCAGTGCCGGCCCCAGGCCGACCACGGCCGGGATGCCCAGGGCGCGGGCCAATATGGCGCTGTGGGAGGTGGCCCCGCCGCGCTCCGTCGCCAGGCCTAGCACAGAATCTCGCTCCAACTGGGCCAGATCCGAAGGCGCCAGCTCGGCCGCCAGGACGATCGCCGGCCGGGCCAGCTCCAGGGACGGCCGCTCCACGCCGAGCAAGTGGCGCAGCACACGCCGGCCGACGTCCTGAACGTCGGCGGCGCGGGCGCGCATGTAAGCGTCCTCCAGCCGGCCGTATTCGGCCGCCAGGGCCTCGATGGCATCCCACCAGGCGGCCTCGGCGTTCAGCCGGCCGGCCGCCAGCCGCTCGCGCACGTCGGCCAACAGGGCCGGGTCTTGCAACACCAGGCGGTGGGCCTCGAAGATGGCCGCCTCGTCGGGGCCAGCTCGGCGGGCGGCGGCGGCCTGCACCCTCTCCAGCTCGGCCGTCGCCCGGCCGAGGGCCGCCTGCAAACGCTCCCATTCGGTGGCCGGATCGCCGGCCGCTCGCCGTTCGACCACTGGCAACTGCGGCCGGAACTGGGCGGCCGGCCCGCTGGCGGCCCCCGGCGCGGCCGGGATTCCGGCCAGCACGTCCGCCTGGGCCGCCTGGCCGTCGCGGGCTGCCACCGGC
>JBOGUG010000441.1:0-6114 GCA_050696115.1 Promineifilaceae bacterium (SeqCode) | reverse complement strand
GGCTTTGCCCTGGCCATTCTGGGCGTCTGCCTGTATTACAACTACCTCCTTGCCGTCGAGTTCACCAGCCCAGGCGTCACAATCAACAGCCGCTGGACAATCTCTGACATCCCCTGCCAGCGCAGTCGTGCCGGCTGCCCGTCCCCAAACGCTGATGTGCGTGCGGGCGACCAGGTGTTGGCGATCAATGACGTCATCATCGCCGAACAGCGCGAAGGCAACCTGGAAGATCCCTTCGCCGGAATCGAGCCAGGCGGCACAGTCAGCTTTATCTTGCAGCGCGCCGGCCGGACCTTCGTCGCCGAATGGGTTGTTCCAGAGCGGAGCTTCACAGACCGCGTGGTTGACCTTGTCGTGCCCCTGCTCATTTACGCGCCATATTGGCTCACAGGCAGCGTCATTTTCCTCTTTATGTGGCCGAAAGACGTCCGCCGTACGCTGCTGGTCGCCACCTTCTTTTTAATGGCGATCTGGCTGAGCACCGGTATCGCCAGCGCGAGCGCGCTGGCCCTGTCGCGCCAGATCTCCCAGGCGCTCGCCTGGGTGTTGGTGCCCTTGCTCTTCCACCTGCATCTCAGCCTGCCGGAGCCGTTGCCGCTCGGCCGCCTTCAATATGGCATTATCGCTCTCTATCTGGCGGCCGGCATTATGGCAGCCGTGGAGATCGGCAACGACGCCCTGAGCCTGACGTTCTTGTTAGCTATCTTAAGCTTTCAGGGCATCAGCCTGGCCGTTTTGATTGGGCGCGCCCTCTGGGATAGGCGGGCCGCCAACCGCCTGGCTGCTCGGCTGATGCTATATGGCGCCGCCCTGGCATTCTTGCCTGGAATCTTAACTTGGATGCTGCCACTGGTGTTGGGCCTCAGCGTCCCCGGCTGGCTGGCCACTAGCGTCGCTTTCCTCTCCCTGCCTATCCTGCCGGTGGTCTATCTGTACGCCATCTACAAGCATCGCCTGGGCCTGCTTGAGGTCCAAGTCAACCGCCTTCTGACCACCTATGGCGTGACCCTCATCTACCTGACAATCCTGGCCCTGATCTTGTTGATCAACAGCCAGGAAAATAATCGAGACAGCGAGTTTGCCGTCTTCGTCATGACCCTGCTCCTCGCGGTCGTGCTGGCCCTGGTGACTCTGCGCAGCCGCTTTGCGCCCCTCGTCAATAAAGTAACCTATGGCATCGCCTACAGTCCCGACGAATTTCTGCGCCTTTTCGCCAGCCGCATCCCAGGCGTTGATCGGGCCGCGCTGGTGAGCTTGCTTGCCGATGAAATCGCGCCGCGCCTCAACGTCGTCCAATCTGCGCTGCTGCTCGCCTCGGACGACGACAACAGCGTCGTTTACGCCCGCGGCGCGACCGCGGCCGAGCTGCTGACAGAGCTTGAGGACCCCAACTGGTTGCTGACCCACGCAAGCCGCTACCTTCCCCATCCGGAGCAGAGCACTGAAGCCCGTCCAGCTCGTGGCTGGATCCGCCTGGTTGTGCCGCTCCATTCCCCCACGAGCCTGATTGGCTTCTGGCTGTTTGGCCACCGGGAACCGGATGACTTTTACTCCCACGATGACATCGAGCTGCTGGTCACGTTGGGCAACCAGGTCGCCGTAACGCTGGAGAACAGCGGCCTCTTTGCCCGCTCCCAACAAGAGCTGGCCGAACGCAAGCGCGCCGAAGCCGAGCTTGAAAGCTACACCCAGCGGCTGGAGCTGCTGCGCGAGATCGAGCGCTCCATTTTGGCAGTTGATGACTCCCTCACCAGCGGTCGGCGCGTGCTGGCATTCTTGCCCCGTCTGCTCCCCTGCCACCGGGCGAGCATCATCCTCTTCGGGGATCATCCTGGCGAGTTTCAGGTCCTGACGGCCATGGGTCTAGGCGCTGAGGGCATGATCAGCGGCCAGCCGCTCAGCGCCGACGATTACCAGATTCCGCCCGACTTGCTGACATCGGGCGCCTCTTTGGTAGCTGACACCCATGCGCTGGCTGCCCCAACAAACGTTGAGCGCCGGGTGACTGAGCTCGGCATCCGCTCGCTGCTGCGGGTGGCGCTCACCGCCGGCGAACGCGTGATCGGCGCCCTCAACGTTGGCAGCGATCAGCCCGGCGCCTACTCGCCTCAGCATGTCGAGATGTTGCGCGATGTCGCCAACTCGCTGTCCGTCGCCCTCGAAAACGCTCGGCTGCTGGGCCAGGTCACCCGCCACAGCGACGAACTCCGCCAACTATCGGCCGAGTTGATCTCGGTGCAAGAGAAGGAGCGTAAACGCATTGCCTACGAGCTGCACGACGAAATGGGCCAGGTATTGGCCGTCGTGAATGCCAATTTGGAACGCTTGCGCAACGAGATGCCCAGGCCGCTGAAGCCAAGGGTGGCCGAGCAACTCGCCGAGACCAGGCAGCAGCTTGACCAAGTCATGAACCAGATCCGCGACCTGTCACAAGACCTGCGGCCGCCCGTGTTGCAAGACCTCGGCCTCGTCTCCGCCCTGCGCTGGCACGTCAACCGGTTTAGTCGCCGCATGGGCATCGAGGTGGCGTTGGAAGTTCAGGAGCTTGAGGAGCGCTTGCCTGAGGAGTTCGAAACGGCCCTGTACCGCATTTTGCAGGAAGGCCTCACCAACATCGCGCGCCACTCGCAGGCCAGCAAGGTGAGCCTTTCGCTGGCCCAGCACAATGGCTTCGTGCGGGCGGTTTTGCACGACAACGGCCGTGGCTTCAACCTTGGGGCGACCACCGGCCGGGGTGCCGGCCGGCGTGGCGTGGGTCTGGTGGCCATGCGCGAGCGCGCCACCACACTGGGGGGTAGTTTGACAATCTCGTCCGAAGGCGGCCTGGGCACCTGGCTGACCGTCGAATTACCCCTACCCCGACAGGAGGTGAAAGCGCATGATCAAAGTATTGTTGGCCGATGACCACACCATGTTTCGCGAGTTGTTGCGCTCGCTACTGGAAGAACAACCCGGCATGCAGGTGGTCGGCGAGGCGGCCGACGGCCATCGCGCAGTTCAGCTCGCCAGCCAGGAGGAGCCGGATGTCGTTGTGATGGATATCCTGATGCCCCGCCTGACCGGTCTGGAAGCAACCCGCCAGATCAAGGCGCTCCGGCCGGAGATCCGCGTCATCATGTTAACCATGGCCGAAGATGAGGAGCATATCTTGCAGAGCCTGCGCGCCGGCGCCGAAGGCTATCTCCTGAAGAAGAGCGCCTCGGCCGAACTGGTGACCGCCATCCACGTAACCTACGAGGGCGACACCTACCTCAGCCCCACTATCTCGCGCCGGGTGGTCGAAGAATACATCCGCCGGGCCGACAACGACTATGAGCCGGACAGCCTCAACCAGCTCACCAGCCGCGAGCGCGAGATCCTCCAGCTCATCGCCGAAGGCCGCACCAGCAAGGAGATTGGCGACCTGCTCGTCATCTCCGATCGCACCGTCCACAGCCATCGCCGCAAGCTGATGGAAAAGTTAGGCCTGCATTCCATCGCGGAGCTGACCCTTTACGCTGTCAAGAAAGGCTTGGTGAGCATAGAAGGCTGAGCGGCAAAATAGGCCATTTTACCTGCGGAAATGCGACTTTCGGCAATAGTCATTTGCCCGCTGTCAAGTACACTGTAGATTGCAGGCGAATTTGAGGCGGACTCAAGCCATCTTTCCCGACACGCTAGGTCATGCGTCGGCCCTCATTAAAGTGGGCATCTCTGGACGAGCCGATTTATTGTAGCCTCTTGATAAGCGTCCGGGGGTCCGCCTCAATCGCCCCTTAACTTTCGCAGGCTTTGCACAACGTGCCAGGGGAGGCCATTCTGGGGGGCCTGCTTTTTTCGCCAAGGGTCGCCCACCTGAAAGGTGGGCGGCCCGCTTTTTACTCCCCGGCCGCTTTGCCAAGCTGCTCCCCCAAGTTGTGATAGCTGATCTCGCCGCCCGGCCGCAGCCGGGCCAGCCAGCCCGCCAGCCAGCCGATCGCCAGCCGCAGCCCGGCCGTTGGCCGGGGAAAGCCGCTCTCGTGCAAATAAACTAGAAATTGGCCTGGCGCCCTCAGGGTAATCGCCAGCATCGGCCGTTGCGCAAGCCGTTCCTCATCTACGTAAGCGTCAAACAGGATCGTCCGGCCGCGGGCCGACAGATACGATTCAACCAACCGCGCCGCTGTGCCTTCGCTCCGCCACTGTTGCGGCTGGAAGGCACGCTGCACCTCTTCCAGGGTTAGGTTAACGGCGACCAGAGCGTGGGGCATAGGGTACTCCAGGGGAATGGGAAAGTCGGCCGCGGCCGCCTCATTGCGCAGCCGGCGAAAGAGATAGGCGTCCCGGCCGGCCGCCAGCCCCTTGCGCTCATACTTCGTAGGCAGGCGCTTGGGCGACTGCTCATCATGCTCGGCCGGCTGGAAGTGGGGCGAGGCAGCCAGGCAGGCTGCGATCCACAGCGCATATTCTTCATGGTCGGTGGCGATCTCCAGCCGGCTGCCGGCCGCCATGCGGCTGGCGAGCAGAGCCAGAAACGGCGGCTGGATCAGGCGGCGCCTCTGATGGGCCTGCTTAGGCCAGGGATCGGGGAAGTTTACATAAACGGCCGCTAATGCCTGAGCCGCGATCAGGGTTCGCAGGGCGGTCTCGGCGTCCGCCTGAACCAGGCGCACGTTGCTCTGGCTGGCCCGGACCAGCCTGGCCTCGGCCGCCCGCAGTGACGGCAGCGCAATCTCCAAACCGATCAGGTTGGCATCCAGCCGCCGGCGGGCCAAGTCAAGCAGAAAGGCGCCGTTGCCGAAGCCGATCTCCAGCAGCAGCGGGGCGCGCCGGCCGAAGATGGCGGCCCAATCGGCCGGCCAGACCAGGCGAGCGGCCTGCAAGCTGGAAATTGGCACGTGGAATCGAGGGGCTGATTGCGCCGGGCGGCTACTGGTACACGACGAACTCGACCGCCACCCAGCCCTCCTGGCCGGCCGGCGTGCGCACTTCTTGCCATTCCAGGTCATCGGCCGTCTCCAGCCCTTCGAGCAGGGTCAAAACAGCCCCATCTGGGATCAGCTCCACCTCCTGGGTGCCGCCCGGCGCCTCGCGCAGCCAAAGCCCATTGGGGCTGTTAACCAGGGCCGTCGGCGTGACCTCCGTGGGTGTGATGGACGGCGTTGGGCTGGGCGTGTCGCTTGGCCTAACCAGCGGGCCAGTTGGGCTCGGCTCGGCCGTCGGCGTCTCTGGCGTGGGCGTGCCCTCATCGAAATTGGTCTCCGTCGCGGCCGCAGTGGGCCGGGGCTCGGCTGAGGGCGACGGCGCCGGCTGGCCGGGAAGAGGGCCGCGGGCCAGGCTAAAAATCGCCAGCAGCACCAGCCCAAACAAGAGCGCGGCCGCGGCCCGAGCGTAGCCCACCAACATCTCCTGGCGCGCTTCCTGGCGGGCTACCCCGTAGGAGCGGTCGGGGGCCCCCTTGCGGGCCTGAAGGCCCTGCACAACGAAATAGGCGGCGCCCAATAAGCACAGGCCGGCCAGGATGGGCAAAAAGGTATTCAGGATCGCGTTCACCTCACCTCCCGCTCCCCGGCCGCTCCCTGACCCCCAGCTTCGGCCGCCAGCCCAGCTTTGCTCTGTTCCCAGAGCGCATCCAGCGCTTCCAGGCCCAGTTCAGACAACTTCTGGCCGCGGCTGGCCGCGAGTTGCTCGACGCGCCGGAAGCGCTGCTCGAAGCGGCTATTGCTGCCGCGGAGGGCGGTCTCTGCATCTACGTCCAGCCAGCGGGCCCAGTTCACCAGGCTGAACAGCAGGTCGCCCAGTTCGGCCCTCCGTTCGGCCTGATCGGTGGCGGACTCCACCTCCTGCAGCTCCTCAAGGATCTTGGCCCTCGGACCGGCTGCCGAACCCCAATCAAAGCCCACCTTCCGCGCCCGCTGTTGCATCTTCTGCGCTCGCGCCAGGGCCGGCAGCGCAAAGGGTACATTGTCGAGCCAGGATGCCGCCTCCGCCCCAGCCAGGCGCTCATCCCGTTTTAGCTGCTCCCAATTGCGCAACACCTCGGCGCTGTCAGCCACAGCTATATCGCCCCAGACGTGGGGGTGGCGGCGCTTCAGCTTGGCGTTAATGGCGGCGATGACGTCGCCCAACTGGAACTCGCCCTGCTCGGCCGCCATC
>JBOGUG010000440.1:0-2646 GCA_050696115.1 Promineifilaceae bacterium (SeqCode) | reverse complement strand
GGCTGTGGCTGCGCTGCCTGAGCGACGGCCGGCTGCATTGGCCCGCCGGCCGCGGCCCGGTGGCCGGCCTGGCGGGCAGCTTCGACTTCATCGGCCTGAATTGGGTGGCGCAGGCGACGGGCGCGGGGGATCCCCTAGCCGGGCCCGCGCCGGAGCTAGAGCCGGCCAGCCTGTATGCGGCCATCTGCGCCCACCTGGATCACGAGCGGCCCATTTACGTCAGCGCCCACGGCCTGCCCGACGCGGCTGACGCCGGCCGGCCGGCGGCCATCCTGACCCACCTGCGCGAGGTGTGGCGGGCGATCAACTTCAACTACCCGGTGATGGGCTATTACCACTGGACCCTGCTGGATCGGGCGGCCTGGGCGCGCTGCCGTGAGCAGGCCTACAGCCTGATTGAATTGGAGGCGGAGGGCGGCCAGCGGCGCTGGCGGCCGAGCGCCCGCCTCTACCAGGAAATCTGCGGCCGGAACGCCATCAGCAGCCAGATGGCCGATGGCTACGCCCCGGCCGTGCGCGACGTGCTGTTTCCCGGCCGGCGGCCGGCCGCGGCAATCAATGGCTAGGGGCGGGCCCCTGTGCCCGCCCGGCAATCAAGCGGAGCGGCCGCGATTCGGCTATAATAGGCCGGTCTTGATGTTACCAGGGCGAGACGCGTCTCGCCCTTATGTTTTGGGGTGACCGCCGCCTATGTTGGACAGCATTGCCAGGATCGCAGAACGCTACGCCGAGCTCGAGCGGCGCATGGCCGAGCCGGACGTGCTGGCCGATTACCAGCTCATGGCCGAGCTGAACCAGGAGCGCACCGAGCTGGAGCCGCTGGTCGAGGCCTATCGCGAGCGCGCCGAAGTCGGCCGGCAGCTGGCCGAAGCCGAAGGATTGCTGGCCGCGGCCGAGGACCAGGAGATGATCCTCATGGCCGAGGAGGAGATCGAGAAGCTGCGCGGCCGGCGCGATGCCCTGGAGGAGCGCCTGCGCAGCCTGCTGGTGCCGCGCGATCCGCGCGACCAGAAGAGCGTCTACATCGAGATTCGCGCCGGCGCCGGCGGCGACGAGGCCGGCATTTTCGCCGGCAACCTGTTGCGCCTCTACACCCGCTACGCCGAGACCCGCGGCTGGAAGACCGAGATGGTAGACGAGAGCAGCACCGGCGTCGGCGGCTACAAGGAGGTCACCCTGGCCGTCAAGGGCAAAGGGGCCTATTCGCGCCTCAAGTTCGAGAGCGGCGTCCACCGCGTCCAGCGCGTGCCGGTGACTGAATCGGCCGGCCGGATCCACACCAGCACTGCCACCGTGGCCGTCATGCCGGAGGTCGAGGACGTCGAGATCAGCCTGGACGAGAAGGAGCTGGACATCACCAGCACCTTTTCCTCCGGCCCCGGCGGCCAACACATGCAGAAGAACGCGACCGCCGTCCGCATCGTGCACAAGCCGACCGGCATGATGGTCAAGATCCAGTCGCAGCGCAGCCTGACGCAGAACAAGCGCCTCGCGATGGCCATCATCCAGGCCCGGCTGCAAGAGATCGAGGAGCGCAAGCAGGAGGCCGAGCAGGCGGCCGAGCGGCGCGCCCAGGTGGGCACCGGCGAGCGCAGCGAGAAGATCCGCACCTACAATTACCCCCAGGGCCGGGTGACCGACCACCGGGTTGGCTTCAGCAGCTACAATTTGCCGGCCGTGATGGACGGCGACCTGGACCCCTTCATTGACGCCCTGACCATCGCCGACGAGACGGAAAAATTGGTCGCGGCCGGCGCGGGCGCGTTGGAGGCGGCCGCTTAGCCGCCGGGCAGCCCCAAGAAGGAGTGAACCACGCATGCGTGAGGCCAGCCACCGGCCGCGCGGCCGCCATTTCGAGGAGTTCCGGGTCGGCGACACGCTGCTGACCGCCGGCCGGACGATCACCGAGCACGACATCGTCGCCTTCGCCGGCCTGACCGGCGACTTCAACCAGATCCACACCGACGCCGAATACGCGGCCGGCTCCCTTTTCGGCCAGCGCGTGGCCCACGGCCTGCTGGCGCTGTCAATCGCCGTCGGCCTGGCCACCCAGACGGGCGTCATCGAGGGCACCGTGCTGGCCTTTCGCGAATTGGAGTGGAAATTCAGCCGGCCGGTGCTGATCGGCGACACGCTGCGCGCCCAACTGGAGATCGCGGCCCTGGCGGCCGTGCCCCGCCTGGGTGGCGGCAGCGTCACCATGAAGGTCAGCCTCCTCAACCAGCGCGGCGAAGTGGTCCAGCGCGGCAGTTGGATCATGCTGGTCAAAAGCGGGGAAGAGGCCGCGGATTGATCCCGGTTTCACCCAGAAGGCCCAGGGCTGCTGCGCTGGCGGTGGGCGCCGGGCCCGCTCCTGCGTGACCCCATCCGCTACCCCCCAAATCCCGGCCCTCGGCGGGCGGGGAACCCAGGGCCGCCGGCCGGCGTTTAAGGTACGATGAGCGACGAACCGCTGAAAATTGACGTCCCGCCTGAGGACGAGGAGCCGGCCGAGGGCCAGCCGCGGCCGGAGGGCGAGCGCCCGGCCGAGGAAACCCAGACCGTCTCGCTGCTGGACCTATTGCGCGCGGCGGCCGAAGCGCCGGCCGGCGGCCCGGACGACCCAACCCGGCCGCTGCTGGTCGAGGTGCCCGACGAGCCGGCGCC
>JBOGUG010000439.1:0-3125 GCA_050696115.1 Promineifilaceae bacterium (SeqCode) | reverse complement strand
GCCTGTGGTGGAGTTCAGTTACCGGATCCCGGCCCTCGGTCTGGAGCGCACTGTCAACGGCAGCATCGCCGGCGAAGTGCAGGCGACCGACGAGACCAGTGGCGAGAGCACTACCCGGCGCGACCAGGGCGGCGTGCTGCTGGAGTTGCAACTGGCATTGCGCGGGCTGGAATTGGAGCCCGTGCCAGAAGATTGTGAGGGCTGCGTGCTGTTTAGCTACGCTTTGCCGGTGGCAGGCGAGTCGGCCGAGGGCTGGCTGACAGACGTGCGCCTGTTGGCCAGCGTCGAGAACCTCACCAGCGCCCTGCTTGGCCCGCACTTCCCGGAGGGCACGGTGGCCGGGCTGCGTCGCAGCGCCACGCCCTACCAGGTCGCTCACACGGTGGCGCTGCTGGCCGACGGCTCGCTGTGGCGCTGGCGAGCGACTGAGGCCCGGGTCGCCGGCCCCGACTTGGGGACAAGCTCACTCCCAGATCTGGCGACCTTGGGCACAGACGTCCTGGCCGACAGCTACTCGGCGCCCTGCCCGGCCGGCTCGGGCGTGGAGACGCTCCGCTTGAGCCCAGCGGCCGGCGAGGCGCTCAGCATTTTGATCGTCTGCCCGGGGTTGGCCCTGCCGGCCGGGCTACTGCCGTATTACTTGCCACTGGAGGGGCTGGCCGATGAATTCGTGGCCGAAGGCAGCCTGGAAGAGCCGCCGGCAGCAGCGCCAACGGCCGCCCTGCTGGTCTGGCGGCGAGAAGACAGCGGCCGGCTGACCTTGCTGAGCGGCGCTGGGGCCCAGGCTGTAGCTCCGGACGGGCTGGTCTTCAGCGGAACGCTGACCGCGACCTCGGCCGTTAGCTTGACGGCCGCGCTCATCGGCAGCGATGCGCTGGTGGTTGGGGTCGAGGCGTTTCTGAACGAGAGCGCGCCGGAGCGCCTGTTCGTGCGCGGGCCGGAAGCGGTCTACAGCCTGACCTGGGAGGCCGAAGCGCCGGCTTCGCTGGCCAAAGCGCTGGCCCAGTTGGAGGCGCTTTATCAGGAGCTGCTGGCCGCAGAGCCGCTGGCCGAGCCTGTCGCCTCGCCCAACCCAACCCCTTGAGCGGCGTCTAATGCAAGCCTTGGTGGTCGGGGATGGCCGCCTATCCTTCCGGCCGGACTATCCGGCGCCCAGGCCGGCGGCCGGCGAAGCCCTGTTGCGCGTGCGACTGGCGGGCATTTGCAGCACCGACCTGGAAATTGTCAAAGGGTACGCCAACTTTCGCGGCGTGCCCGGCCACGAGTTCGTGGCTCAGGTAGAAGCGGCCGATGATGAGTCCTGGGTTGGCCGGCGCGTGGTGGGCGGCATCAACGTCGGCTGTGGGCACTGCCTGGTCTGCCGGGCGAGCGGCCCTGAGCACTGCACAAATCGAACCGTCGTCGGCATCATCGGCCGCGACGGGGCCTTCGCTGATTATCTGGTTTTGCCAGCCGCCAACTTGAGGCCGGCGCCTGACGACGTGCCGGACGAGCTGGCTGTGTTTACCGAGCCACTGGCAGCCGCCCTCCGCATCCGCGAGCAGATCGCGGTGCGGCCGGCGCAAGCGGCGGCCGTCGTGGGGCCGGGCAAGCTCGGCCTGCTGATCGGCCAAGTGCTAGCCCTGAGCGGCGGCCGGGTGACCATGCTCGGCCGGCGGCCAGATTCGTTAGCGCTCGCCCGGGAGCTGGGGCTGGAGGCGGGGCAGGCGGCCGAGGCGGCCGACGACGCCTTCGACCTGGTCGTGGAGGCCACCGCCAGCCCGGCCGGGCTGGCGCAGGCTCTGCGCCTGGTGCGGCCGCAAGGCACCCTCGTGCTGAAGAGCACCTACGCCGGCCGAGCAGACGTTGACCTGACCAAGGTGGTGGTGGGCGAGATCAACGTGGTCGGCTCGCGCTGTGGGCCGTTTGAGCCGGCGCTGCAGCTGCTGGCGGCCGGCCAAATCAGGGTGGAGCCGCTGATCGAGGCCCAGTATCCCCTGGCAGCCGGCGTTGCGGCTTTCGAGCACGCCGGCCGGCCTGGAGCGCGCAAGATCCTGCTGCGGCCGGGCGAGGTGTGAGCCAGCCGGCCGGGCCGTCAACCCTGGGCGAGTGCCTGGCGGCCGCGGCTGCCGACCGGCCGGCGGCCGAAGCCCTCGTCTACGGAGAACAGCGGCTGAGCTGGGGGGATTACGCACTGCGGGTCGCAGCGCTGGCCCGCGGCCTGCTGGCGCTGGGGCTAAGGCCGGCCGAGCGGATCGCCATTTACCTGCCCAACTGCCCCGATTACCTGCTCGCCTTCCTGGCAGCGGCCCGCATCGGAGCCATCACGCTGGCACTGAACCCGCAGTACACGCCGCGCGAGGTCGTGCACCTGCTCGGCCAGACAGGCCCGCGCCTGCTGCTGACATCGGCCGAACTATATACGCCCGCCCTGGCGACCGCTCTGGCCCGTTGCTGTTCTGGGTTGCAGGTGATTTTGGCTGGCGCAGGGGCGCGCGGCCGGCCCGGCCTGGCAAATGTTATCGCAGCCGGCGATGCGCTCCCGAAGCACGCCTTGGCCCGGCGCGGCGCGGCCGTGCGGCCCGAAGACGGCGCCTTCATCGTTGCCACCGGCGGGATCAACGGCCGGATCAAGGGCGCCTTGCTTACCCACGCCAACATCTTGGCGGCCGTGCAGGCCCAGGTTAGCCATCTGGACTTTGGGGCTGACGACCGGCTGTTGTTGCACCTGCCGCTGAATCACGTCAGTGGCGCGCTCATTTTGGGCGCAGCCTCCATCCTGAGCGGCGCGGCGGCCGTTATCCAGCCCCAATTCCGGCCGCAAGAGGCCTTGGCGTTGATTGCGCGCGAGCGGATCACGCTGCTGGGACAGGTGCCGACCATGTACAGCCTGGAGCTGGCCGTACCCGACTTCGGTCGTTACGACCTTTCCAGCCTGCGCATGTGCATCGTAGCCGGCGCGCCCACGCCGGCTGCGCTCATGGCCCGCCTTCACACGCTGGCCCCGCGCACGGTCCACGGCTATGGCCTGAGCGAGGCGGCCGGCTTCGCCACCTTCAGCCTGGCGGAGGATGATTTGCCTACGCTCAGCGCGACGGCCGGCCGGCCCCTGCCCGGCGTCGAGCTGCGCACCCTGGACCCCGACG
>JBOGUG010000438.1:0-1449 GCA_050696115.1 Promineifilaceae bacterium (SeqCode) | reverse complement strand
ATCTCGAATAGGGCCAGTGCGCCCGCCCCGGCCGGCACCACGCAGGCGATAGGTCAGAAGTCTGGCTTGCGCGTCGCCTACGCCATTCAAAACGTGGGCGGGATTGATTTCAGCCAGGACCTGGGCGACACGGTGCCGGTCAAGCAGACGCTGCTCGGCCTGGGCCGCGCCGGGCACGAGATCACCTGTTTCCTGCTGCGCGGCCGCGAGGTCGAGCGCCTGGAAGAGATCGCCAACCCGCCCGTCGGCCGGCCGGCCCCGCAAGGGATGAGCGGCTCGGCTGCCTACAGGCTAGTGGAGAGCGGCGCGCGCCGGCTGCAAAGACGGCTGGGTCTGCCCTATCTGGCCCTGTTTGACTCGCGCCGCTTTTACGAGGCGCTGCGACGCTGCTTGCCGGCCTATGACCTGTGCCACGAGCACAACGGCCTGTTGTCCATTGGGGCCGCGCTGGCCAGTTGGCGCAGCGGCGTGCCCTACGTGCTGACGTTGAGCGCCGACCCATTTTTAGAGCGCCAGGCGATGGGCCGGCCGTTGCGGGGCGTGCAGGGCGCGCTGGCTGGCCTGGAAGCCAGGCTGAGCTACCGGCTGGCACAGCGCATCATCTGCGTCTCGAAGCCCGCTAAGCGCTATCTCAGCGAGGCCTGGAGGGTGGACGAGGCCAAGATCGTTGTTCTGCCCAACGGCGTGGACACCCAGCTGTTCAGCGCCAATAGCGACGGCCGCCGGGTCAGGGAGCGGCTTGGATTGGGCGAAGCGCCGGTGGTCGCCTTTGTGGGCGCATTCCAGCCCTGGCATGGGGTTGAGAAGCTGGTGGCCAGCTTTGCCCAGGTGGTGAGCGAACTGCCCGACGCCCATCTGTTGCTGGTAGGCGACGGCCGGGCCCGGCCGGAGATCGAGCGCGAGATTGAGGCTCAGCGGTTGGAAGCGGCCGTCTCGATCACCGGGCTGGTGGCCCAATCCAGGGTGCCGGAGTTACTGGCGGCGGCCGACGTGGCCGTGCTGCCCTACCCTCAGCTGCCCAAGGAGCTCTGGTTCTCGCCCCTCAAACTGTATGAGTACATGGGGGCCGGCAAGGCGATCGTTGCCTCGCGCTCAGGCCAGATCGCGGAAGTGATCGAAGACGGCCAGAACGGGGTTTTGGTCGCGCCGGGCGACGTGCCGGCGCTGGCCCAGGCCATCGCGCGCTTATTGCGCGACCCGGCCGAACGAGACAAGCTGGGCGCGAACGCCCGCCAGACGGCGCTTGAGCGCCACTCGTGGGCGGAGCATACCCGGCGGCTGGAAGATGTTTACCGCAGCGTATTATAGGGCCCTGAAGGGTGGGTTGAAGGCCGTGGCGGCCGTGGCGGCCGCGCTCTGGCTGCTGCTGGCGCTGGGCGGGCCTTCCCCGGCCGAGGCCCAAGTGCGTTTGGGTTGGTCAATCCCGCACCAGCTTTCCACGGCCGGCCG
>JBOGUG010000437.1:0-5602 GCA_050696115.1 Promineifilaceae bacterium (SeqCode) | reverse complement strand
GCGTCAATGCCGTTCATGATGCCCTTGTTGTGGGTGGCGGCCCGGTAAGGGTCCACCAGGGCAAAGGCGTTGGCCTCAGCAATCAAGCGGGCGACCTGCCGGCCGTCCTCCGGCCGGTCGGCCAGGGCGGCGGCCGGCACGCAACAGCGGGCGCTGGCCGTGCGCCGGTCGGACAGGTTGGACAGGATGCGCAGCCCGACCCGGCCGCCGGTTAGCTCGGCCAGGCGCGGCGCCATCCGCTCCAGCGAGGTGTTGATGGCGTTGGCGCCCATCGCGTCGCGCACGTCAGCATACAGATGAAGGATCAGCATTGGCCCGGCCGGGGTGTCGGGAAACGGGCGGGCCTCGATGTCGCGCGCGCCGCCACCCAGGCGCAGCGTGGTCCGCTTGCCCTCGTCGGCGATAGCCAGCAGTTCGGCCTTGTGGGCCTCGACGGCCGCAATCGCGGCCGGCATGTCGGATACCTCAAGCAGCTGGAGCTGGCCGATCATCACCGGCTCACTGGCCTCGGTCTGAAAGCCGCCACCAGATCGAACCAGCTTGGCGGCGTGGCTGACGGCCGCCAGCACGCTCGGCTCCTCTATGGCCATTGGCACCAGGTAGTCACGGCTGTTAATCTGGAAATTGCAGGCCACGCCCAGGGGGAGCTCGAAAGCGCCCAGGGCGTTTTCGATCATCAGGTTGGCCTGGCCTGCGCTCAGCCCGCAGCCGGCCAAAACGGCTGCTTCGGCCGGGCTCAGGCCGGCCCAGGCGGCTACAATGGCGATCCGCTCTTCGAGCGGCCGGGTGTAAAAGCCGGGCAGCCGCGAACTGCGCCGGCCGTTGCTATCGCTCATTCGTTGCTCCTGCTCACAGCCTTGCGGCTACTTTATAGCCCGGCGCGGCTGTCAAAAGCTACCGAAAGTGGCGCGCCTTGCCCCAGGGGCCTAAATTTGGGATAATAGGGGCGAGTTGGCCCACTAGCTCAATGGTAGAGCAGTTGACTCTTAATCACTTGGTTCGAGGTTCGAATCCTCGGTGGGTCACCTGAAAACAGGTTGCGCGGCCGCCTTCGGGGCGGCCGTTGGCGTTTATGGCCCCCAAAACGTAGAAACCCGGTGCAAGGCCGGGTTTCTACTGGGAAAGAGGAGCTAGGATGAATGCGTCAGGCTTGCGCTAAAAAAGGGGCGGTGAGGGAGAGGCGGGCCGCCGGCCGGGCCGGGGCGCACAGCGGGCAATCCTCGCCCCGTGACAGGGGCATGATCTGCACCTGGCCGTGCAGCGGGTCGCAGCCCGTGGCCAAAAAAGTGAACTCGCGGCCGTCTTCCATCACCAATTGATACTCAGACCAGTCCAATAATGCCGTGCAGGTTTCGCTTGCTTCTGCTCTCAGCGTGCCGACCAGAGGGCCGTGCGGGCAGCCGCCCCGGCCGGGCCGGGCGCCCCCTTCGCCGGCCGGCAGCCTCAGCCGTAGCAAATAATAGTCGGCCTCAAATAGGAGCCTGCCATCCTTCTTGATCTGTCCACTGCCGTGAATTTGCCTTCCCCTACTATTTGCGATCATGAGCCTGTCTCACCTGCCGAACGATGCTTTTGTCGAAGCCAATTGCCGGCCTCGGCCGCAGCAGCGGTCACGACGGGTGGGGTTTGAAGCGGGCCGCTAGAGCCGAACTGGCAACTGTCGGTGACGGGCTTTCTCGCCTTACCCCCAGGCTCTTCCGGGAATAGAATAGGGGCGCAGAGCTTCAATCGCAATAGCTCTGAAGGACTAATCGCTGGACACAGGCAGCGTTGCAATGGCCCAATTCGTGCTAGTAAGCCCCCGGCCGGCCGACACAGACGCGCTGCGTCGCGAACTGACCGCGATTTACACGGCCGCCTTCGGGCCTCCCCCCTACAGCCACACGGCCAGGGAGGCGCGCTATTTCAGCCAGCGTTACCCAGGCCATGCCGCCCGGCCGGGCTTCCGTCTGCGACTGGCCCGTCAGGCGCCCCACGGCGCGCCGGCCGGCTTTGCCTATGGCTACCCCAGCCGGCCGGGGCAGTGGTGGCACGACCAGGTGCGGCCGCATTTGGAGAGCGGGCCGGCTGCCGTCTGGCTGGCGGACGCCTTTGAGCTCGTCGAGCTGGCAGTGGCGCCGGCCTTTCAGGGGCTGGGCCTGGGCGGCCGGCTGCACGACGCGTTGTTAGCTGGCCTCACCTGCCGCCGGGCGCTGCTCTCCACGCTGGCCCAGCCGACCCGTGCTCTTGCGATGTACCGGCGGCGCGGCTGGCAGACGCTCGTCGAGTCCATGCACTTCGACGGCGTGCCGGAGCCTTACAGGGTGATGGGCAAGCTGTTGCCCGCCAAGGCAGGCCAGCCGGAGCCGCCGGGGGCGTGAGCCGGCGGGCGCTCAGGCGTGCTCTTCGCAGCCGGGCGACCAGGCGTAGCCGTCCTGGCCGATGAAGCGGTCGGCCGCGGCCGGGCCCCACGAACCGCGCTTGTAGCTGTACAGGCGCGGGCCGTCGTCCAACTGCCAGCCGGCCAGGATTTTGTCCACCAGCCCCCAGGCCAGCTCGATCTGGTCGGCGCGGGCGAACAGCGCCGGGTCGCCCTTGATGACGTCCAACAGCAGGCGCTCGTAGGCCTCCGGGATGTCCTTGCCCGGAAAGGCTTGGTCGTAGTCAAAGGTCATGTCCACGGTGCGCATTTCGGCCAACGTGTCAGGCACCTTGACCTGGAAGCCAAAGTGGATGCCCTCGTCCGGCTGGATGCAGATGGACAGATCGTTGGGCGGGATGAGCATGTCGGCCGGCAGGGGGAACATCACGTGGGGCGGCCGGCGGAACATGATGCTGATCTCGGTCGTCTTGGACTTCAGCGCCTTGCCAGAACGCAGGTAAAACGGCACCCCCTGCCAGCGCCAATTGTCCACGTACAGCCGCAGCGCGACGTAGGTGGGCGTCTGCGAGTCGTCGGCCACGCCCTCCGTGCGCCGGTAGCCCTGATATTGGCCCCGAACGGTGTGGTCGGGCACGTCCTCGGCCGTGAACGGCCGGATCGAGCTGAGCAACTTGATCTTCTCGTTGCGTTGGGCATCGGCCTCAAAGGAAGCCGGCGGCTCCATGGCCACCAGCGCCAACAGTTGCAGCAGGTGGTTCTGAACCATGTCGCGCACCACGCCCACGCCGTCGTAGTAGCCGGCTCGGTGGCCCACGTCCACCGATTCGAGGGCGCTGATCTGCACCTGATGGATGTAATTGCGGTTCCAGACCGGCTCGAAGAGCGAGTTCGCGAAGCGAAACACCAGGATGTTCTGCACGGTCTCCTTGCCCAGGTAGTGGTCAATCCGATAAACCTGGTTCTCCTCAAAAACCTTGTGCACGAGCTTGTTAAGAGTCAGGGCGGAGGTCAGATCGTGGCCGAAGGGCTTCTCGATGACGATGCGCCGGAAGCCGTCCGCCTCGGCCGCCATGCCGGCCGCGCCCAGCCGCTCCAGGGTCATCTCATACAGCTTGGGCGACAGGGCCAGATAATAGACCCGGTTGTCGGGCTTGGCGTCGTCGTCCTCGATATCAGCCAGCAAATCGTCAAGTTTCTCAAAATCGCCCTTCTTGTTGAGGTCGCCGGGCAGGTAGCGCAAGCGCGAGGCGAAGTTGTCCCAGATGTCGGCGACGTAATCTTCGGGATGGAACTCTTGCAAGCCAGCTTTCAAGTCGGCCCGGAATTCGTCGTCATTGAGCGCCGTGCGGGCGAAGCCGACGACCTGCCAGCGCTTGGGCAGGCGCCCTTTGCAGTGCAGGTTATACAGGCTGGGGACGAGCTTGCGGCGCGTCAGGTCCCCGGAAGCGCCGAAAATCACAATGCTGGTCGTGCCGCTCATGAATGCACCTCCTCTTTACCTCCGGCTGTGGACAAGACTAGGATAGCCACAATTGGGCCAAACGGGAAGCGCGGCCGCGCCCCAGTTTCACGTTTCGGCCGGCGGGAGGTTTAATTCAGCCGTGGCCGCAAAGAGCATCATCCTGACCGGCTTTATGGGCACGGGCAAGACGACCGTTGGCCGGCTGCTGGCGGCCGAGAGCGGCCGGGCCTTCATGGACAGCGACGAATGGATCGTCGAGCGGGCCGGCAAGAGCGTGGCCGACATCTTTGCTCAGGATGGCGAGGCCGCCTTCCGGGCCTGGGAAGCCCAGGCGGCCCGCGCGCTGGGCGACCGGCCGGGCCTGGTGGTCGCCACCGGTGGCCGGCTGATGCTCGACCCGGCCAACGCCCTGCGCCTCGGCCGCGATGCGCTCGTCATCTGTCTGACGGCCGAGCCGGCGACAAGCCTGGCCCGTCTGGCGGGCGACGCGCGGCGCCGGCCGCTGCTGGCGGGCGCGGACGCGCCGGAGCGTATCGGCCGCCTGCTGGCCGAGCGCGAGGCGGCCTACCGCCGCTACCCCCAGGTGGGCAGCGACGGCCGCTCGCCGGAGCAGGTGGCCGCCGAAGTGCTGGCGCTGGTCGAGTCGGCCGCGGCCGGCGCGCAGATTGCCGAGGCGCACGCCAGCGCCATCCACGTCGCCTATCCCGGCGGGGGCTACGCGATCCACGTCGGCCGCGGGCTGCTGGCGCGGCTGGGCGCGCTGGCCCGGTCCGCCGGCCAGACGCTGGTGGTGACCGACAGCAACGTCGGGCCGCTGTACGCCGGCAGCCTGGACGACTTGAACCCGCTGGCGGTGGTGGCCATGCCGGCCGGCGAAGCCTCCAAGAACCTGAATACGCTGCGCCATCTTTACGCCCAGCTTGTGGCGGCCAGGCTGGAGCGCCGCGATTCGCTGGTCGCCCTGGGCGGGGGCGTGGTGGGCGACCTGGCCGGCTTTGCGGCCGCCACCTACCTGCGTGGCATCGGCTACATTCCCGCGCCGACTTCGCTGCTGGCGATGGTGGATGCCAGTCTGGGCGGCAAGGTGGGCGTGGACCTGGCCGAGGGTAAGAACCTGGTTGGCGCCTTCAAGCAGCCGGCCGCTGTCGTGGCCGACCTGGACGTCCTGCAGACGCTGCCGGCGGCCGAATTGGCGGGCGGGTTGGCCGAAGTCATCAAGCACGGCTTGTTGGCCGCGCCCTGGATTCTGGATCGGCTGGAAAATGGCCCGACTGTTTTCAGTGACCCGCTCGACCTGCAACTGCTCATCGTCGAGGCCATCCAGGTAAAGAAGGCCTACGTTGAAGCCGATCCCTACGAGGCCGGCCGGCGCGCTGGCCTGAACCTGGGCCACACCTTCGCCCATGCCCTGGAAGCGGCCAGCGATTATCGGCTCAGCCACGGCCGGGCCGTTGCGCTCGGCCTGCTGGCGGCCGCCTGCCTATCGGAGCGGCTGGGGCTGGCCCCGGCCGGCCTGAGCCAGCGGGTTGAGGCGCTGCTCGGTCGCTGGAGCTTGCCGGGCCGCATCCCGGCCGGCATCGCCGTCGAGGACGTGCTGGCGGCCATGGGCCGGGACAAGAAGCGGGCCGCCGGCCGCCTCGGCTTTGTGCTGCTGGCAGGTGTGGGCGAGCCGCTCTTGGGCGTCGAGGTGGCCCCGGCCGAGGTTGAAGCCGTGCTGCGCGGCCTGCTGTAGGGCCCGGCCCAGGGGGACAACCTTGGAGGGGCAGCCCCCTGTGGGC
>JBOGUG010000436.1:0-2409 GCA_050696115.1 Promineifilaceae bacterium (SeqCode) | reverse complement strand
TTCCAACTGGGCGTAGGCGGCCCGCACCGTCGCCCGCGCCAGCCCCTGGCCGGCCGCCAGCGCCCGTTCGGCCGGCAGCCGCGCCCCCGGCGCCAGCGCGCCGTCCAGGATGAGCGCCCGGATCTGCTCGTAGAGCTGGCGGTAGAGGGGCGCCTCGGCCTTGGCCTCCAGGCGCAGCGGCAATTCCATGCCCCGATCTTGCGCCAGGCGGCCCCGGCCGGCAAGCCAGCGGCGAGGCGCCCGCCGCCCTCGGCTTGCCCCTACGCCCGGCCCCTGTCCTGTGGGACGGGCTTCCAGCCCGTCTGCGGGCGTCAGCCCGCCCCTGTAGGGGCAGCCCCCGTGGCTGCCCAACCGCCTTCCCAACTCAGGCCGGCGCTTTGACAGCCGGCCGGGCATGGACTATCCTCTGCCAGCCTCGGCCGGCCGGTTTGCCTCGATGTCTATGCCCTATCGCAGCACCGAAAAGACGCGCCTGAAGAAAGACGCCAAGCGCATGGCGCTCATGCAGGCGGCCGTGCGCGTTTTCGCGGCCAAGGGCTACCACGCCGCCACCATCCGCGACATCGTCGCCGCAGCCGAGGTCGCCATTGGCACCTTCTATTTCTACTTCCCCGACAAGGAGACTCTTTTCGTCTACCTGTATGAGGAGACGGCCGACTTTGTGCTCCAGGCCATTCGCCAGGGGGTCGCCGGCCGGGCCACCTTGCCGCGCCAGATCCGCAGCGGCCTGGGCTCCTACGTCAACATCGCCATTTACGAGCCGGCCGTCATCCAGCTGTTGCTGGTGGGCGGCGTCGGCGCGGTGCCGGCCCTGCTGCAAAAACAGGCCGAGTTTCGCCAGGCCCTGGTCTCGATCTGGCAGCAGCCCCTGGATCAGGCCCTGGACAAGGGCCAGCTCGTCCTCCAGAACACGCGCCGCAGCGCCGAACTCCTGGCCGGCGGCATTGACGAGGTCATCCTGAACCTCCTGGCTGCCCGCGAGCCGGCCGACGAAGCCCCGGCCGTGGTCGAAGAGCTGACGGCCCTGGCGTTGCGGGCAGTTGGCTATACGGGCAGCTAGCTGGCCGGCCTGCCCGCCCCTCTAATCCCGAGATCCCGGCCGCTCAGCCCGCCTGCAAGCGGAAGAATGGCGTGTCTCGCTCGGCCAGCGCGTCGGCCGCCCGCTGGCGCTGCTTGGCCAGGCTGCCGGCCGGCTCGGAGCCGGGGGCGAAATAGGCGAAGGCGTCGCTCTCAGGCCCGGTCGTCAACTGGCCGGCCGTGGCCCGGCCGACGAAGTTAAACACGATCTGGCCTTTGTCCGGCTTGAGGTAGACGCCGCTTAGGTCGCTCGGCGCCACCTCCAGCCCGGTCTCCTCCCTGGCCTCGCGCGCGGCCGCCTCCCAGGGCGCCTCGCCCGGCTCGACCAGGCCGCCGGGCAGGTTCCAGGCCCCGCTGTCCACCCGCTGCACCCACAGCAGACGCCCCTGCTCGTCCGGCAGGGCGACGAAAGCGCCGGCCGTCCAAACGCGCGGCGGCTGGTAGGGCGGCTCGCCGCGCCGCCGCCGGCCGGCGTCCAGCCGGCGGTAATACAGGCGACCGAGCGTGCCCAGGTACAGCCGCAGCCAGGCCGGCATGCGCTGCCTGCCCCAAAACGGGCGGCCGCCGGCGTGCCGCAGGCTCCGCGCCAGCAGCTCACGGGTCACGGCCAGCGTCGCGGCCGGCAGGCGGTCGGCCGGCCAATAGGCCACCGTCGGCGACTCGGCCGACGGCCGCAACTCGCCGCCGCGCAGCAGGCAGCGAAAGACAAAGTGCAGCTCGTCGCGCCGGCCGGCGTCCCAGAAATACATGCCGGCCAGGCGCACCGGCAGCGCCTTGAGGCCGGTCTCCTCTTCGATTTCGCGGGCGGCGGCGGCCGGGGGCAGCTCGGCCGGGCCGGGCCGGCCGCCCGGCAGGGTCCAGACGGGCAGGTCATCGCGCCGGATGAGCAGCACCTGGCCGTAGGAGTCGGTCAGGATGCCGTGCGTGCCCAGGATCATGGACGGGGGCTGTAGCCGGAGCGCCTGCCCCGCTCAGTCGCCATCCACCAACTGCCGCGCCAGCCGGTTGTGGCGCTCCACCAGGGGCGGCAGATCGATCGTCGTCAGCCGGCCGGCCTCGACCACAACCCGGCCGTTGATTACCGCATGGGCCACGCGCCCCGGCCGGCAATAGAGCAGCGCCGCCACCAGGTCATGCGCCCCGGCCAACTCGACCCGGCCGGCGTCGAAGGCGACGAAATCGGCGCTCATGCCCGGCGCCAGTTGGCCGATGTCGTCCCGGCCGAGCACAGCCGCGCCACCCCGCGTCGCCACTTCCAGCGCCTGGCGCGCCGACAGCGCCCGCGGGTCGCCGGCGAAGCCGCCCCGGCCGCCGGGGGCAGCGCTCAAGCTG
>JBOGUG010000435.1:0-8486 GCA_050696115.1 Promineifilaceae bacterium (SeqCode) | reverse complement strand
GTCACCGCTCGGGGCCGGGCTGTGGACGCTGCCCCATGCCTTGGCGTTCATCCTCGGCTCCCAGCTGACGCCGCTCCTGGTGCGCCGGGCCCGGCCGGCGTTCGTGATGGCGGCCGGCCTGCTGCTGGCGGCCGCCGGCGTCGGCATGTTCGTTCAATTCGACGCCAGCGCAGGCCTGGCCCGCTTCGTGGTCGCCTCGGTGGCCTTCTCCCTGGGCACGGCGCCCCTATTCATCCTGACCATTGACTTGATCGTCGGCTCGGTGCCGGCCGAGCGGGCCGGGGCGGCTTCGGGGCTGGCGGAGACGGCGGCCGAGTTTGGCGGGGCGCTGGGCATCGCCATCTTCGGCAGCCTGGGCGTCGTCGTGTATCGGGCCGCCATGGCCGGGGCCATTCCGGCCGGCGTCCCGCTGGCGGCGGCCGAGGCTGCCCAGGAGACGCTCGGCGGCGCCCTGGCCATCGCCGGCCAACTGCCCGGCCCGCTCGGCGCTCAACTGATTGCGGCCGCCCGGGCGGCATTCATTCAAGGCCTCCAGCTGGCAGCCGGCATCAGCGCGGCCGGCGCCGTCGGCCTGGCCGTTTTCGCCCTCCTCTGGCTCCGGCGCGTGGGGGCGGGTGGCGCGACCGCGGAGGAGCGGCCGGAGCCGGAAGGGGCGCCGCGGCGGCCGGGCCTGGCCGCGCAGCCGGCCGGCTCATTGGAGCCAAATTAGGGTTAGCCTACAAAGCCAAGCCTGGGCATGGGGTATGGGCAATCGGGCGGGCATCATCCCCGATCTTGCGGGCCCAGGCCCCAGGGCGTAAAGAGGTCAGATGGTCACATAATTGAACGCCGAGCGGTTTGTGGAAAGGCTGGAAGCGCAGCGCTCGCCGGAGCAGGCGCAACTATTCCAGCGCTACTTCAAGACCGGGCCGGGCCAGTACGGCGAGGGCGACGTTTTCATGGGCGTGCGCATGGGGCAGGTGTTTGCCCTGGCCAAAGAGTTTATTGAGATGCCACCCGGCGAAATCGAGAAGCTGCTGGAAAGCCCGATCCACGAGATTCGGGCCGGCGGGCTGAGCATCATGGACAAGCAGGCCCGGCGCAAGAAAACGCCCGAAAGCCGGCGCAAGGAGCTCTACGACCTTTACATGCGCTGCCACGACCGCATCAACAACTGGGACCTGGTTGACGTCAGCGCGCCCTACGTGGTTGGCGGCTACCTGTTCGATAAGCCGCGCGACAGCTTATACCGGCTGGCCCGCTCTGAGAAGCTGTGGGAGCGGCGCACGGCGATCATCGCCACCGGCTACTTTATTCGGGCGGGCGACGTGGCGGACACGTTCGCCATCGCCGAGATGCTGCTCAACGACGACCAGGACTTGATTCACAAGGCGGCCGGCTGGATGCTGCGCGAAGCGGGCAGAAAAGATCGCCCGCGGCTGTTGAGCTTTCTGGATCAGCACGCCGCCACAATGCCACGCACGCTCTTGCGCTACGCCATTGAACACCTGGATAAGGCGCAGCGGGCGCATTATTTGGGGCTGAAGAAGGCCGCGAGCTAAGCCAACCAACTTTCGACAAGCCATAAGGAGTTTACAAAGTGTTATCTGACAACAAGACAGCCGTTCTGCACGAAGGAGCCCAGCCGATTGGCGCGGGCCTGTCGATCCCGGAACTGCGGGCCGCCTTCGACGGCGAGGTCATCGCCCACGGCGACCCCGGCTACGACGAGGCGCGCACGGTGTTCCTGGGCGGCATTGACCGCCGGCCGGCGCTCATCGTCCGGGTCGCCGGCGCGGCCGACGTGGCCCGGGTGATCGGGCTGGCGCGCGAGAGTGGGCTGGAGCTGGCCGTGCGCAGCGGCGGCCACAGCGTGACTGACGGCGGCATCGTCCTTGATCTGGCCGCCATGAAGGCGCTGGAGATCGATCCGGAAAGCCGCACGGCCTGGGCCGAGGCGGGGCTGACGGCGGCCGAATACACCAGCGCGGCCGCCGCCCATGGCCTGGCGACCGGCTTCGGCGACACCGGTTCGGTGGGCATCGGCGGCATCACGCTGGGCGGCGGCGTCGGCTTCCTGGCCCGCAAGTTCGGCCTGACGATTGACGACCTGTTGGCGGCCGAGGTGGTGACGGCCGACGGCCAGTTGCTGCACGTGGACGGCCGGTCGCATCCGGACCTCTTTTGGGCCATCCGCGGCGGCGGCGGCAACTTCGGCGTCGCTACCCGCTTCCAATACCGGCTGCACGAGTTGCCCGAAATCGTGGGCGGGATGCTCTTTCTGCCGGCCACGGCCGAGGTCATTGAGGGCTTCATCGCCGCGGCCGAGGCGGCCCCGGACGAGCTGACCACCATCGCCAACATTATGACCGCCCCGCCGCTGCCCTTCTTGCCGGCCGAGCAGCACGGCAAGCTGATCATCCTGGCGATGATGACTTACGCCGGGCCGGCCGAGGCCGGCGAGCACGCCCTGGCCCCCTTCCGGGCGCTGGCGACGCCGTTGGCCGACATGCTGCGGCCGATGAGTTACCCGGAGATGTACATGCCAGACGAAGAAGAGTACCATCCGGTCGCGGCAGCCCGCTCGCTCTTCATGGACAGCGTTGACCGCCGGGTGGCGGAGACGATCATCGAGCGGCTGCAGGCTGCGACGGGCTATATGGCCGTGGCCCAACTCCGCGTGCTTGGCGGGGCCGTGGCGCGGACGCCGGCCGGGGCGACCGCCTACGCCCACCGCGGCCGGCGCATCATGGCCAACGTGGCCGCCCTGTACGAGGATCTTGAGGAGAAGGCGGCCCACGAAGCCTGGGCCGAGGAGTTCGCGGCCGCGCTGCGCCAGGGCGAGCCGGGCGTGTACGTCAACTTCCTGGCCGACGAGGGCCAGGCGCGGGTACGCGAGGCTTACCCCGGCGCAACCTGGGAGCGGCTGGCGGCCGTCAAGCGGCGCTACGACCCGGCCAACCTCTTCCGGCTCAATCAGAATGTCCGGCCAGCCCAAGTGGATGAGAAGGGGCGTGAGTGACGCGCAAAGTGATTGTCGCCAACGCCATGTCGCTGGACGGCTATTACGAAGGGCCGGGCAAGAATGTCATGGACCTCTTCGAGTATCGTTTAGGGGCCTACCCGACGGACGAAAGCTTCGACGCCTATAACGCCGAAAGGCTGCGCGCGGCCGACGCGCTGCTGCTGGGACGCACGTCATTCGACTTGTTCAGGAGCTACTGGCCGCCCGTGGCCGATGACCCCAACGCCACGCCTTACCAACGGGAAATCTCACGCCTGAACAACGGGGTAGACAAGGTGGTCATTTCTGATAGCCTGACGCCAGAGCAGACGGAGCCCTGGCAGAACACCCGCATCATCGGCCGGGCGCAGGCTCACCGGCAGATCGCCGACCTCAAGCGCCAGAGCGGCAAAGAGATTTTGGTCCTTGGCAGCCGCACGCTGTGGAACGACCTGTTGGCCCATGATCTGGTTGACGAACTACACCTGATGATCGTGCCGGTCGTCTTGGGCGCGGGCACGCCCCTCTTTGCCGGCCGGCCGCCCGTTTCGCTCCGCCGCCTGGAGGCGCGCACCTGGGCCGATTCCGGAAACGTCCTGGTGCGCTACGGGTTCGGCCGACACGCGGCGCTATGACTCGAAAGTGAGCGGCGGCTTCCGCCGGCCGGCGGGCTA
Source organism: Promineifilaceae bacterium (SeqCode) (assembly GCA_050696115.1). Classification (GTDB taxonomy): domain Bacteria; phylum Chloroflexota; class Anaerolineae; order Promineifilales; family Promineifilaceae; genus UBA11865. The sequence continues at coordinate 4,829 of JBOGUG010000435.1, read as the reverse complement.
TTGAAGGACGGAGAATGACCAAGGCAGCAGGCCGCCCCGGCCGCCTGACTGCCACAAAAAGGAGAAATGACGTGGAAAATACACTTGAAAGAGGGGCTCGCCCCGGTGAAATGAGCCAGGGGGCGGCCGCTAACTACGCTGAGGTGAACGGCCTCAAGCTGTACTACCAGGTTCAGGGCGCAGGCCGGCCGCTGATCCTGCTGCACGGCGGCCTGGGCGCGGTAGAGATGTTTGCCGAGCTGCTGCCGCAGCTGGCCGCCGGCCGGCAGGTCATCGGCGTAGATTTGCAGGCCCACGGCCACACGGCCGACGTGGATCGGCCGCTGCGCTTTGAGCAGATGGCGGACGACATCGCCGGCCTGATCCAACATCTCGGCCTTGAAAGGGCCGACCTGATGGGCTTCTCGCTGGGCGGCGGCGTGGCCCTGCGCACCGCCATCCAGCACCCCGAGCTGGCGCGCAAGCTCGTCCTCATCTCAACCCCCTTCAAGCGCAAAAGCTGGTATCCGGAAATGCGGGCCGGGATGGATCAGCTAGGGCCTGAGGCGGCCGAGGCGATGAAGGCGTCGCCCATGTACCATCTCTACGCCAGCGTTGCGCCCCGGCCGGAAGATTGGCCGCGCTTGGTTACCAAGGTGGGCGAGCTGATCAAGCGCGACTATGACTGGTCGGCTGAGATAGCGGCGGTTCAGGCACCCACGCTGCTGGTGGTTGGCGACGCCGACGGCATCCGCACTTCCCACACGGTGCAGTTCTTCGAGCTGCTCGGCGGCGGCCAGGCGGATCCCGGCTGGGACCGGGCCGGGATGCCCAAGGCCAGGCTGGCGATTCTGCCCGACCGGACGCATTACGACATCTTGCAATCGCCGCTGTTGGTCCCGGCCGTCACCTCCTTCCTCGACGCGCCCCTGGCTGAGGATACCAAAAGCCGATGAACGCCTCTGATCAGATCACAGATTACATCGAGAGTTTCGGCGACTGGCGCGGGGAGCTGCTCGGCCGGCTGCGCCAGCTCATCCAGGCAAGCTCCCCCAGCCTCAGCGAGGAGTGGAAGTGGAACACGCCGGTCTGGTCTCAGCGCGGAAACGTGCTGGCGGCCGCGGCTTTCAAGGAGCACGTGAAGCTCAACTTCTTCAAGGGCGCGTCGCTGGCCGACCCACAGGGCCTGTTTAACGCCGGGCTTGAAGCCAAGGCCAGCCGCGGGATTGACTTCCACGAAGGGGAGGCCGTCAACGAAGCCGGGCTGAAGGCGCTCGTTCGGGCGGCCGTCGCCCTCAATGAGGCCAAGTAGGGACGAGAGATGAGTAAGCTGGTTGTGTTCGAGAATCTGAGCCTTGACGGGGTCATGCAGGCCCCGGCCGGGCCGGACGAGGACCGCCAGGGCGGCTTCGCGCACGGCGGGCCACCCATGAATTTCCGGCTTGGGGACACGAAAATAGCGACCAGCGGCGTAATCATAGCGAGCTACTGGCCGGCGGGACTGCCTGGCTCAGGCGAGAGGGAAGCCAATGGATAGCGGCGGCGACCGTTTCCTCCGGCCCGGAGACGCAGGCTACGAGGCTGCCCGAACGGTCTGGAACGCGATAGTTGACCGCCGGCCGGCGCTGGTCGCCCGGCCGACGACGGCGGTCGAGGTCGCCGGGGCCATCCGCGCCGGCCGGGAGCGGGGCCTGGAGATCGGCGTCAAGTGCGGCGGCCACAACGTGACCGGGCTGGCCGTCCCTGAAGGCGGCCTGATGATTGACCTGTCGCGCCTGAGTTCGGTGCGCGTCGATCCCGGCCGGCGGCGCGCCTGGGTCGGCGGCGGCGCCCTGCTGGCCGAATTGGATCGCGCCAGCCAGGCGCATGGGCTGGCAACCACGGCCGGCAATGTCTCACACACGGGCGTGGGCGGGCTGACGCTGGGGGGCGGAATGGGCTGGCTTGCCCGCCAGTTTGCCTTGTCGTGCGACAACGTCGAGTCGTACGAGGTGGTGACGGCCGACGGCTCGCTGCTGCGGGCGAGTGAAGCGGAGAACCGCGACCTGTACTGGGGCTTGCGGGGTGGCGGCGGCAACTTCGGCGTCATCACCGAGTTTGTCTTCCGCCTCTATCCGATTGACGGCCGCGTCTTGCTGGCCGAGTTCAGTTACGATCTTGACGCCGCGGCCGAGGTCATGCGGGGCTGGGCCGAGCTACTCGCCCTGGCGCCGCGACCGGCCACGCTGACGGCGTGGGCAGGGCGTACGGCGGCCGGCCGGCCGCGCGCCAGCGTCGGCTACGTCTGGGTTGGCGATCCCGACGCGGGCCGCCGGCTGCTGGCGGAGTTCCGCGGGCTGGGGCCGCCGGCCGACGAGCGGATCGTTGAGATGACCTACCTGGAGCTCCAGACAATAGACGACCGGCCGGCGCGTTACGGCTTGCGCCGCTACTGGAAGGGCCATTACCTGCGCGAGCTGGGAGCGGGCGCGGTCGAGGCCTTCCTCTCGGTGGCTGACTCAGAGGCCGGGGCGCTGCATGGCAACTTGCAGGCGTACGGCGGCGCTATCGGGGAGGTTGGGGAGGACGAATCGGCCTTCAGCCAGCGCGACGCGCTCGTCGAATTCGTCGCCTCGACGGTTTGGAGCAATCCGGCCGCGGACGAGGCCGAAATGGCGGCGGCGCGCCGCTATGGGGCGGCCGTCGCCCCTTTCGCCAGCGGCGTCTACGTCAATGCGCTGGCCGACGAAGGGGCTGCGGGCGTTCAGAGCGCCTACCGGGCGGAGCAATTGCGACGGCTGGCCGGCCTCAAGGCCCGCTACGACCCGGACAACGTCTTCCGGCGCAACCACAACATCGCGCCGGCCGTCACGGCCGCCCGCTAGAGCGGCAGGAGCGCGCTCAACGGCCGAACCTTTGGGCGGCGCGGGCCCGCGCTTTGGCGGCCACGGCCTCCCTACTCTTGGGCACGGCGCTCGATTCGAGAGCGGCGAGCAGGCGGCCGGCGCTGGCGGTGACTTCGTCCACGGCCGCATAGAAGGCAGCCTCATTCACCCTGGACGGCTTATTAAAGCCGCTTATCTTGCGCACGAACTGCACGGCGGCGGCGCGGATCTCGTCCTCGCCGGCCGGCGGTTCAAAGTTGAACAGCGTCTTGATGTTTCTGCACATAGATTCGTCTTCCCGTTACCAGTTCCAGCCGAAAAGCGGCGGCTAGGCAGGCAGCCAGTAACGGCCGACCAACGCTCCTGGCCTGTCTGCCGGCCACGGAAGCGCACGGCCATTTCCGGCGGCGAGTCGCCCTGGAGGGCGCGCCGGCCGGGCAAAGCGGCCGCCGCCAAGGGCCGGCCATCCGCATTGGACAGCTCGAAGCGGGCCGTGATCTCGGTCAGGGACGCCTCAAGCAGGGCTTGGGGCGAAGGGTAACCGATGAGCCGGGCGGCGGCCGGGTTGGCGTAGACGAGCGCGCCGTCCGGCCGCTGCAGGCTGACGCCAGCGGCAAGCGCCGCGAAGATCGGCTCGATTTTGCCCTCAAGTTGGTCGAGCAGGTTTGGTTGCATACCGCTCCCGGCGCGGCGCAGTTGGATTGCGCCTGCTGGGACATTATACCGGCCGGGGCCGGCATTTAGCCACCCGCCCCAGCAGCCTGAGCTCCGCCTGCAGCCGCTCGGCCCTTGACATCCCGGCCGGGGCGGCTATAATATTGCCCGCATCCCCACCCAGGGGGGAGGGGTAGGAGCGTGAAGATGGACAGCGCCACCAAAGAAACCGTCGGCCGGCGGCTGGCCAGCGCGGCCGGCCACCTGAACGGCGTCCAGCGCATGGTCGCCGACGACAGCTATTGTATTGACGTCATCCGCCAGATCCAGGCCGTCCAGGCGGCGCTGACCAAGGTCAGCACCCTCATCCTGGACAACCACCTGCACAGCTGCGTCACGGCCGCCATTCAAGGCGACGACCCGGAGGAGCGGGAGCGGGTGCTGCGCGAGGTGACCAGCGTCTTTTCGATCAGCAATTAGGCCATTTCTTCAGCCAAGGAGATCCCCCATGCAAAGCAAGACCTTTAGCGTGCCCGCCATTCACTGCGGCCACTGCACCCACACCATTGAAATGGAGGTCGGGGACATCCCCGGCGTGGAGCGGGTGACGGCCGATATGGACAGCCGGCGGGTGACGGTGGAATGGAACGAGCCGGCCAGCTGGGAGCAGATCGCCGCCACCCTGCGCGAGATCAATTACCCGCCGGCCGAGCTGCTGCAACTGAACTAGGCCGACAGGCCCGGCGCAGCCCGCCCGGCCGAAACCGATGCCAGAAGCAACCCAACTCACGCTGCCCATCCTGGGCATGACGTGCGCCAACTGCGCCGCCAACGTCGAGCGCGCCCTCAAGCGGGTGGACGGGGTGGTGGCGGCCACGGTCAACCTGGCCAGCGACAAAGCGACGGTCGAGCTTGACGCCGGCCGGGCCACGCGGGCCGAGCTGGTGGCGGCCGTGCGCCGGGCCGGCTACGACGTGGTCGAGGCGGCCGCCGGCGAGGCGCTCGAGGACCGCGAGGCGGCCGCCCGCCAAGCCGAGGTGCGCCACCAGGAGCGGCGTTTTTTGGTCGGGGCGCTTTTCACGGCCCCCCTGCTGGCCCTCAGCATGGCCCGCGACCTGGGCCTGCTGGGCATGTGGGCCCACGCCAGCTGGGTGAACTGGCTCTTCCTGGCCCTGGCGACGCCGGTGCAGTTCTACGTCGGTTGGGATTATTACACCGGCGCGTACAAAAGCCTGCGCAATGGCAGCGCCAATATGGACGTACTGGTGGCGATGGGGTCGTCGGCCGCCTACTTCTATAGTGTGGCCGTGCTGGTGGCCCTGACGCTGGGGT
>JBOGUG010000434.1:0-8215 GCA_050696115.1 Promineifilaceae bacterium (SeqCode) | reverse complement strand
GTGCAGGCGGCCAGCGCGGCCGCCACGATGACGGTAATTGACAGTGTTAGGCGCTTCACATATTCCTCCACGTAAGCTCCTTGCAGTTCTGGGCGCGGCCGCAGGCGCGTCATGTCGGGCCCATGCGCAACCGGCCGGCGGTCATTGTACCCATTTTTGGCCGGCGCAGTGACAAAGGCTTAGGAGAAGATGATTGCCGCAGCGGGCGGGCCGGCCGGCAAAGTGTGGTAGAATGCCGGCCGATGGCTGGGCACTACACTGGTGGCGGCCGCCGGCCCCGATCACAGCCGACGCGCTTGGGCGTGGCGCTGTTGACGGCCGCCTGGCTACTTGCCGGGCTGGCTTGCGCCTTCACGGCCGACGGCGAAGGCCCCTTTGGAGGCAATGACGAGCCGACCCCGGTCCCGGGCGACATGCTCAGCTTCAGCACACCGCTGTATAGCGCGAGCCTGTCGCCGGGTGAGCGGGTTCCGGGCACGCAGATGGTTTACGTCGGCCGAGATGGCAATGTTTACAACGTAAGCCTGGACGGCCTGGCAGCGGCTAAACGGGCTGGGGATTCCTTTGCCTGGAAGGGCGTCATAGCGCCCGGGGTCATCGGCAACTACAACCTGCGCATCTCGCCCACCTTCATTAGCGACGATATCTTGGTGGGCGGCCCGGTAGAGATCACTATTTTCAACCCAATCCCGGTCGAACTGGACCCCTCAATCCCCCTCGAAGGGCCGATCCGCTTCGACAACTTGCCGGTCGAGTTCAGCGTGCCGGCCGGCGGCCGGGTGCCAGGCGCCACGCTGACGTACGTTGGCCAGGCCGATCAGGGCGCCCAATTGGGCGGCACCAGCGGTTACCCCTACCGTGCCCTGGGCGACTCGCTCATCTGGGCCGGCCGGCTGCGCGGCGACGTGAGCGTGCGCTACAGCCTGCGAGTGGCAACGCTCAGCGAAGATCGGCTGCGACTGGTGGGCACGGCCGAAGTGTGGGTGACGCCGGCCGGCTGAGATGCGCCTGGCGCTGGCGAGCCTGAATTTACGCCTGAACCTGGATCGTTGGGCGGAGCGGCGCGGCCTGATCGTGGCCGAGCTGTTAGCCTTGCAGCCCGATCTGATCAGCCTACAAGAAGTACACCGTCCGAGCCGCCAGGCGCTCTGGCTACAGGGCCAGATCAACGGCCGGCTGGAGGCGGCCCAGGGCGGGCGCCCATACCAGCTAGCCCAGGCCCGTAAGCGCCATCTGATCAACGGCTATCACGAAGGAGTCGCCATCCTGAGCCGGTTGCCGATCCTTTCCCACGACGCGTACGGCCTAGGCTACGGTGGCCGGGTGGCCCTGCGGGCCAATGTCGCCCTCACTCCGCGCGACACGTTTGACTTCGTCGCCGTCCACCTGCATCACCCCAGAGCCGAGCAGGAGGCGCGCCTGGAGCAGGTCATGGCGCTGGCCGGCTGGCTGAACCGGCACAACGCGGCCGACCTCCAGGCCGTGGCCGGCGACTTCAACGAAACGCCGGCCGGGCCGGCCATCGCTTACATGAAGCAGATGTACCGTTCGGCATTTGAGCTGGCCTGGGGCCATGAGCCTCTGGCGACTTTCCCCACAGCGTTGGCTGAGCGGCCCGATGATTGGGCGGGCACGCTGGACTACATTTTCCTTTCGCCCGCGGCCGCCAGGGTCGGGTCGGTCCAGATCATTTGCCGCCGGCCGGCGGCCGGCGATCCCACGCTTTACCCTTCGGATCATGTTGGCTTGATGGCGGTGCTCGATTTGGGGCTGGACTGATAATCGACCCCTGTGAGCGCGGTCTCAGCGGCGCCTCAGCTTTGCCAAGTCCGGAAGGGGAATGCAGCAGGCGTCAACCCTGCAAAAGCGGCCGGCAATGTCAGAAGTTCCCCGAACCCAAAATTCCGGCCGTTGATTAACCGTTGATGCCCGTTGGCGGCCGGGCGTGTATAACTATGGCAAGGCCCTTCAACATGGCGCTTGGCACCCCATGAAGCCCGTTTTCTCCATCGTCGTCCCGGTCTACAACGAGGACCAGGCCCTGCCAGAGTTGTACCGGCGCCTGGCGGCGGTCATGGACTCGCTGGCCGAGCCTTGGGAGCTGATCCTGGTGGACGACGGCAGCCAGGATCGCTCGGCCGAGATCATCGCCAAGCTTCACCAGCAGGACGGCCGCGTCAAGGGCCTCAGCTTTTCGCGCAATTTCGGCTTCCAGGAGGCCGTGACCGCCGGCTTGGCCCACGCCCAGGGCCAGGCGATCATCCTGACCGACGCCGACCTGCAAGACCCGCCTGAGGTCATGCCCGCCATGATAGACAAATGGCGCCAGGGGTATAAGGTCGTCTACGGCCAGCGCTCCCATCGCGCTGGGGAGACCTGGTTCAAGCGCGTCAGCGCCAAGGGCTTTTATCGCCTTATCCGGGGCATCACCAGCGTGGATATCCCGGTGGACACGGGCGACTTTCGGCTCATGGATCGGCGCGTAGTGGATTCCATTTTGCGGATGCCGGAGCGCAGCCGCTTCCTGCGCGGCATGGTGCCCTGGGTAGGCTTCAAGCAAACCGGCGTGGTTTACGAGCGCCACCCTCGCTTCGCCGGCAAGTCAAAGTTCGGGAGCGTGCGCAAGATGTTGCCCTTTGCCGTGGATGCGATCACCAGCTTTTCGTACTTCCCATTGCAACTAGCGACCTACCTGGGTTTTGCTATCGCCCTGCTCAGCCTGATTGCAATCGTAGGCGTGGTGCTGCTGCGCCTCTCCGGCCGGCAGGAGTTGGCCGGCCAGGCGACCACCCTGGTGGCGGTGCTGTTCCTGGGCGGCGTCCAGCTCATTTCGCTGGGCATCATCGGTGAGTATCTCGGCCGAATCTACGACGAGGTCAAGGGGCGGCCGCTGTATTTAGTTGAGCGCAGTTGGGGAATTGCCCAGGACGAAGCGGAGCGGCCGGCGCTTGGCCCGGCCGGGCCGGACGGCGCTAGCCGCCGATCTCAGACATCACCCGCTGTAGCGGAATAACGTCGTGGGCCAAGCCATGGCCCCACGGCTTCCACCAAATTCCCTTCTCGATGAGCGCCACCAGCTCCTGGTCGCTGGCGCCCGCACGCATGGGGGCGATCAGGTCAAACTCTTTATCCCGCAGCAGGCACAGCCGGAGGCGGCCGTCGGCCGTCAGCCGGGCCCGATTGCAGGCGGCACAGAAGGGTTGGGTCACCGAGCTGATGAAGCCGAGGGCCCCCAGGCCCTCCTCCAGTTGGTAAAGGCGCGCCTCTCCGTCTAACCGGCCCTCATTTAGCAGCGTGAGCGGGCCGAGGCTGCGGCTGATGGTCGCCTTGAGCTCGTCCTCGCTGACCACGCCTGCCTGCTGGAAGTCGGCCACCTCGCCGAAGGGCATCATCTCGATGAAGCGCACCTGCCAGGGCTGGAAAAGGGTCAAGCGGGCCAGATCAACGGCGTCTTCCTGGTCGTTATAGCCGCGGACGACGACGGCGTTCAGCTTGACCTGCAAGCCGGCCGCTTCGGCGGCGTGGATGCCGGCCCACACGTCCTGGACATCTCCCCAGCGGGTCAAGGTCTTGAACTTTTCCGGGTTGAGGGTGTCAATGCTGACATTAACCCGCTGTAGGCCGGCCTCCTGTAGCGGCCGGGCAAGCCGCTCCAGCAGCAGGCCGTTGGTGGTCATGGCGACGGCCTCAATGCCCGTCGTTTGGGCGATGTCGCGCACAATGTCAACCACGTTGGCGCGCACGGTCGGCTCGCCGCCTGTCAGCCTGATCTTGCGGAAGCCAAGCCCGGCAAAGAGCTTCACCAGGCGGGATATCTCCTCGTCCTGGAGTAGCTCCTTACGCGGCCGGAAGGTCATGTCTTCGGGCATGCAGTAAACACAGCGCAGGTTGCAGCGGTCGGTGAGCGAAATGCGCAGGTAGTTGATGTTGCGGCCGAAACGGTCGAGCGACATACGCCAATTATACCCCGGCCGGGAGGTTTTTATCAATTTTTTCTGTTTTATCGGCCCTGCCTCCGGTTGCTGCCCCATAGGCATGTTATACTCCTCTAATGGATGTCGCCGAGAAGTACAGGCAGCCTGAGGTGGTCAGCTTCTGGCGCCAGTTCAGCTCGCAGGGTCTCCAGGCTGGCGAAGAAGCGATGTTGGCGCGCTATGCGCCGCCGGCCGGAGAGGTGTTGGACCTGGGCTGTGGTGGCGGCCGGGCTAGCATCGCCCTTGAGCCGCGCGGCTACCGGGTAACCGGGCTGGACATTAGCAAGGAAATGTTGAGCGCCGCACGCGAGCTCGGCCGGCAACACGGGCTGGAGCCACGCTGGGTGCAGGCGGACTTGCGAGCCATCCCCCTGGAAACGAGCTACTTTGACCTCGTCCTGATTCTGATCGCAGCCTTGCAGCACGTCTCTGGTCGGGCGAACCGGCGCCTGGTCTTCCGCGAAGTGGCGCGAGTGCTCCGGCCAGGCGGCGTCCTGATCCTCGGCCTGGACAACCTGGCGCCGGCCTTCCGCTGTTACCTGTACTGGGGCGGGCGTAAAGCGGCTGGGCGGCTGGGCCTGGGGCGCAACGGGCAAGGCGAACCGTTCGCCGACAGGCGGGCGTTACCTGATATGGCGGCCGACCGGCTGCTGGCTTCGGGGCGCGGCGGCATGGGAAAGATGAGCTGGCACTTGCGCGGCCTGGCCCGTGCTCTTCGCTGGCGGACATTGACCGGTTGGCTGGATCTGGGACGGAAGCTTCGCCTGGCTGGGGGTGAAGTGGGCGATACGCGCATCCGCCAAGTGAGCCTGACCCCTACGGCCGGCCTGGTCTATTATCATATTTATGGCCACCACGAAGCGGTCGCGGACGCCAGCGCGGCGGGCCTTGAGCTGGTCGCAACCCATTCAGGCGGTGAGCTGAGCTCAGGTCAAGACTTCAGCCCGCAAATCCGGCGGCTTGATAAACAGGTGATGTACGCCTTCCGGCGCCCTTGAGGCCGGCCGGGTAGGAGGTCACCCCAATTAACCCGGCGGGCAACGCAGCCCGCCCGCTAATCAACCTCTTCTGCTCTGTTAACCACCCGCTTCAGTCAAGGAACCAAAATAGCCGCCGAATCGTCTTAGGAGCGTTGGTAAACCGGTAGAAATGTATCTTCTCCTGTACCTCTAGGGGGATATAATCGGGTTTGGTTCAGTGAGGAGTGCGCATGAGCAACAATCGCAGACGTTCGGTCTTGCCTCTGTGGTTCAGTTTGATCTTGGTCGTGGCCCTGACCGTGACGGGCGTCACGGTCTCGCTGTTTGCCTACCTGTCGGCCGAGGCCTATCTAAACCGGCCGATCAACCCATTGGCCGAAGCGGCCGAGCAAGTTGCCGAGGTGGATCTGACCCCCCTGCCCCAAGTTGGCACTGTGGTGCTGCCCACGCCGCTGCCGGGCGAGCCGACCCCAACCCTGATCCCCACCAGCGCGGCTGCGGCCGAGGAGAGCGACCGGATTAACGTCTTGGTGCTGGGCATTGACCGCCGGCCGGGCGAGCCGTTTATATCCCGTACCGACTCGATGATGATCGTTTCGGTCGATCTGGAGGACAAGACCGCCTCCATTCTGTCCATTCCCCGCGACCTGTACGTGGTCATCCCCGGCCATGGTCGGGACCGTATCAACACAGCCATGGTGTACGGCGGCCGCGACGGGGGCGACGCGGCCGCCGGCGCATTATTGGCCATGCGCACCGTCGAGTACAACTTGGGCGTGCCTCTTGATCACTACTTTCTGGTGGATTTCGGCGCTGTAATCAGGGGCATTGACGCCATCGGCGGCTTAGACATCTACGTGCCCTACGAGATTTACGACCCCAGCTACCCGGATATGGGATATGGCTTTGATCCGCTTTACATCCCGGCCGGGCAGGTACACATGGATGGCGAGCTGGCGCTGAAGTACGCCCGCACCCGCCATCAGGACAACGACTTTTTCCGCGCTCGGCGCCAGCAGCAGGTGATGCTGGCGATCCGCGACAAGTTGGCAGGCATGGGGCCGGTTGTGCTGCTGCGCCAGGCGCCCGGACTTTACGAGCGCGTCAACGAAGGCATCTTCACGGACCTGAGCTTGGCAGACATGCTTGACCTGGCCCGCATCGGCAACGACATTGAGAGCGACGATATCCGCAGTGAAGTGCTTGACCAGGAGTACGTTACCAGTTATCGTACCGATGCTGGGGCCAGCGTGCTGGTTCCCATAAACGAAACGATAGGCCCACTCATCCAAGAGCTGTTCTACGAATAATGGACCGCCGGTCCTTCCGCCACCGACTGCAGCAGGGTCCCCTGCTGCTGGACGGCGCCATGGGCACGGTGCTGCATAGCCGCGGCATTCCCATTGATGACTGTTTCGACGCCATAAACCGCAGCAATCCGGGCCTGGTGGCCGACATCCACCGGGCCTACATTGACGCCGGCTCAGACATCATCGAGACCAACAGCTTTGGAGCCAACCGCTTCAAGCTGGCCCAGCATGGTCTGGAAGATGAGGTGGCGGCCATTAACCAAGCGGCCGTCGCCTTGGCCCGGCGAACCATAGCTGGCGCTTTCAAGCCGGTGCTGCTGGCCGGCTCTGTCGGGCCGTTGGGCGTCCATTTAGCCCCTCTCGGCCGGGTCAAGCCGGCCGAGGCCCACGCCGCCGTGGCCGAACAAGTGCAGGCCCTGGCCTGCCCGCCGCCAGGCTCGGCCGAGGGCGGCGTTGACCTGCTGGTTCTGGAGACCATCCCGGACATCAAGGAGCTAGAGGTGGCCGTGGCGGCCGCCCGAGAGGTCGCGCCCGACCTGCCCATCATCGCCATGATGACCTTTACCCGCGACGACCGGACGGTGCTGGGCGACACGCCGGCCGTGGTGGCCGAGCGGCTGAAGCAGATGGACGTCGATGCGGCCGGGGTCAACTGTAGCGGCGGGCCGGTGCAGATCCTGCGCCTGATTGCGGGCCTGCGCGAGCTCTTGCCCAGTCTTCCGCTGGCGGCTGCCCCCAACGCTGGCTGGCCCCAGCAGCTGGACGGCGGCCGGCTGCATTACCCGGCGACGGCCGATTATTTTGCGGACTTCACGCGCGCCCTGATTGAGGTTGGCGCCAACCTGGTCGGCGGCTGCTGCGGCACGACGGCCAGCCACATCCGGGCCATGCGCGTTGCCCTTGACACGCCCGGTGAAGGTGGCGCCCCGGCCGTGCGCATTAAAGGCGCCGCGCCTCGGCCGGCAGCCGGCGCGGCCGACCGGCCGACGCGCTTGCAGAGCTGCTTGGAGGACGGCCGCTTCGTGGTAACGGTCGAGATGAGCCCGCCACGGGGCATCGCCGCCCAGCGCCTGCTGGCCGGGGCACAGATGCTCAAGGAGGCCGGGGCCGAGTTTATTGACGTGGCCGATAGCCCGCTGGCGCGCATGCGCATGAGCGCCTGGGCGGCCGCTCACCTGATCCAAAATGACGTCGGCCTAGAGGCGGTGCTCCATTTTCCCACCCGCGGCCGGAACCTGCTGCGCGTCCAGGGCGACCTGCTCGCGGCCCACGCCCTAGGCATTCGCAACTTGTTCGTCGTGATGGGCGACCCGACCCAGATCGGGGACTACCCCGAGGCGATGGACAACTATGACATCGTGCCCACCGGCCTCATTCAGCTTATCAAGCAGCGCTTCAACAGCGGCCTGGACCAGGCCGGAAAGAGGATTGACCAGCCCACGACCTTCACGGTTGGCTGCGCGGTTAACCTGGAGCCGGCCGACGTGAGGCGGGAGGCGCGCCTACTACGCAAGAAGGCCAGGAACGGGGCCGACTTCGCCCTAAGCCAGCCCGTTTTCAACCCGGCGACGGCGGCCGACTTCATTGCCTATTACCAGGCGGAGTACGGTGAGCCAATCCTTCCCATTGTGGCCGGCATCCAGCCCCTTTACAATAGCGGCAATGCCGAATTTCTCCACAACGAAGTGCCGGGCATTACCATTCCCGATGCGGTGCGCCAGCGCATGGGCGGAGCAGCCGACCAGCAGCAGGAGGGGGTGCGCATCGCCCAGGAGATCCTCCAGGCGCTGCGGCCGCTCGTCCAGGGGGTGTACATGATCCCCGTCTTCGGCCGCTACGACCTGGCGGCCGACGTCCTGGACATCCTGCCCAGCTTGTGATTTGGTTGAGCCTGGCCTTTGGCCTGTTGGGCCTGTTGGCCGGCGGCGTGGTCAACGCGCTGGCCGACGAC
>JBOGUG010000433.1:0-1424 GCA_050696115.1 Promineifilaceae bacterium (SeqCode) | reverse complement strand
GCCTTAGGGTCGCTCAGGTCAAGGCCGGCCGTGACCACCTCAATGACGTGGGCCACAATTGGCCGGGCCGCCTCGACCAACCCTGGCCAGGCGGCCGGATCGTCGCGAATCAGCTCGTCGGGGTCAGTGCCGGCCGGCAGCGTGACGACACGGATGTCGGCCTCCAGCCGGCTTTCGTGGCGCACCAGGCCGTGGGCGTCGAAGCCGGCTTCGTCCTCACCCGCCAAGGCCCCGCGGGCCACCTCCAAGCTGCGCAGCGTGGCCTGGGCGCCGGCCGCGTCGCCGTCCAGGGCGATCACGAAGCGGCGGGTGTAGCGCTTCAGCAGCCGCAGTTGGGCCTCGGTCAGGGCCGTGCCCATCTGAGCCACCACATTGCGGTATCCTGCCTGCCAGGCCTGCATCACGTCCAGGTAGCCCTCGACGACCACGGCCTGGCGCGCCTCGCGGATGGCCCGCCGGGCCAAGTCAAGCCCGAACAGCGTCTTGCCCTTGTCAAATGCGGCCGTCTGGGGCGAGTTCAAGTATTTGGGCACCGCCTCGGCGTCCAGAGCGCGGGCGCCGAAGCCAACCGTGCGCCCGCCGGCGTCGCGAATGGGGATCATCAGCCGGCCGCGAAAGCGGTCGTAGCGGCTCTCCTTCTCCTCGTTGACCGTCAGCAGGCCGGCCGCCGTCAGCGCCTCGTCGTCATAGCCCTGGGCGTTTAGGTGGTTGCGGCCGGCGTCCCAGGAATCCAGAGCGTAGCCCAACTGGAAGGTGGTCACGGTTTCGGCGCTCAGGCCGCGTCCCTCGACGTAGGCGCGCGCGCCGGCCGCCTGGGGGGCGTGGAGGAATAGTTGGTGATAGTAATCGGCCGCGGCCGCCAGGAGGTCCGCCAGGCGGGCTTCGGCGGCCGCCTGTTCCTTCTGCTCCGGCCTGGGCTCGGACAGGGCCACGCCGGCCCGTTCGGCCAGCCGCGCCAGGGCCTCCTTAAAATCCCAGGCCTCCTTTTTCATAACAAAAGAGAAGACGTCGCCGCCCTCGGCGCAGGCGCCGAAGCAGCGCCAGCTCTGGCTGTCGGGGAAGACCACGAAGGCAGGGGTGCGGCTGTTGGGGTGAAAGGGGCAGAAGCCGGAGTAGGAGCTGCCCGACTTGCGCAAGGGCAGATACTCGGACACCAATTCTACGATGTCCAGCCGCGCCTTGATCTCGTCGGTGACACTCATCCGCTGCCTGACCCGGCGCCAGGCCCGCTGGCGCCGCCTCCATAGGTGCGGATTATAGCCGAAAAAGTGCGCCGCTAAGACCTCGGAGGCTCGCTTAACCTCCGAGGTCTTAGCAGTTACAAACCTCCCGGAGGTCTTGCAACAACCTCCGGGAGGTGGATCCGACCTACATACTTACCGGCGCCGGAAGAGCAGCGCGGCCAGCGGGGCCAAGGCCAGCCC
>JBOGUG010000432.1:0-6905 GCA_050696115.1 Promineifilaceae bacterium (SeqCode) | reverse complement strand
GCCTCCAACAGTTGGGTGCCCCTGGACGTGCGCTACGACCTGGGCACGGACATCACGATCGATCCGAGCCGGCCGGCGCGCGGCTGGCCGCGCGGCGGCTTCGCGGGCGATTACTTGTGGGCCATCGGCGGCCACCGCGACACGGCCGGCGGCGACAACGTCCTCAATCTGGTCGAGCGCCTGTTCCTGCCTAGCCGCCACGACTTCGGCCCGATCATCGCCTACGACGACCCCTCCGGCGAGCCGGACGACACCTTGGACGAGGCTCGCGGCCTGCCGCTCAACCTGACCGTGTCCGGCAGCTTTTATGGCCCCGAAGACTACATTGACGTCTATTTCTTCGACGTGCCCAGCCCCCGCCAGCTGACTATTTCCCTGACCAATATCCCCGTTGGCAGTGATTACAATTTCCGCCTGTACAACAGCAACAAGCTTTGGCGCGCCACCAGCGACAACATCGGCCACAACGATGAAGTGCTGCCTTTTGAGCTGGCTGCCGGCCGCTTTTATATCTTTGTTGAGCGGGTTTTCCCGCCTGTAGGCAGCGATCCGCAGACCCAGCCGTACCACATTTGGGTCGCGGGCTGAGGGGTGGCGTCGGCCCGATTCTCGTGCACTGAGGCCGAGCGTGCCCGGCCGTACGTGATGAACCATGCCTGATCCCAGACCACTGCGCATCTTGCACTTTGCGGATGCCCATATAGACATCGCCAACTTCGGCCGCCACGATCCGGCCACCGCCCTACCAGTGCGCGTCATGGATTTTCTGGCATCGCTCGATCAAATCGTTGACACAGCCATCAGCACGCCGGTTGACCTGGTGCTATTTGCCGGAGACGCCTATAAGGATCGCAACCCGCAGCCGACCTTTCAGAAGGCCTGGGGGCAGCGCATCATCCGCCTGTCGCAGGCCGGCATTCCCACCCTGCTGCTGGTGGGCAACCACGACGTGATGCCGGCCGCCGGCCGGGCTCACACCCTGCACGAATTTGAGACCCTGCGCGTGCCCCACATTCACGTCGCCGACCGCATTCGCCTATTTAGCCCGAGCGACTTGGGGCTGCCGCTCCAGATTTTGGCGGTACCCTGGATCACGCGCAGCGCGTTGATGACTCGCGAGGATGTGGCCGGCAAGTCCCTGGACGAGATCCACCAGGCGATTGAGGAGCGCGTCGAGGAACGGATTGAGGGCCTCCTCCAGCAATCCGATCCGACCCTGCCGCTGATCCTCACGGCCCACGCCACCATTCGGGGAGCGGCCTACGGCAGCGAGCGGACTGTCATGTTGGGCCACGAGCTGGTGTTGTCGCCGGCCGTGGTTAAGCAGGCGAGCTTCGATTACGTCGCCCTGGGCCACATCCATTGCCACCAGGAACTCAACCGAGGCAGCCGGCCGCCGGTCGTTTATCCCGGCTCCATTGAGCGCATCAACTTCGGCGAAGCCAGAGAGACGAAGGGCTTTGTCCTGGCGGATATCGAGAAAGGACGCGCCAGTTGGGAATTCGTGACTCTCAAGACGCGGCCGCACCTGGACTTGCGGCCGGAGACGCGGGCGGCCGACAGCCTGATGACCGACATCCTGGCCCAACTGCCGGAGACGGCTCAGGTTGCCGGCGCGATTTGTCGGGTACAGCTCAGTTACCCGCGCGAGTGGGAACCGCTGTTAGATGAGTCGGCCATATTCGCCTATCTGGAGCCAGCCCATTCCGTCCACATCCTGAAAACGCCTCAGGGCGGCCCGCGCAGCCGGCTGGGCGAAGGACTGGACGTTGAGGGAATGTCGCCGGCCGATCTCCTTGAGGTCTATTGGAAAACGACTGAGCTGGATGAGGCGGAAGTTGTTACGCTCCAGAGGCTGGCCGCGGAGATCCTGGCCGAATGATCCCGCTGCGCCTGGAACTGACCAACTTCCTCTCCTACCGAAAGCCGGCAATGCTGGATTTTCACGCCATTCACGTGGCCTGCATCTCGGGCCCCAACGGGGCCGGAAAGTCGAGCCTTTTGGATGCTATCACCTGGTCGCTCTTCGGCCGCGCCCGCGGCCGGAACGACGACGACGTCATCAACCGGCTGGCGGCCGCTAGGGGTGAGGCGGCCGAGGTGCGCTTTACATTCGAGCTGGAGAGTCAAGGCTATCGCGTCATCCGGCGCAAGCAGCAGAAAAAGCCCGCCAGCCTGGACTTCCAGATCGCGGCCGCCGAGGCCGGCTGGCGCTCGCTCAGCGAAGGCGGCATCCGAGATACCCAGGCCGCCATCGAACGGCTGCTGCGCATGCGCTATGATATTTTCATCAACGCCAGCTTCCTTTTGCAAGGACAAGCCGACCTGTTCACGACTGCGACGCCTGCCCAGCGCAAGACCATCCTGGCGGAGCTGCTGGGCGTCACGGAGTGGGAGCGTTACCGCGAAGCGGCCGCCGAACGGCGCAAACAAAAGGAACTAGAGTCCAAATTAATTGCCGTCCAACTCGCCGACATCGAGGCTGAGTTGGCCGAGGAGGGCGAACGCCAGGCCGAGTTGGCGCTGGCGCAGGAGCGGTTGGCGCGCCTGTGCGATCAGCTCGCCCTGCAAGAAACCCTCTTGGAGCACGCGCGCGAACAGGAAGCGATCACGAATTTGCAGCGCCAGGCGGTTGAAAATCTGCGCGAAATGCTGGAGCGCAGCCAGCGACAATTAGACGGCCTGAGTGCCAGCCACGTCAAGGCTAAGGAAGAGCGGTCTGGCTACCAGCCGCTGCTGGACGGCGCGGCCGCCATCTGCTCCGAGCATGAAGCCTGGCTGCGCCTGGGCGAAGAACTGGGCGCTTGGCAGGCAACGGCCGACAGCTACCACGCGCTGCTGGCCGAGCGCCGGCCGCATGAGTTGGCTCTCCAGAAGGCCCAGACGCGCCTGGAGGAGCGTCACGGAGAATTGCAGCGCCTGGAACGCCAGGTGGGCGCCATGCGCCAAGAGCGCGCCGGCCGGCAGGCGGCGGCCGCCGAGGCCGCCTCCCGCCTGAAAGAAATTCGAGCCCGGCTGTCCGAGCTGTCGGCCCAAGAAGCCGCCTGGCGCGACTTGCGCAACAGCCTGGCGCAACTGGTCGCGGCGCGCACCAGCCGGCTAGAAGAGCAGAGCCGGCTGGAGGCCGAAGCCGGCCGGATACAGGGCCTGGTGACAGAAAAGGCCGACCTTGCGGGCCGATTAAAGCAGTTGGCGGACGCGTTGGCCCAGGGCGCGGCCGAGCTGGCCGAGCTTGGCCAGAGGCAAGAGCGCCTGACGGCCGTCAAGAGCGAGCGCGCCACCCGCCAGGCGGAGCAGCCGCGCCTGGATCAGGCGATGAAAGAGCTTAAAGCGCGCATTGATCAACTCAAAGCGGGCGGGGAAGGCGCCTGCCCGCTGTGCGGCCAGGCATTGAGCGAGGCCCATCGCCGCCAGGCCCTCGAAGAGTTGCAGCGCCAGGGAACGGAACAGGGCAACCGGTACCGGGAAAACATGGCCCGCCTTGAGGCGCTGGCCGCAGAGGCGGCCGAGCTGGAGAAGTCCGTCACGCGGCGGGGGGCGCGTGAAGCGGCCCAGCGCCAGCTTGAAGAGCGCCAGGGACAAGCGGCCAACCGATCCGGCCTGCTCGACCACCAGCTGCAAGAGTGGCGCGGGGCTGGCGCGCCCCGGCTGGCCGAGATTACGGCCGCGCTGGCCGAGCAGGGCCCGCTTGAGGAGCAGCAAGCAGAACTGGCGCGCATTGAGGCGGCCCAGGAGGAAAAGGGAGCCTTGGAGGAACAGCGAGCCGCCCAAGAGCGCGTCCTCGCTCAGGCCGAGGCCCGCCTGAGCGAAATCGGGCAGGCCATGGCAGCTTGGGAAGGCGCGGCCGAAACACCCGGCCAACAGGCTGAGCTTGTCAGGCTGGCGCTGGCACTAGACGAAGGCAGCTACGCCCCTGAGGCCCGCGCCGCGTTGGTAGCGCTGGAAGGCCGGCTGGCAGCCCTGGAATATGACCCGGCCGCGCACGACGCCGCCCGCCAGCAGAGAGCCGCTTTGAGCCAAGCCCCACACGCCTTCCTGGCGCTGCAGAACGCCGAGACGGCCGTCGCCGTTTTGGAGCCACGCCTCATGGAGTTAGAGGGCCAGATAGCCACTCAGCAGGCCCTCGTAGAGAGCGCCGCGGACGACCTGGCAGCGGCCGAGACCGAGCTGGAGCGCCTGATAACAGGAGGCGCCGATCTCTCGGCCATCTCGGCCGAGGTCAGCCGCCTGCGTGAGGCGGAGCGGGCCGCCAACCGTCAGGTTGTCCACGCCCAAGGCAGGCTGGAGGTGCTGGCAGACCAGCGGCGTCGGCTTGACGAGTTGAAGGAGCGCAAGGCGGCTGCCCAGCGCCTGGTTGGGCGCTACAGGCAGTTGGAGCGGGCTTTCGGCCGTGACGGCGTCCAGGCCCTGCTCATCGAGCGTGCCCTGCCGGAGATTGAGGACGCCGCCAATGAGCTGCTGGACCGGCTGACTGCCGGCCGGCTGCGGGTTGGCTTTAACACCCAGCGGGCGCTCCTCAGCGGTGACGGCAAGCGCGAAACGCTGGACATCCACATCAGCGATGAAGTCGGCGAACGGCCGTACGAGAGTTACAGCGGCGGCGAACAGTTTCGGGTGGACTTCGCTATCCGGCTGGCGCTATCGCGCTTGCTCGCCCGCCGCGCCAACGCCCGCCTGCAAACGCTGGTCGTTGACGAAGGCTTCGGCAGCCAGGACCCAGAGGGCCGCCAGCGGCTGATCGAAGCCATCCACGCTATCCAGGATGACTATGAGCGCATCCTTGTCATCACCCACATTGACGAATTGCGCGATGCCTTTCCCAGCCGGATTGATGTCGAGAAAGGCCCGGCCGGTTCGCTCATCTCAGTCGTTTAGCCCATCTGCCTGTGATTGACGCCCTCCGACCGCTCGTCTTTGCTTTAGGCGTCGTGGTAACGGCCGCAAGCCTCAAGTCAGTCCTGCGCACGCTGTTGTTGTCGCGGGGCGAGCGCGACTGGATCGCCGGGCTGGTCTTCCTCAATTTGCGCCGACTGTTCGAGTTTCGGCTGCGCTGGGCGGCCGACCACCCGACGCGCGATCGCGTCATGGCCTACTACGCGCCGGTGAGCCTGATGGCGCTGCTGCTCGCCTGGCTGTTGCTGGTGCTGGCCGGCTTCATGGGCATGTTTTGGGCCACCGGCGTCAACTGGCAGACGGCATTCGTCATGAGCGGCTCGTCGTTGCTGACTCTCGGCTTTGCCCGCGGCGAAACCCTGTTTCAAACCGTGCTCGCCTTCGCCGAGGCCGCTATCGGGCTGATCCTTATCGCCCTGTTGATCGCCTATCTGCCCACGATGTACGCTGCCTTCAGCCGCCGTGAGACGCTCGTAGATATGTTGGAGGTGCGCGCCGGCCAACCGCCCTCGGCCGTGGAGATGATCCTGCGCTTCCAGCGCAACCAGGGTATGGATCGACTCCACCAGACATGGGAGCGGTGGGAACAGTGGTTCGCCGAAGTTGATGAGAGCCACACGACCCTTTCGGCGCTGGTCTTCTTCCGCTCGCCCCAACCGGAGCATTCCTGGGTTACGGCCGGCGGCGTTGTTCTCGACGCGGCCTCGCTGACCCTTTCGACGATCGCTATACCCTATGACGCCGAGGCGGCCCTGTGCATTCGGGCCGGTTACCTGGCCTATCGGCGCATCGCCGACTTCTATCTCATCCCTTATCCGCACAACCCGACCTACCCTGAAGTTGGGATAAGTGTCGGCCGCGACGAATTTGACCAGGTTTATGACCAGTTCGCGGCCGCGGGCGTGCCCCTTAAGCCCGACCGGGACCAGGCCTGGCGCGATTTCGCCGGCTGGCGGGTAAACTACGACTTGATCCTGCTGGCGCTGAGCAAGTTGACCATGGCCCCGCCGGCCCCGTGGTCGTCGGATCGCACGGCCGACTTCCGCCTGGCCAAGCGGCGCTTCTATTAGCCATAGATGATCGTCTGCCCCCACTGCGCCCACGACAACCCGGCCGACGCCCGCTTCTGCCAGAACTGCGGCCGGCCCTTGGAGCGCGCCTGCCCTCATTGCGGCACGCCCAACGGCCCTGAGGCCCGCTTCTGCAAACAATGCGGCCGGCCGCTGCCGGGCCCGCAGGCAGACCAGGCAAGTGGCCGGGCTGAG
Organism: Promineifilaceae bacterium (SeqCode); assembly: GCA_050696115.1. Lineage (GTDB taxonomy): Bacteria > Chloroflexota > Anaerolineae > Promineifilales > Promineifilaceae > UBA11865. The sequence continues at coordinate 747 of JBOGUG010000432.1, read as the reverse complement.
GCGCCTCTCGCCGGCCGGCAATTGCACCAATACATCCCCGACCTCCTGCTGGCCAAGCTCAACGCGGCCCGCGCCCTGGGCCAGATGGTCGGCGAGCGTCGCCTGGCAACCATCTTGTTCTGCGACGTGGAAGGCTCCACGGCGCTGGCGGAGCGGCTCGACCCCGAGGATTGGGCCGACATCATGAATGGCGCATTCGAGCGCCTGATCGCCCCCATCTACCGCTTCGAAGGCACATTGGCCCGGCTGATGGGTGACGCCATTCTGGCCTTCTTCGGCGCGCCCATCGCCCACGAGGACGACCCCCAGCGGGCTGTCCTGGCTGGCCTGGAGATCCTGGAGGCGATGCAACCGTACCAGGAACGGGTCGGCCGGCAACTCGGCATGGAATTACATGTGCGCATCGGAGTCAACACCGGCCTGGTGGTCGTTGGCGAAATGGGCAGCGACCTGCGCCTGGAGTACACCGCCATGGGTGACGCCGTCAACGTGGCCGCCCGCATGGAGCAAACGGCCGCGCCCGACACGCTCCAGATCGCCCACGACACCTACCGCCTGGTGGCCCCGCTGTTCGAGACCCAGCCGCTCGGCCCAACCGAGGTTAAGGGCAAGTCAGAGCCGGTGCCGGCCTACCGCGTGCTGGCGGCCCGCAAGCAGCCCGGCCGGCTGCGCGGCATTGAGGGGCTGGACTCGCCGCTGGTCGGCCGCGAGCGTGAACTGGGCCTCTTGAGTCAGGCCCTGGAGGGC